>DASPVD010000126.1:0-8854 GCA_035622555.1 Candidatus Eremiobacteraceae bacterium | reverse complement strand
CAGCTTCTGCCCCAGTCCCGGAGCCGGATCCTCCGTTTTGTCCTGATGTGCCCGTGCCGCTCTTCGAAGACGTCCCGCAGGAGGCCAATGCCAACGCCGCCACCCACACCACCACGAACAATACCAACCGCCGCATCAGGCAGCTCATAGTAGGTCTAGTGTCGGTCGCCCTCCGGTCCACTCACAACTGCCCGTTAGGCCAGAAAAGGGGCCTGGCCAGCCGGTTTAGGCCTGCTTATCGTTCAGCTTACAGGCTCCCTGCGGCGCACCCGAGCCCTCTAGCTCCAAGCTTTCGGGGGCCCCACCAAACTACTCGAGCTATCTGTTCCTCCGGGGCTGAAACTTCCATTCCGCGCTAGCCGTATATCCAGGAGGCTGGGAGGCTTGCCCCCCGGCGCTGGTCAATAGGGCCTATTTCCAAAAGCATTCCGTCACCAAGAGCGGAGAACTTAGACTCAACTCCGACACGATCCAGGTGGGGTGGCACATGGAAACGCAGTTGTCTCTGGCGGACTCGCCCCGCGTCGGGCCCGTCAGCCTCTCCGAGCGTATTCTCTTCATCGACGTCCTCCGGGGCATGGCCCTGTTCGGCATCCTGGCCGCCAATATGCGCGCCTTCTTTGCCCCTCTGGACTGCTACGACCACATTGCCGTGTTGTTCCACAGCCGTGCCGACGTGCTCGCGCAGCTTTTTATCGACGCCTTCATCCAGGGCAAATTCATTACCATTTTCTCCTTCCTCTTCGGCATGGGTTTCGCCATTCAGATGAGCCGTGCGGACGCCCGTGGCGTGCGCTTCCTCAGCTTCTACCCGCGTCGCTTGTTGGCCTTGGCGCTGTTCGGACTCATCCATGGCATCTTGATCTGGGGCGGCGACATTCTCCTGACCTATGCTTTCTCCGGTGCGATTCTGTTGTTGTTCCGCAATCGTCAGCAGAAGACCCTGCTCTGGTGGGCTGGCAGTCTGATCGCCTTGCCCATCGTGGTCAGCACTTTCTTCCTCAGCATCTATTTCACTCGCTGGCACCGCTCTTGGATGGATCCCAAACCGCCGGACATGGCCAAGCTGCACGCGGTCATCAACATCTACGCCCACGGCACCGTCCGCCAGATCCTGGCCCAGAATTGGGTCGAGTGGAAACACCAGTTGCCCACTACCGGTTTCGCCATCTATGCCGCTGCTCTTTTTCTCCTCGGCATGTGGGTCTGGCGCGCCGGCATTGTCCAACATCTGGACCAATACAAGCCCATCTTGCGCCGTGTCTGCGCCGTTTGCTTGCCCTTGGGCGTGGCTATCAGCACCTACGTCGCCGTCGTGCAGGCTATTGTGCCCCCAGCCCGCGTCTCCCTGTGGGGTTGGTCGGCCGGTGTGCTCTGGCTGCCGGGTTCCCACATCTTGAGCGCCGGCTATATGAGTGGCCTGGCTCTGATTTTCCTGCATGCCGACTGGCGGAGGTTTCTGCAGCCCTTTGCGGCTGTTGGCCGCATGGCCCTGACCGACTACCTCATGCAATCCGTTCTCTGCACGCTCTTTTTCTATAGCTACACCACCGGTCTGTTCGGCCACATCGGTCCCGCCTGGGGATTGGTTCCCACTGTCGTCCTGTATTCCGCGCAAGTGCTCTTCAGCAATTGGTGGTTGAGCCGCTATCGCTTTGGGCCCATGGAATGGCTGTGGCGGGGCATGACTTACGGCAAGTTCCCCTCCATGCGCAAGGAACAAGAACCGCAACCGCTGCCTGCTTTGGCGTGATCCGATCCGGAATTTCTCACCCTTTGCGCTCTTGTGGCTGCATTGGTCACGCCTGTACGCGCGTACTATGGTGTCTCCGCTGCTCGCAACAAACAATAGATCCAGTGCTTCTCTGCGCAGTCGCTGTTCCGTCTGCGCTCCAGACGCCGCCACAATTTGGACAGCCAAGGACCGGATTCCGTGTCTTCCGCAGCCAATACGCTTCCTCCGTTATCCACCTCCGGCACTCCGGAGCAAGCCGCCCAACCCCGGCCCAATCCCGTCCCGCTCGAAGTGGCCGTAGCGGTCAGCGGAGCCAAGCCCGCCTCCGACAACGGTTCGCGCGACCTCTTTTCCGAAGACACCACCACTGTTTTAGTTTTCAAAGATGGCGCCGTCATTCGTCTGGTCGCTCCCGTTTCTCCCGGCCAACTGCTTTTCCTCACCAATAAGAAAACCAATCATGAAGTGGTTTGCCAGGTCCTGCGTCGCCGCGACGTTCAGCAGCAGTCCTGCTATGTCGAACTGCAATTCACCGAGGACCGCCCGAATTTCTGGGAGGTCGGCTTTCCTGCCGATCCTGATCACGCTCCTAAATTGAACCTTCCTGACCACCTTCACGCTCAACAGACCACCACACCCGAAAGCGATTCGCCTCTCGCCACTCACCCGCCCGAAGATGTCGATCAATTGCGCAAAGAAGTCGAAGCGCTTCGCGCACAGTTGCTCGTGGCTCAAAAAAACGAGGCGGCTCAGCCTGCGCCTAAACCTGCGGCCAACCCCTCTCCCGCTGCTCCGCGATCGCCGAATCCAGTTCCCGCTGATGCCAAGCCGGTCGCCGCCGAGCCGCACGCCATCCCGTCCTCCGCACAGCCTGCTCCGGTGAACAACCCTGCTCCGCCGCCCACGAGCCAGGAGCCAGCGCCCGCACTCCTCATGCCTGACGCCAAAGACAAATCTCCCGTTCCTCGACCGGTCGTCAGGATGGCTCTACCTGTTCGCAAACCCGAGCCCGCTCTCGACACGAAGCCCGCTACGACTCCACCGGCTGGTGACGCCTCTGGCGACGACTTGCTGCCCAAGCCCGAACTCGACTTCTCCCAACTGCCTCATCAACCGCCACACGGACAAGCCGCGAGCGCCGTCCCCGCCTCGACCAGCAAGGTTCGCGTCGTTGCTTTGGTTGTTGTGCTGCTCGCCGCCCTCGCCGGTGCCAGTTGGTACGGCCAATGGTGGCGCTATCTCCCTCTCACGCAACGCGCGGCCACCTCTGCCCCCAAAACAGCGCTCAAGCCCAAGCCCGCGCCGCCAAAGCCGCCAGCACCAGCGTCCGCCACGCATGTCGTCTCAGCCTCGGCCGCCCCCACTCCGGCAAAACTCAACGCCGCCAAAGATGCGGAACCGCCGAGGGTAAAATCCGAACCCGCTGCCTCTACCGCCCCCGCACGAACTCCTGTCGAGCAGCCCTCAACTCCCTCCCGGGCACTCGACAAAAACAAATCTGCGGCTCGCCACAATTCCACAGAAGATCACGCTGCTCCGCCCACTGCTGAACCCACAACCTCGTCCGACCTCGTGCCCACCGACGCGGCTGTTCTTCCTCCCAAGTTGCTGAAGCCCGCCTCCCCGGTCTACCCGCCCGACGCCATGCGCAACTACATCACCGGCGACGTCAGAGCCGAAGTGCTCATCGATGCTTCCGGTCATGTCGCCGATGTGAAAGTGCTATCTGGTCCGCAAGCCCTGCGCCAGGCAGCTGTCGATGCTTTGAAGCAATACCAATACTCTCCCGCCACGCAAGCCGGCAAGCCCGCACAATCCAAAGCAACCGAAGTGGTGAAGTTCTGGTTTAATCCCTGATCGCGCGGGTTGCCCCAACGGCCTTCCACCTGTCCGTTCCCGCGTTCCCAAACGAATCCGTTAACGCATTCACCGCGCTTTGATACCGTTCCAGCAGCGCCGCATCTTCCACCGATCCATGATGGTGGACCTGCCTCCACCGCCGTTCCAGCACCCGGTACACTCTCGTGGTGCGAAATTCCAGGTCAAAACTGCCGTGCTCGCTTTCGAATCGTCCTCGTTCGCGTCCCACCGCATAGAAAATGTCCCCGCACACGTGCAGCGAGTAATTGGAAAACTCCACCGTGATCGTCGCCGGCGCCGAAAAGAGCCGTTCATAAACTCGCCGAATCTCTGGCCAGCCTCGTTTGATTCCGCCCAGTGGGTTGCTCATGGAAATATCGTCGAAAGGTGACCAGTTTTGTCGCATCAGCATGATGTCTCGCGTGTTGAATGCACGGTAAAACTGCGTTAGCGCATGTCGCGGATGTGTCAAGTCGCGAAGGTCTTCGTAGCCGGTGATGGGGTCGAGCGCTGGGGAAAAAGCTGGTGATGCCATGGAGCCTCTCCATTCTGAAATGGCTGGGTACAAGTTGTTGGACGTTTCAGAACGTCAATTGGTGACGTAGACTTTTTTACCGCAGTTAAAATCGATTGCTCCGGTCAAAACTGCTGGCTAGAGAAAAATTCTCCTGTACTGGTATTTTCCGCGTCGCAGTTCAAAACTCAGCTTTGCAGTCCAGATCCAGCCTTTTGTTAGCCCTGCGGCTTTCCCCCGCGCTTCCGGGCGCCAGGGAAGAAATTGCCGGCGAAAAATGTTCCTGCATCTTGTGTTTCTCATCAGCGAATGGCCGAAGAAACTTCTGCAAAATAATCTGCCGCTTCGGGGAACTGCATCGCTGCTTTTGCGGAAGTATAAGCAGCGGCACAATCAGTTCACGCATCCTTCGGCACTGGCGTACCGGCGCGGGCTGATCTGCTGCACCAAAAAGAAGCCCCCACTCTTGCTACCGGGAGTGGGGGCTGACCACTGTAGCCTTAATCTTTTTCACACCCGGCTCTGCAACTCCTCCATCGCTCGATCGCATATCTCCTCGGGCGACCCGCTTGCCGCAACCGCCACTAATAGTCCCTGCCCTCGATAAAACTCGATCAGCGGCGCGGTGCTTCTCTCGTAGGCGTCCAGCCGCACTCGAATCGACTCTGCCCGGTCATCTTCTCTCTGAAACAGTGCTCCTCCGCAGCGATCGCAAATCCCTTCGCGCCGCGGCGGCTGATTGCTCACGTGGTACACCGCTTTGCATTGCGAACAAGTCCTTCGTCCACTCAGCCGCGACACGATCTCTGCGACCGGCAATTCGTAATTAATCACCGCATTCAGCGTCAGCTTTTCTCCCCTCAGAAAGTCGTCCAGCAGTTGCGCCTGCGCTAACGTTCGTGGGAATCCGTCCAACAAAAACCCTCCCCCGCAGCGCAGGCATCCGGCTCGTTCCCGAACCATTTCCCACACCGTTTCGTCCGCAACCAACTCGCCTCGTCGCATGCACTCCAGCGCTCTGGCCATCGCTGGTGTCGGCACACAATCCTTCTGCGTGGCTGCCGCCCGAAACACGTCGCCGGTCGACAAGTGACACGCCCGCAGTCGTTCGTGCAGCAATTGAGCTTGCGTTCCTTTGCCCACTCCGGGCGCTCCCAGCAAAATCACTCGCCAACATGCATAACTGGCTGTGGGTTCCGGCTGACATTTCGCCGCCGGCCCTTGCAGCCACGCTGCGCGATTCGGTTCTGTACTCATGGCTAGCCTTTTTCTTTATGGCGGGGTCTTCGCGAAGGAAGGGAGCGACCCTGGCCCGACTCTGTTCTTTGGTAGCACTTTGCCTGGCCGGAGCGCAAGGGAAGGGAACACACCGTTTTGCAAAACCAAAAACTTAGAACTTCCAACTTATAACTTAAAACATCTTCACGGCTATCCGTTCCGGCTGTGCTCCCACCGGAATCAGCGTTATCAGCGAATCCGTTCGCGTCCGGATTACCGCTACATCATCCGACGACTGATCGGCCACCAGCAGCATCGCTGCTTCCGCGCCCCGATCCGCCGGGGAAAAGCGCATCGGCCCCGCCGTTCCTCCCACCGGTATCGGACGCTCCAGCAATCTCCGGTTGTTGATGTCCAGCGGAATCACGCGCGCCGCCGCGTAATCGGTTACATACATCTCCGAACTATCCGCGCTGATCACCGCATAGCTTGGCGCGAATCCCAGCACCATCGTGTCTCCCACTTCATGCGTCCACGTGTTGATCGCCTGCAGCCCGTGCGCCTCCGGGGAAATCGCGTACAACTCTCCGCCATCCGGCTTCAGCAGGATCTGCATGGGTTTCCCGGCCAACTCCAGGTTGGTCACCAACACCGCGCGTTCTAAGTCCACCACCGACAATCGGTTTTGCGTCCGGCTCATCACAAACGCCAGCTTGCTATCCGGCGCCACCACCACCTCTTCCGGTGCCGCAATCACCGCCACCGAACTCAACAGTTGCAACGTTCGCGCGTCGTGAATCGACACCATCCCCGCTCGACGGTTCACCACCACTATGTTCTTCTCGTCCGGCGTCAGCCTCGCTTGCATCGGCTCCGAGTTGGTGTGTGCCCGCCCGTACACCTGCCGCGAACCGGCGTCCACCGCCACTAGCTGGTCCGACCCCGCCGTCGTGGTGTAAATGCGGTTCCCCGAAGAAGAAAAATCCAGCGAATACGGCGACGGCCCCACGGGTATGCGCGTCACCCGGTTCGTCGGCGTATCCACCACGAACACGTATCCGCCACTCGTCGATACTCCCCAAATTTCCTCGCGCTTGGTCTGTTCCCGCAAATCGGAAATCGTCGGCCCAACGCTGATTCTCCCTACCGCCTGCAATTTCGCCAGGTCCAGGATCGCCATCGTCCCATCTGCCAGGGCCACATACGCGCACATGTGCAAGCTCGGCCGTAGAAACGAGGGCCGGTGCTCTCGCAACAAAATAACCGTGCCGAACACGGCAAGCAGGCACACTACAAAGTACGCGCGGTAGTTTTTCCCGGAAGACATGGCAATGTCCCCAGCATAACAAATCTCACGCACATCCCATTTGCCGTCGTTATCTGTTTCAGTCTTAGGAGTGGTTACCGCCCAGTATCGTTTGTGCTAGCACGGTAATTAGGAATGCGAGCATTACGGGACTGCGCCAACCCAGCTGCCGCGTTTGCTAGAAACTCCAATAACTCCGGGTCGATCAGCGGGAGCCCAGCTCCCGCAGCCAGGCCGTGAATCCTCTTCGCTCCGGCGCTCTATGTGCCTCTGCCTTAGCTTTTCTTCTTAGCTCTTCCACTCGCCACTCGCCACTTCTTCAATTAATCTCCCGCTCCAGCACATGCGCGATCTGCCGCACTTCCTGCACCAACCTCGCGAACTCCTCCGGCAGGATCGACTGAATCCCATCCGACAGCGCTTTCTCCGGCTCGTGATGCACTTCCACTAGCAATCCATCCGCGCCCACCGCCACCGCGGCCCGCGAGAGTGGCAGCACTTTATGCCGTTTGCCGGTCCCGTGCGACGGGTCCACCAGAATTGGCAAGTGACTCCGTTTCTGCACCGCCGGCACCACTGCCAGGTCCAGCGTGTTCCGCGAAAAATCCGAAAACGTGCGCACTCCCCGCTCGCACAGCATCACGTTGTAGTTGCCTTCCGACAAAATATATTCGGCGGCCATCAAAAACTCGTCCAAAGTCGCGGACATCCCGCGCTTCAGCAGGATCGGACGTTTCGTCCGTCCAGCTCGTTTCAGCAGTGAAAAATTCTGCATGTTTCGCGCGCCAATCTGGATCACGTCGGCGTATTCCTCCACCAGGTCCAGCGATTCGTTATCGACCGCCTCAGTCACGATTCCAAACCCAAATTGCTTCCGCACTTGCGACAGAATCTGCAATCCCTGCAATCCCAGACCCTGAAACGAGTACGGCGACGTTCGTGGTTTGTAGGCTCCTCCGCGGAACAGCCGCACTCCCGTGGCCTTCAGTTGCTGCGCAATCGCCAACGCCTGCTCCTCCGTCTCCACCGCGCACGGCCCCGCTACCATCGCCACGTACGGGCCGCCCGCCAGCACCTCGCCTGACGGCGTCGCTATCCTGATAATCGAGTTTTCTTCTTTTGCGTCGCGGGAAACCAACTTGTACGGCTTGGTTACGGGGATGCATTCGATGACCCCCGCCATCGACTCCAGCACTCCCAAGTCCACTGCTCCGGAATTTCCAGTGATCCCGATTGCCGTTCGCCCCGACCCCGGTATCGGGTGCGCTTTCAACCCCAGCGATTCGATCCGGTGGCACACCGCGCGCACCTGTTCCTCGGTGGCATGAGATTGCATGACAATCAGCATCAGCGGAATCCTCGGATGGTTTGCAAAGCCAGTCTAGTGTAATGGACCCGCAACCGCCGGGCAACGAACCGCCTTCGCCGCGGAATCGCTCAAATTCTCTGAATTCTTCATTCTTGGGAAGCAACTACTCGCCCGGCGCAAGGAACGGCGCACGCTCAAGCACACCAGGCCCACATCAACTCAGGTGGGTTTTTCCCTGGATCTACTCGGAATCCACCGCAATGCTCGCCACTTCGGCGAGCCGTCCGCAATATTCCTTTTCTCCGCTCACTTCCCGGTGAAGCGAGTCGCCGCCAAACCCGATTGCGTCAATTGCCGCGCATTCAGCTCTCCGCTATTGCTCTTATCCAGCCTCCGGAACTCCGCCTCCATGAACTTCATATACTCCTGTTTCGAGACCATCCCATGCGCATCGCTGTTCATCAACAGCAGCAGCTGTTTTACGTGCTCCTCCCCCAGTGCAAGTCGGTTTTGCTCCTTCGGCACTTCCGATTTTTGTGCCGCCGCGGTCCCGATTAGGGCAAAAATGCCCACCACCAATACCGCCAGTGTTATCACCCGAACGCGACCAAAGCGTGTCTTCATGGATTGGCTCCTTCGAGTTGGACTCCCGGAATCCCGTCAATCTACCGGATTGTTCGCCCTCCAGTTCACGCAAAAAACGCATACAAAACATCAAATTTTCCACCTCTCCGCCCCCTCCATGTCCGCCACCCCCGCTGGTTTGGTCTTGCTAGTGTATTGTCCCATAAATAAGTGGTCTTAATATTGCTGGGAATATAGGCATCTCCCGTGCACAATGGAGGTGTCTATGGCGAGGGGACGACCGAAAGCGGCTTTGGTTTTGGATGCGGAGCAGCGTGAACAGCTGGA
>DASPVD010000125.1:0-7792 GCA_035622555.1 Candidatus Eremiobacteraceae bacterium | reverse complement strand
AACTCGACCCGTCCGTGAACCAGAGAGAGATGTCCCGGCTCCCCGTCTGTTTCCCAATCTCCACGCAATCCAGAATGTGCTGCAAGGCCGCATGACGGACTTCGGGATCGGGGTTGGCCAGAGACCCGTACTTGTAAATCTGGTCCTGGAACACGTTAGGGTTGATGGCGCCCACCCCGACGCCGTATTTAGCGGCGTACCCTTTCACCTCATTCGTGCTCTTGAGGCCTTCGGGGAAGTCCCAGAGGATGTGCACGGCCACGGTCGGACAGATGCCGGTAAAGTGATGAACTTGCCCTGCATCACTAAACTTTTCTTCGGTGGACGTGGCCGCGCCCGGTTGGATGAATTTACCAAAACGCGTCCCCGTATTGGCAAATCCCCAGGACGGCAATTCGATTCGGAACGTGTCTAAACCCTTCCAGAGAGTAGGTTCGGGAGAGTCTTTGGACATGCAACACCTCCATTGCGTTGGAGCCACATAGTACTGGTTTGGCTCAAGTTTAGTCAAGGCGCGTTTGGCGGATACTGGCGCCATTTGCAAAACCGCGACGCCGCGTGTGGCAGTCATTCCCGCGAAAGCGGGAATCCACTCCGAAAGCCTTCGGAAATGCGGCGTCTAAGCGCTGGATTCCGGCTTTCGCGGGAATGACTGCTAACGACATGACTGCTATCAACCCGCGCCGCAGGTGAAGATGCGTGATAGAATGGGCGTCAGGATGAGCCTTCGGGAACGGATTCGGACTCTTTTCCGCCTCTTTCTGTTATCAACGGTGTTGGTGACCGTGGCGCTGCTCAGCGCCATCACGACCATTCGGCTTACTATTCGCGGCCACCAGGAGACGATGCCGAACATGGTTGGATTGTCTTTCGATTACGCTCAACGCATGGCTAGCGGTCTGGGTCTTGAAATGAAAGTCGAAGATAAGCTCTTCAACACCCAATACCCACCTCAGGTGATAGTGTCTCAGATGCCTCCCCCAGGAACCCGCATCAAGATCGGACAACACGTGCATGTCTTGGTGAGCCTCGGGCCTCCTCAAGTCGTCATCCCCAATTTTGTGGGGGCGAGCATTCGCGCCGCGCGGATCACGGCTATTCAGCGCAACCTCGAGCTAGGCGATGTCGTTGGAATTCACTGGCACGGTGTCGAACCGGATCAAGTCGTGGCACAGGACCCTCCACCGGAGAGCGCCGAGCTTAGAACCCCCGCCGTAAACATTCTGGTTTCTGTCGGGGAAGAGCCTACTTCGTACCTATGTCCGAAGTTCCTCGGCCAACCAATTGCGGAGGCCCGTCGCAGCCTGGAAAGGGCAGGCTTCAAGGTAGCGGATGTCACTTCAATTACCACGCAAAGTGGCCCGCGTGGCGTCATCTTGACACAATCCCCAGCCGCGGGAAGCAAGATCGACTCGGACGCCATGTTCAGTTTTGAAGTCTCCCAATAATGCAACAAATCATGTCTCGAGTGCCTTCCGTAAGTTTCACCTAACATATTTCGCGAAACTCGCTTGGGGCGGGCGGGAAAAGGCGACATCCTGTCCTCTTCTGGGGCTGTTGAAAAAAACAGCTACAACGGCATGGGAACTGCAACACTGTGTCCCTAAACGGTGGAGTAAGTTGCGCGCAGTTCCAAACTGTCCCTCGTGTCGCGACCTTTTGGGTGGAAATCCGCAGTTTCATCCATGGGTAACCACGAGGGTCGCCCTTACAACGTGTTTTTTCTGACGTTCTGGAAGGTGGGATTTCTTGAAATGGGTTTGACTAGGCTTGTCGTCTTCAGTTCTGTGGTTGTTCTCCTTGGGGGTACGAACTGTCTCAGGGCGTCAGACGACTGCCTTTCCTGCCACGGAGCATCCACGGGTTTGACGAACTCGCAAGGAAAGCCCATCACGGTGAAGGCGGAGGCGTTCGCGCAGAGCGTCCACAAAGACTTTCGTTGCGTGGATTGCCACGCGGGGGCAGCCAAGCTCCCGCATGCGGCAAAAACCGCGTCCGCCTCGTGTCTTACCTGCCACGCCGAAGTCTCGGGTGACTTGGGCGGCAGCGCTCATTCCGCGCTGGGAAAATCGGATAGCTCCGAAACCTGCTTGGCTTGCCATGGCAGCGCACACGAGATCCTTAAGCCCTCCGCGCACGACGCTGCTTTATGTGCCACCTGCCATGAAGCGGAAGTGAAGCAGTTCTCAGGCAGCGTGCATGGCCGGGCGCGCGCTCACTTCAACGGGGACGCTCCGACCTGCCGGAGCTGCCATGGGCCCGCGCACCAAGTGGTCACCGCCACCGCCCCAAACTCGCCGGTCAGCAAGCTGAACCTGCCTCGGACTTGCGGGCAGTGCCACTCCAACCCCGCCTTGGCGGCCAAATACCTGTTCGCAGTGGCCAAGCCGGTGGAAGCCTACGAGTCGAGCGTGCACGGTCGGACCATACAGGCCGGCAAGATGAATGCCGCGGTGTGTAATGACTGCCACGGCGTCCACGACATCCTTCCGGCGAACGACCCGCGCTCGCCGATTTTCAAATTCCGGGTAGCCTCGACCTGCGGAAAGTGTCATATGCAGGTTTTTGCTCAGTTCAAGGGAAGCATTCACGGCCGGGCCGTAGCGGCGGGGGTTGATTCTGCTCCCACTTGCACCGACTGCCATGGTGAGCACCGAATCCTGGCTCCGAACGATCCCAACTCACCCGTCTATGTGGCCAACATTGCGCGTGTGACCTGCTCGCACTGCCACGCCGACCAGAGGCTTAATGCGCGTTTTGCCCTGCCTGCGGGCCGCGTGTCAAGCTATGAGAGCAGCTACCATGGCTTGGCGGCGCAGGCCGGCTCGCAGACGGTGGCCAATTGCGCCTCCTGCCATGGTGTGCACAACATTCTTCCCTCCACCGACCCGCGTTCCACGATTGCCAGGGCAAATCTCGCCGCCACCTGTGGCAAATGCCATCCCGATGCCGGGAAGACGTTCGCCTTGGGGCCCGTGCACGTGAATCCCACCGCCGCAACCGCAAATCCCTGGCTCCGTTACGTCCGGCTGTTCTATTTGTTCACTATTCCTGTCACGCTTGGTTTCATGTTGTGCCTTAATTTCCTGGACTGGCTGCGCAAGTTGCGCAGGCACATCGCTAAATACGGGTCCCTCACCACGCCGCTGCGCCTCACCCTCAATGAACGCGTTCAGCACGGAATTCTTCTGGTTAGCTTTGTCCTTTTGGTGATTACGGGCTTTGCCTTGAAGTTCCCGGGAAGTTTCTGGGCGGCGCCCATCGTGCGTTGGGAAAAGGATTTTCCGCTGCGGGGGCTCCTGCACCGCGTCGCCGGAGTGGTCTTGATTGCCGCCGGCTTCTACCACCTTCTTTACCTCCTGTTCACGGTGGAGGGGCGCAAAGACCTGCGCGCCATGCTGCCCAAGTTCCGCGACGCCCGCGAGGCCGTCCAGACTGTGGGATACAATCTTGGTTACCGGCGCGAGTTGCCGTTGTACAGCAAGTTCAACTATGCGGAGAAGATTGAATACTGGGCCCTGGTTTGGGGAACGGTGGTGATGGGCATTACCGGGATTCTGCTCTGGGCCCATAACTACGTGCTTAGATTTCTCTCCAGCATCTGGTTGGACATTGCTACGGCCATTCACTACTACGAGGCGATCCTGGCGACACTCGCCATCGTCATCTGGCACTTCTATGCGGTGATCTTCGATCCGGAAGTCTATCCCCTGAAGTGGACCTTGGTGAATGGCCGCGCGCCGGAGCACGAACTTCGAGAAGAGGAAGAAGCCGCGCCACAGGCGGCGGGGTCAGAGGCCGCGACCCAGAAGCTAGCTTCGCCCACCGCGAGCTCGCACGAGCCGGACACCCTCATTCCCCGCACCCCGGTCGCCGGCAGCAAGCGCGCGAATTGAAATCGTGCGCTTGCCGGGCCTGAAGTAGCGCCGACCTTCGGGTCGGCATTTCCTTTTTCTCGTGCCGCCGACGTGCTGCTTACGGATGGCGGCGCCCGGGCGATCTACGCGCTCGTTCTGACTCGAACCGAATGGCGCAAACAGGGAATGGAACCAAGGTATTCATCGCTGGGTCGCTCGCTTGTCGCGGCTGAATCATGAGGTGAGGCGACGGCTTGACACCATCGTGGACAGAGGTTTCACGGTAATCCTTGGTGACGCGAATGGCGCCGACAAGGCCGTCCAGCAGTACCTCAGCAGCAAGGGTCACCGGGATGTGCTGGTTTTCTGCATGGACAGCGGATGCCGGAACAACGTGGGAGGATGGCCAACGCGAACGATCGCGGCTCGTGACCCCGCGCGGCGGGATTTTGCCTATTATTCCACTAAGGATCGAGCGATGTCAGAGGCAGCCGACTATGGGCTGATGCTTTGGGACGGTCGAAGCCGCGGAACGCTGACTAATATTGTACACCTGATCTGGGAGGGAAAGCCCGTTGTTGTGTACGTCGCTCCCGAACGCTCCTTTTGTACCTTGCGCCGGTGCAATCAACTTGCCGAGATGGTGAATCGCTTCGATCCCTCCGCGCTTGCGCGAATAATTGGAGAGTTGGAGGCCCTCCAGACGCCCGCCAGCCCTAATCACAAGATCGATACGGCACTGTTGTTCTAGCGGCGTCGCCTGTGGGCTTGTGGCTGCCCAGAGTGGAACTCTGCGATCAGTGAAGTCGCAATGCCTGGCGACCGCAGAGCTTCGCCAGCGCCGTAGCATTAAATCTCGATTCGCCGACCGGGCCTAAGCTCCTCTCTGACCAGTTGCTCCATTCGCTCATCATAAGACCACGGCTGGGACACAAAGAACGCAACATCCACCATCCGAGCGCTCGTCAAGTCCCATCCAAGGCCAACCCACTGGTCGCATTTGGACTGGTACTTCTTTAACATCGCGAACGCTGCTGTCTGACTGAACAGTTGCATGTAGTCACCTGCTGCGTCGTAGCTCAGAAATGAATGTCCGCACTTGCCGTCCCTAAGAATGGCACTGAAAGAATGAAGACTCTTATCTTGGCGGGATAGCTCCTTAGTTTGCCCGACCAATTCCATAAAGCGCATACGGCCTTGCGCCCCAAGGTCAAGCAAGCTGAGCGCACAGTCGATTGCGTAGTTGTTTCGAGCCCGCTCGACATCCGCCAGAAATTCCGAGAATCCGTCTGGCATCGGCGAGCGTGGAGGAACCACAGGCCGCCCCAATTCGAGTCTCTCAAAAACCCAACGGTCGATGTCGCTCGACATACCGGCAAGACCGAGACCGTTGATTCCCTTGAACATATCGACACTAAACTGCATGCCTTGCGATAAATAGAGGCCGAGGTAATCGATTTCATGCGCATGGATTTTGAACGGCGTTTGCTCGACTTCTTGGCGTTTCATCAAATAGTGCAAGAACTGGGCTGGCGACGCCAATACCTGGGTGACGATGTCCAAATCGCCAAGCGACAATGACCACGGATATTCTCCTCCCGAAAAGAGCTTTAACGCGGCATTGGTGTTCGCAAACCGGGCGGCAAAAGTCTGGAATGGCATAGGAGTCACGCTGATGATGTGCAGCCCGTTGATTTTTGCCATGTCGATGGTCAAAACGCTTTCCCCACCGATGAGCCTCGGCTCTTTGTTACCCTGCAAATAACGTTTCGCTCTGCTGGCTTGCTTGAAAGCGTCTGCGATGGCCTTTTGCAAGTCGGAGCGGAGGGCGCGGAAATCTGCGCCGGTTCGGGCAGCGTATGTCAGCGCTTTTGACTTACACTGTACCAATAAAACCTTGTGGTCGTGCAAGACCATCACGTCGGCCATCTCTTCGCCGCTTGGGTAGTGCGGGTTGAGCAGCACAGTCTCTCGAGGAAACACACGACGCAGGCACTCGGCGGTTTGGCTTTCCAGGAGCTTGCCACGTGCCTTCTCATACGTGGGCAAGTACTCCTTGTCCCGCAGAAAGTCGAAGTGGAACGTCGCGAAGAGGGCAGAGCGGAGGAGCGGTGGAACAAAAAGCCAATGCTCGTCCGCGCGCCTTACAATTGGGCGCTCGTTCAGCGTGTTGTAATCCCAGGGAGCGGCAGCAGCATCGGTAAATGAATTGGGAAAATTCTCATCCCGGTAATCAAACCGTTGCGACATCCGATCAAGAAAGTTCTGACAGGTTTGTATCGGGAGCCCTGCGAACCGAGAGAGTCCCTGTGAGGTGAAAGCAAGCGAACTCTCAGAATTCCCGAAGTGCAGCCGGACCCCGATCCGCATCTCTACGTCGCGCCTGTCCGCCTCTGTTACTTCCTGCCTGGCGATCAGCTCGTCAGTCTGCCTGCGAGCCTCCTCACGTGCCTGTCGCAGCGACTCGTTAAATCGGTTGTTGCACAGCCGGTCGATTGCCTGCGAGAGCTGAACGGCTTCGCCGATTGTGAACCCATAGCGACTGCGAAACCAAGCATCGTGAGGCTCGTACAGCTGTCGAGCGAAGATATAGTACTGGTGCGGATACGCGTCTCCGCGAACGTATAGGGATTCGATCTTCGCCTCCTCAAGAAGCTGAGCCTCCTCAGAAACGCCCGTCGGCCCTTCGGGTCGCGGGGCCATATGGAGCAGGATCGCACCAAAATATTCATCAAGGAGTTTTTCCACGCGCTCCAAAGTGCCGCCATCGACTTCTGCAACTCGGTCAAGTGGATAAGGCCGAACCAACAGGTAGCCTGCGAGGAATTCGATCCAGCGCTCCCACTTGACGACTTCACTTGCCTCTCCCTGGAACTCCTCTGCAGGGACGAAAAGGAAGGTGGCTGTAAGCTGGCTCAGGAGGGCGATAGGATCGTACTTCGCAACAAACGCACCGAGTTGGTAAAATGCTTCTTGAAGCTCTGCCACGGCGTTGACAGCTCCTTCCGGGAAACTCCTTGGGCTGCACGGCAGGGAGCCCTGCCATTGGTAGAATTACTATAACACCGCCACTTGGCTTTGGAATCCGCCGCCTACAGAGCCCTGTCAAACTACCCGCACGCAGGTAACTGGGATTGTCGAACTAAGGAGGCGCGATCAACTTGCGATGCGTTGTGGGCGCCGTCATATTATGATTCTCGTGAAACTGTGCGCTTCAATGCATTATGGCTTACCGTGGCTGGCGCACAGGGAAGCTGTGCGTTTGCCGAGCTTTGACCCATCAAGACCGCGGAGCCCCGCTCTGCCCCATCCGCGTAGTTCGGGTTTTCTCGTTCCGGTTATTCTGCTGGGTCAAACCAAGAGAACGTAACCGGCTGTTCCGGCCGGCGAGACAGAAGGTCGAACAGACTCGTGAAGTCCTCGGCTTGGCGGCCGGGCGCTTGGTGTTTCTCCCAGATAGCTCCCGTGTCGCCGACCGACAGTCCGAAAACCCCGTTCACGGCGACCGCTATTCGATTCCGGGCTGAGGCCTTGCGGATTGCGGCAAGCAACTGCGGAGAACCGCCTCGAATGGCAATTTGGCGTTGAAACGTCCGCCCCGCATTCACCTCGCGCACCACGCCCTTAGCCACTGCGAGGGTGATGGATGCCTGCTTCTGTTCCTTCGGCCGCATGACGACTTGAACCTGTTGATTGAGGGCTTTGGCAATCCGGTTTAGCATCGACAACGAGTGCCCTTCGTAATCCGCGTCTTCCAGGCGGCTTATGACCGACTGCGTTGTATCCACCCGCTCGGCCAACTCTTTTTGACTCAGCCCCGCTTGCTCGCGAAGTTCATAGATGGTGCGGGCGACCTCGGCGTTTACCCGCTCCTCTTGCAAGGATGCCTTCCGCTGTGCGTCTTCGCCGACGTAGCGGCGATGAAGAATCCGAAC
>DASPVD010000124.1:0-180849 GCA_035622555.1 Candidatus Eremiobacteraceae bacterium | reverse complement strand
AGTTCTTTCGGACAAGTCCAGTCCACCTGGGATCCCCGCATCATCCAACTGGCGTTGAAGCTGTACTTCTAAGCTTCGCAACACGCCTTCTTCCCGTGCGGCGTGACGGCTCACCCCCCGTCACGCCGCATTGTTATTTTCGAACCGTTCACGCTGGGTGCCATCTCGCGCGCTTTCCTTCTGCGAATATCGGTTCCACGCATACGTGTCCTGACCAGTGTGAGAGGAGCGCGACGGCAAGAGGTACGATCTTGAAGGGTAAGTTGGACTCGCGCGGAAAAAACGCGCAGAAACATCGAAACGAGATGACCCTATCGCCGAATCTTCCCGTCCTCGGCTAACTTCTCCAGCCAATGTCTAGCGGTAGCCGCATCCGGGCCATTCTGGTCCGTCTGGAGCAATCTCCGCAAAACCTGCGCGGCATCTTCGTAACGCCCAACCGCCGTGAGACACTGCGCTTGCAGCATATCCACCTGGGGAGTCGGCATGCGTGTCTTATCCTGTGCTTGCCCCACCATCTTCAGCGCCGGCTCATACTGCTCATGATAGTAGTAAGCCTTCGCCAACGCCCAGTAGGTCTCCCAGCCGGACGCGGGCTCCACTTGTGTGGCTTTCTCCAAGAGCGGAATAGCTTCCGCATATTTCTTCTGATTGCACAGCGCCATTCCGAGCGCGGAGAGCACCCGAGGCTGGTTCGGCGCAATCTGTTGGGACTTCTCCAACACCGATTCCGCGGAAACCCAGTTGTTCTGTTTCATGTACACCACGCCTTGCACATAAAGGACCTCGGGATTGCTGGGCGCCAACTCCACGGCCTTGCCTACCTGCTTCTGCGCTTCTTCGAGATTCCCTTCCCGCAAAGCCTTCATGCCCTTTGCCAACGCCTGCTGCGCCTTAGGCGCCAGGATTGGGCCTCCCGGAACACCGGTGCTCTCGTTGGAAGCTAACTCGCGCTCCAGGTACACGTCGACCTCCAATTGCACCGGGAGCGCGACCGAGACATCCTTTTGCGCAGACTTGTAGCCGCTTGCTTCCACGACGATGGTGAAATCGCCCCAGCCTCGCGGGATGAAGAAGGCCCGCCCTTGCGAAGTGGACGACTGATCGGCGTCCTGTCCGTTCTTAACCAACTTCACGGTAGCGGGCGCGGTTATGATCTCGCCAGACGAATTACGGACCGTCACCGAGATTTCGGCGCGGTCTCCGCGGAACATCGTGCCTTGTTCGCCGCTGTCTTGACACAGCGTAGAAATGGGCGCCAGCCAGAGCCCCAACAGCAATGGAGCGATTGCCTTGGTGACTCTCATAGTGGGTGGTGCCCTCACGCAAACACCTTTGCAGGGTAGTCTTCGCGCGAGGAGCCGTCAAGAGGCTCTGTTGCGACTGTCGTTAGCACACGATATGTCCGGTTGAATTAGCGACGAATAGGCACAAATCAAGGCAAAACCGGCTTTGGCCACAGAGTTTGCAACGCTACAATATAGGGCGCCGGAGCCGTATTTCTACGATCCAGAACGAGCACTCGCTTCCGGTGCGGCTTGGCGGCCAATGCGCCTGCATTCATGCTTGTCGTTCGTTGCATGCATGACCGCCTTGACCGATGTTGTTTTGCAGGATCCGAACCGTTCCGTTCACAGCGAGACTCCAAATGTACATCCCTAGACCGCGTTACTGGTTGCTCTTATTGCTGAGCGTCGCGCTCTGCACTGCCTTCTCCTCCTACGATTCCAATCCTCCACCTGTCCACCTGACTGCCGAGCAAGATCACCAGCGCCTTTTAGATCTTCTGGGGATTCATGCGCTTCGCCGTGGTCCGGATGGCGATCCCAAATCTCCCAATTCCGCCAATTTCGACGAGTCGAAAGTGGATCGGAATCTGAATCTGCCAGACCCACTGGTGCTGAAAGACAGCGCCAAAGTGACCACGCCGGAAATGTGGTGGCGGAGGCGACGTCCGGAGATCGTAGAAGAATTCGATCGCGAAGTTTACGGCCGGGTTCCCGCGACCATTCCAGCCGTCAACTGGGAGACCACCAGCACTACCGAAGAATCCAACGGAAGGCTTCAGGTTATCACCAAGAAACTCGTGGGACACGTAGACAATTCCAGCTATCCGCTTATCAAAGTGGACATTCAGTTGACGCTGACGGTTCCCGCAAAAGCCTCTGGCCGCGTCCCTGTGATGATGGAATTGGCACTGAGTCCCGAGGTTCTGGAGGCAATTCGCAAGCGGCTAACGCCAGAGCAATGGGCGACCTTCGTCGGCAGCGGACCCAGATGGCAGCAGCAGGTTCTAGCCAAAGGCTGGGGATACGCAATCCTTATTCCCACGAGCATGCAAGCCGACAATGGTGCAGGCCTGACTGAAGGAATCATTGGCCTGGTCAACAAAGGCCAGCCTCGCAAGTTGGATGATTGGGGTGCCTTGCGGGCGTGGGCTTGGGGCGCGAGCCGCGCTTTGGATTATTTGCAAACAGACAGAGCCGTCGATGCGAAGCAGGTGGGGATCGAAGGGCTCTCGCGCTATGGCAAAGCCGCGCTGCTGGCCATGGCCTACGATTCGCGATTCGCGATCGGATTCATTGGCTCTTCTGGAGCCGGCGGCGCCAAGATTCTTCGCCGGAATTTTGGCGAGCAGGTCGAGAATCTGGCCTCGACATCGGAATACCACTGGATGGCTGGGAATTTCCTGAAGTATGCTGGACCGCTAACCGTCAACGACCTGCCCGTGGACGCTCATGAACTGATCGCGCTGTGCGCTCCTCGCCCGGTCTTCATCAGCGCCGGTTCTCCTACAGTTGAAGGCGGTTGGGTGGACGCCAAAGGAATGTTCTTAGCCGCGGCCGCAGCGGGTCCCGTTTACCGATTGTTGGGTAAACAAGACTTGGGCACCACTGAGTTCCCGCCGATCGAGACTTCTTTGACCCAGGGAGACATTGCCTTTCGCGAGCACAGTGGCGGCCACACAACGGGTCCGAACTGGCCGTTTTTCCTGGAATTCGCGAGCCGCTATATCAAAATTGCAGCGGCCCAGCACTGATCGATCGTTGTCGTAGGGAGGGTTGTTCCACCGCTCTTCCGTCACCGCCTGACACCATGCCTGATGGAACTCCTTGGGCGCAGGTAATTCGCCACGGTCCGATCACTGTGCGGCTCCGGATGAATTGTTACAGTCTCGACGTTTTATTCACAAGCTTCTGCAATCGTTATTGCCTAGCTCATTTTCCTCACGCACAATAAATGTTCTTGTCCCCTCCGCCCACGAGGGCTTATGTTCTTTCGCACCATCGATCAGGCCCGCCGATTCTTCAAAATTCTCGGCGGCTTCACGCTGTTGTTGCTGGGCGCCATCATGGTGTTTACTCCTGGCCCCGGATGGTTGGTCATCTTTCTGGGTTTGACTGTATTGGCTGCCGAATTCGTTTGGGCGCAACGCCTGATGGATCGCATGAGACAGGAAGGCAATCGCCTGAAGGACTCGGTCTTAAGGTTTGGCAAAACCGACTCGGCCTGAGAAAATCGCCGCATGACAATCGAGTGGCAGGGCAAGTGGGCTCTGGTTACCGGAGCTAGCGCGGGGATTGGTGTGGCGCTGGCCGGCCAACTGGCGGCCGGTGGAACACACCTGGTAGTAACGGCACGGCGCCACGACCGTCTCGACGAGCTGTCCCGAAAATTAGCGGCCACGCACAAGGTGCAAGTCGAGGTTGTGGTCTCCGACCTCGCCGAGCCCGGCGCACCTCGAAGGATCTACGATTTCACCCAGCAAAAAGGCATTGCCATCGACTTGCTCATTAACAATGCCGGGTTCGGCCAATACGGCGAGTTTGCCGGTGTAGCGACGCAACGGCTTTTGGAGATGGTCCAGGTCAATTGCGCTGCAGTTGTCCATCTAACGCACTTATTCCTCCCACAAATGATCCAACGCCGCCGCGGGGACATTCTGATCCTCGCGTCCACCGCGGCGTTTCAAGCAGTTCCGTACATCAGTACCTATGCCGCTACGAAGGCATTTGACCTTTTCTTCGCCGAAGGGCTTGCCGAAGAGGTGAAGCCTTATGGCATTCGGGTCTGTGCTCTTTGTCCCGGTTCCACGGCATCGGAATTCCATGTTGCTGCGGGCCACCAGGAGTTCGCCAGGAGGCACCGTCAGGAGACAGCAGAGAAGGTCGCCCGGACCGGGCTGGAGGCATTGGCGGCCGGCAAGAGCTACGTAATCTCGGGATTGGGCAATTACTTGGGGGCTCACAGTCAACGGGTTGTGCCCCGTCGAGTCGTAACCCGCTTTGCCGCCAATATGTTCCGGCCGAACAAGGATTAGCGACACTCCCATAAAACGATTGAAACCCTCCAGCCCTTTTTCGGGTTCCATATGTAAGTAGCCGTTCGGCACATTGTGGGAACTTTTGCCGGCAGTGGCGGGAAATAGGAAAGGAAGCCGGGCGTCAGACCAGGAGAGATGCAGATTTCGTCACAGGAGAAAGATGACGCGCTGCTGAAGCGCTCGGCAAAAGGGGACGAGCGTGCATTCACAGAGCTGTATCGGCGTCACCAGGCGGCCGTGTTCCGGTTCGCGCTGCGCATGACCGGCAGTTCCTGGGCTGCTGAAGAGATTGTGCAAGATGTCTTTATGATGCTGGTTCGCGAGCCAAAGAAATACGATCCCGGCCGCGGAAGTTTGGGCGCGTTCCTTTACGGAGTGGCGCGCAATCGAATCATGAAGCACCTCGAGCGCACACCGAGGGACGTGTCTCTCGACACCAGCACGGATGCCGGTCGGGTCCTCCATCCGCAGCTGCAGGATTCGATGACCCCTGCGCGCTGGACCGAGCTGCGTGAGCGCCGAGAGCACGTTCGCGCCGCTGTCCTGGCACTGCCGGCTGAGTTTCGAGAAACTGTAGTGCTCTGCGAACTGGAAGAAATGAGTTACGACCAGGCCGCGCGCGCCCTGGATTGCCCGGTGGGAACCATTCGTTCGCGTCTGCATCGTGGCCGTGCTCTTTTGCTGGCGAAATTGGAAATGTTGCGCGACGTTCCGAAACGCGCCAATGCGACCCGTGGATGACTTTGGCTGGAGCTGCAAAATGACTTGTGAAGAATTTGCCACCGTCGGACTCGACCTGGCCTCGGGAGAGGCAGATAGCCTGCTTGAGAAGGCCGCGCGTGAGCACCTACGAGAGTGCCCGCATTGCACAGCGCTCCACGAGAACTGGCTAGCTTTGCGCGAAGACCTGCGCGCGCTGGGGGACGAAACTGCCGACGCGCAAGCGTCCCCGCGCGCGGAAATGCGCTTACGCCAGGAATTTCGCACCAAAAACAAGACGTTTAAAACGCAACGTGCCGCTTTTGTCCTGGGCTGGAGCGTTGCGGCAGCCGCGGCGTTTTTGTTCGTTGTTACCTGGATCAGCTGGCATGCGCATCGCACCTTGGATGTGGCCAACACGCAGAATCCGGTCGTGCGAACGGGACCGGCAAAAGAAGACTCCTTGCCAGCAAAACAGAGCAACGCAGCAGTGGAATCGCAATCCAACGAAGTGCTGGTTGCCTCGAACAATTCCGGCGACTTCACGCTTTTGCCCGATAGCATGCCTCCCGTTCCTGAGGATGCAACTGTTGTTCACGTGCAAATGCAGCGTGCTGCTCTGCAGGCATTGGGTTTAACGGTGAATGAAGAGCACGCCGGCGATTGGATTCAGGTAGATCTGTTGGTCGGCGACGACGGCTTGCCGCAAGCGGTTCGTTTGCCGCAGGCAAACACGTCGTCTGGTAATTGAATCTGTGGCCTGGCCGCATAACGGAGGCACGAGGAAGGACCCTATGAACGCTAAGCATATTGCGCCGTCGGCTTGTATCGCCCTCTTGTTTGGCGCTCTTTCGCTACACACCCAAGAGCCGCCTCCCCCGGCTCCACCGAACCCGGACGAACTTGCGGGTCCTGTCGGGCCGCGTATGGAGATTCTAGGGTTCGGCGAAATGCATCCTGGCAAGGTGGTTACCGGGGCTCCATACAGCGCTTTGGCCGTGACCGAAACCAAACAGACGCTCTCCGATGGCAACGTCATCGATCGCAAGGTTCAGTCGAACGTTTATCGGGATAGCCAAGGCCGTACTCGCCGCGAAGTTACCTTTAACGGAATGGGGCCGCTAGCCGCTACCGGCGCTGCACATTCCATGGTGATCGTTCATGACCCGGTTGCATTCACAACCTATATTCTCCACGCCGACACCAAGGTTGCCGAACTGCACCAGACTCCGCGCAAGCCCAAGCACGCCGAGAACTTGCAGGAGAGGTTTGAAGCTCGGTTCCAGAAGGAAATCGCCGATGGAACTCTGAGAAAAGAGGATCTTGGAACAGGGGTCATCAACGGCGTCAGCGCGCAGGGCACGCGTTACACTCGGGTGATTCCCGCGGGGCAAATTGGCAACACCAATCCGATTGCCATTGTTAACGAGCAATGGTACTCGCCCGATCTGCAACTCATGGTCAAGATTGTGCGCAACGATCCGCGATTCGGTGAAGTTACGTACACCTTAACCAACATCCAGCGCACTGAGCCCTCGAAGTCTCTGTTTGCCGTCCCTGCGGATTATGCCGTGAAACAGGCTCCCGGGCGTGGCCGCCAGGCGCCGATTGGCCCACCGCCGGCAAGTGGGGAGAATCCACCGCCACCGGGTGGGTAGTTTACTTAACGATCTTCTCTCCTGAAGACGGCGCGCCCTTTCTGCAGCAACCCCCATTTCTGCAGGGAGGGCGTTGCCGTTTTCCGGTGCATTCTCATTTGCGGAGCAGAATTGGCCAATGACTGAACGCGAACTGATGGCTCGGCTGCAACGGGAAGGCTTTGCACATACCTATGTTTGGCAAGACGACCCTAATACGGAGTACGGGGAGCACACCCATGGGATGGAAACCGCGCACATCGTAGTCAGTGGAGAGTTGACACTGACCATGAATGGCAACTCGCACACCTACGGCCCTGGGGACCGCTGCGACGTGCCCGCAAATGCCGTTCATTCCGCCAGAATGGGGCCGCGTGGCTGTCGGTACATCATTGGGGAACGCTGATTAGCCTCTCCGCTGATCATCTGCCCGACGCCTTCATAATTCCATCGCGCGGTCAAGCAGTTCGATCACATGTAAGACTTCCTGCTGCGTGCCGTGCATTGCTGAGCCGGCCCGCAACTGCAATAAGCAACCTGGATTGGCGGTGGCGAGAATGCGCGCTCCGGTTTTTTTCGCATAAGCCATTTTTTCCGCCAGCAGGTCCAATGATGCTTCCGTTTGGGTGACGTTGTACACTCCAGCCGAGCCACAACAAATATCGGAGTACGGCAATTCCACGAATTCTAGACCGGGAATCGCACGCAACAGTTCGCGCGGCGCTTCTCGTACCTTTTGCCCGTGTAACAGGTGGCAGGAATCCTGATACGTAACTCGCTGCCTTAGTTGCTTGAGTTTTGCCGACAGGCCCAATTGCGCCAGAAATTCCGTTACGTCTCGCACTTTGCGCTCGAATGTCCGAGCCAAAGTGTACTCCAGTTCGTTGGGACGAAATAAACGACTGTATTCTTTCAACGTAGAGCCGCAACCGGCGGCATTGGTCAGGATGACGTCGAACTCGCCGCTGGCAAATGCCCTGATGTTCTTCCGCGCCAACGCCCTCGCCGCCGCACGCAATCCCGCGTGTGCCGCCAGCGCGCCGCAACAGAACTGCTCTTGCGGCACCACTACTTCGCAGCCATTACCGGTAAGCACGCGAATGGTTGCCTCATTCAGCCTGCTGAACGTCACATTCGCAATACAGCCAGCAAACAACGCTACCCGGGCCCGCTGTTGCCCTTGTGCCGGGAATGTTTGGCCCAATTTTGAAAAGAAGAACTCCTCATCAATTCGCGGTAGTAATCGTTCCTTCTCCGCAAAGCCCAGAACCCTCAGAACTCCAGTCGCGCGGGCCGCCAATTGCAACCCGGAACGCTGGTAAAAACGCAGTAATCGGGCTACGAGTGCAATCCGCCGGGGATACGGCAGCAATCGTTCGAAGACGAAACGACGGATGGCGTATTCGAGCCATGGCCGTTGGTATTCAGTTTCAATGCGTGCCCGCGCATGCTCCACCAATTTGCCGTATTCCACGCCGGACGGACACGCCGTCTCGCACGACCGGCAGTCCAAACATTTATCGATGTGGTCGACAAACACACTGGACAACGGGATTTGTCCTTCATTCATCAGGATCATTTCCCGGATGCGCCCGCGTGGCGAATCAGCCTCCAACTGCCACAGTCGATAGGTCGGACAATGATTCAGGCATAATCCGCAATGCACGCATCGCGCGTAGTCTTCGTAAACTGGAATGGCGCCTGGAATGGTGTCCACGGTTGGCAATTCTAGATTCCCCCGACTATGCGTCCCGGCGCAAAGAGCCCCGACGGGTCAAAGGCCCGCTTCACGCGCTGATGTAAAAGCGCGTCTCCCGGCAGGTTTGATACTGTCGCTTTCGACTTGATCTCCGCCGGTGCGTGCAGCAATGTGCAGCATCCTTGTTCAGCCTGCGCAATGGAACGCACTCCAATTACAATGTGCTTGAGTGGCTCGAGTTCCCAGCCACCTTCACTCTCTGCAAAAACAGCGAAGTACACAACTCCGGCAGCACGTACCAACAGCGCCCAGCGTAACCTGGCTGATTCTGATAATTGAGACACTGCCGCCAGTGTCTCAACCTTCAGGACGGGAAGGGCCAGCCGGCAAATCACCGTTGCTGCTGACGCCCACCGCAACCATTCGAAACACTCCCGCAACATCCCGCCGATGGATTCGTCTTCAGTTTTCTCCAAAACTCGATTGCCCGGCGCTCCGGCGTCACGGGCGAGTTTCTGCAAGTCCCGCCCAATGCGCTGCACTACTTCTTCATTGCCTTCGAAAGAGCTGTAAACTCGCCAGTCTTTGGTTTCAAGGCCCGCGGGTACCGGATGGCCCGATTTTTGCAAAATGACTCGAATCAGCTCGCTGACCTCCGGGCTCAAGATTTCAAGGTTAGCTAACGATAGACCGGTTTTGTCGACTGCCCTTCTGAATTGCAGCGCGGCTTGGCAGTTCTCAAACTCGGCCAAGTGTCCGCCTGACACCGCTGGCAAGGGAGAGGTTCTGAAGTTCACCCGTGTGATCACTCCCAAAGTACCTAGCGATCCGATCAGTAGCTTGTGCAAGTCGTATCCCGTGACGTTTTTCACCACGCGCCCGCCGCTTCGGCATAGTTGGCCGGCCCCATCGATAAATTCCGCGCCAATCAAGAAATCGCGGGCCGAGCCGTATTGCAGCCGCAATGCCGAGTCAATTCCCGATGCAATGGTTCCCCCGATCGTGGCGCTTTCGAAACAAGGCACCGCCAACGGCAAGAATTGCCCCTTTTCTTTCAGGAATTGTTCCAACTCGCGCAGTGGCATGCCCGCATCGACACTCAGCGTCAAATCCCCTGGATCGAAATGCGGGATGGCGTGCCAGCCGGTCGTATCGATGGCAATGTCGAACCTGTCTGGAGTCATTCCGAGTTCCCATTTGCTTCTCGAACCGGCCGGCAACACTGTCAACTTCTCCGCGATCGCGAAGCGCACCACTTCGGCTGCTTCTTCCGGCGAAGCAGGCCTCACGATGGCACTCGGCACCAAACCATCGATCGCGTAACTTGCGAGTTCCTCTTCCGCGCAAATGAGCCGGTGCGCGCCAATCGCCCCTCCCAGACGATTTGCCACCTCCGCCGCGAGCGTCATATCGCTACGCCTGCCGTTTCCCTTTTCTTGACCCGAATCTCGCCGCAGCCCTTACTGAGCGGAAAAATCTTGCCGGGATTCAGCGACGAGTCGGGATTGAAGGCATCATGCACTCGGCGCATTAGCGCAAAATCTGCGTCACTGAACAGCAGACTCATCAGCTCGTTTTTCTCCATGCCTACGCCATGCTCGCCGGTGAGTGCCCCTCCCATTTCCACACAAGACCGAATGATTTCTCCGGAAGCGGCAATCGCATTTTCGAACTGGCCTTTCACCCGGGGTTCATACAACACAATTGGGTGAAGGTTGCCATCGCCGGCATGAAAAATGTTTCCGATCTGGAATCCATATTTGCCGCCGATGTCTTTGATTCGCTGCAGCGCTTGTGGCAATTTCGAGCGCGGAATCACTCCATCCAACACGTAATTGCTCGGCGCTATGCGCCCGAGTGCGCCAAACGCATTTTTTCTCCCCTTCCACAATAACTCGCGTTCCCGGTCGTTCTTTGCCACCCGCACTTCGCGCGCGTGACAAGTCCCGCAGACCTCGGCAATTGCTTGCGCTTGCGCCTCGACGGCCTCTCTCAACCCCTCTACTTCCAGCAACAGTACCGCGCCACTGTCTCGGGGAAAACCGGCGTGAATGTAGTCTTCAACCACCTGCAGCGTCCAACCATCCATCATTTCGCAAGCCGCTGGAGTAATCCCCTTCGCGGTAATTTCCACGACCGCCTGCGAGGCATCCTCGATGGTTTCGAAGATGGCCAACAACGTTTTCACTGCTTCCGGCTTGCGCAACAGCTTTACCGTAATTTCGGTCACCAGAGCCAGCGTCCCTTCGCTGCCCACAAACAGGCCGCACAGATCGTATCCGGCCGTGTCGCCATGCTTGCTCCCCACTCTCACGATCTCACCATCGGGTAGCACCAGTTCCAGCGCTACCACATGATTCGTTGTGACACCGTATGCCAAAGTGTGTGGCCCGCCCGCGTTTTCCGCCACATTTCCGCCGATCGTGCACGACTTGGCGCTTGACGGGTCTGGCGCAAAGTACAAGCCGGACTCTTCCACGGCCCGCGTGAGGTCGAGATTCACAACTCCGGGT
Source organism: Candidatus Eremiobacteraceae bacterium (assembly GCA_035622555.1). GTDB lineage: Bacteria > Acidobacteriota > Terriglobia > Acidiferrales > UBA7541 > Acidiferrum. Next base: position 169,977 of record DASPVD010000124.1, on the reverse strand, counting down.
TGCACCACCGCCCGGCGGTTCTCTAGATCGACCTCGAGTATTCTGTTCATTCGCGCGAACACGATCATCACGCCACCGCCGCGTGCCAGGGCGCCGCCAGAAAGTCCCGTGCCCGCGCCTCGTCCGACAATCGGCACTTCGTAACGAGCCGCGCACTTCACAATCTCCGAGACTTCCCGGGTGGTATGGGGAAACACAACCAGGTCTGGACGCGCTTTTTCAACCGAGCCGTCAAACTCGTACAACAGCAAATCCAACTGCTGGTCCAACACGTTCTTTGGGCCCAGCAGGGATTTCATCTCGCGAACTAATGACACTGGGATGGATGGGCCTGGAGGGTTCACAGCTTTTACTATAGTAACGGCCTTGGGATGGTGCAAGAGAGCCCGAACCCGCCTGTGGCTGTGTTAGTGTAGAGTGCCGGCAAAAACCCATGCCGGTAAAAATCCAGAGGCCAGTGAATGCCTAGACCGAAGGTTTATTCCACTCATGCATTGTTCGACGAAGCCAGGAAAATCCTAGATACCAAGTGCGACATCCAGTATTGGTGCGAGGCCGAACGCCCCCCGCGCGAAGAAGTTCTTAGCCGAGTGAAAGACAAGGAAGCCTTGATTTGTCTGCTCACGGAAAAAGTCAATGAGGAGCTGCTCCGCGCTGCTCCCAAGTTGCGAATCGTCGCCAATGTTGCCGTTGGTTACGACAATATTGACGTGGACGCCTGCACCAAACGCGGCGTTGTGGCCACCAACACACCCGGCGTCCTCGACGAAACCACTGCCGATTTCGCCTGGGCCTTGCTGTTTGCAGTGGCTCGCCGGGTTGCCGAAGGCGAGCAACTCGCCCGCTCTGGCAACTGGAAAGGCTGGAATCTCGACCAGCTTTGCGGGGCCGACGTGTGGGGCAAGACGCTTGGCATTGTCGGCTTTGGACGCATCGGCCGTGCGGTAGCGCGGCGTGCTTCCGGTTTTCAGATGAAAGTGCTCTACAGCGATGCGGTTCGTGCTCCCAAGGAAGTCGAGGCGTCATTGAATGCCGAATTCCGCGACTTGAATGCGTTGCTGGCAGAATCCGATTTCGTCAGCGTCCACGTGCCGCTGCTTCCAGAGACTCACGGACTCTTCAATGCCCCAAGGTTCTATCGCATGAAACCGACCGCTTTCTTCATCAACACCTCTCGTGGCCCGGTGGTCGACGAAGCCGCGCTGGTCGCTGCCCTCGAAAACAAGAGAATTGCCGGTGCGGCCCTGGACGTCTTCGAAAATGAGCCGTTCATTCATCCTGGCCTTAAGCGGTCTAACGTCGTGCTGACCCCGCATCTCGCTTCCGCCTCCATCGAGACGCGCGCCAAAATGGCAGTGATGGCTGCGGAAAATGTGCTGGCACTTTTCCAGGGACAACGTCCGCGTAATATCCTGAATCCTGAGATTTTCAAAAAGTAGATCGAACGGGCTGGTAGCTCGACCACCGCTGCGCAATGTCATCCTCAAAACAGATCGCTCGCGAAATATTCCGCCAAACCCTCGCATCGATAGACATCCCTGCTGTGATCGAGCGGAAAGTCCGGTTCGACAACTCTCGTCTCATCCTTCCGTGCGGCATCCTGGATTTATGTGGAATTTCCCGCACCGTGCTGATTGCCATCGGAAAGGCCGCACATGCGATGGCTTCCGGCTTCGCTGGTATTCTTCCCGGGACTGCACCAGTTGAAGGCGTGGTCGCGGCCCCGACAAAGCCTTCCACTCCTTTGCGAGGTCTGAAGTACTTTCAGACCGGCCACCCAATTCCCAACGATGGCAGTCTCCGCGCCGCTGAAACCATCCTGCAAGTTTTGCGAACCTGTGACGAAAATACCTTGGTGGTTTTCCTGCTCTCGGGCGGCGGTTCCGCGTTGGTCGAACTACCTCTAGATCGCTCGCTGAAGTTGCAAGACGTCCAGGCCTTATATCATGCCCTGGTCACTTGTGGCGCGCCCATCGATGTCATGAACACGGTGCGACGTCACCTTTCGGCGGTGAAAGGCGGCCGGCTCGCGCTGGCTGCCGGAGCCGCACGAAAACTCACCCTGGCGGTCTCGGACGTTCCGGTGGGAAAAGCAGCTGCTCTAGCGTCAGGTCCCTCGGTTCCTGATCCCACAACCATTGCGGATGTAGAACACGTATTGACGCAATATGGGCTGCGAGAGCGATTCCCGGCTTCGGTTCGAGAGTGGCTGGTGGCTGGCTACATGCCGGAAACACCCAAACCCGGTCATCTTGCCTTCGCGAATGCCCATTTCGAATTACTGCTCGGTCTCGATGATCTCTTCCATGCTGCACACCACGCCGTCGAGGCGCACGGCTACGCCAGTTTCTGCGACAACTCCACCGACGACTGGCCCGTGGAACAAGCTGCCGACAACCTTCTTGCGCAATTGGAGCGCTGGCAATCCGAAAATGCTGGTGAACGCGTTGCGGTGATCGCCGATGGAGAAGTGAGTTCACCGGTAACCGGAAATGGCACAGGCGGCAGAAATTCGGCATTTGTTTTGGCATGCGTCGGGAAGATTGCCGGGCGGAAAATCACGGTGCTGAGCGCCGGCACTGATGGAGCAGACGGGAACAGCCCGGCCGCGGGAGCTGTCGCGGACGGAAATACATGGGCGCGCGCAGAGTCCGCTGGCTTGGACACAGGCGAAGCGTTCCGCAATTGCGACGCTTATTCTTTCTTTTCCAAGCTCGAGGATGCGATCGTGACCGGCCCGACCGGCAACAACTTACGCGATCTCCGTATTCTGTTGGCCGAACCGTAGATTGTCAGGGAGTCGGAGACGCCTTTGGAGCGGGATTCAGCCGCGCCTCAATCACCTTCAGCCGCTGGTTCATCTCTTCCACGAGTTGTTCCAGGCGGCTGAGCCGCTGATCCTCTGCACCCTTGGCAGATGCGTCTGGACTTCCGTCACCTGTTTCCATGGGCCCGCCGGGTCCGCCTTTCCCTGGATTCTTGATTCGCTGGATTTGCATCTTGATCATCGGCGCCATCTCGATGCTCAAATCATTGCGTTTTAGCAAGGCCTCCATCGCGGGCACCGCGGAAACATCGCCGCGCGATCCCAGCGCAAAAATGGCCGCCATTCGCACCGGAAATTCGGAGTCATCCATATATGCGACCAGCTGATTGGTGATCTCCTTGTTGCTCTTGTCGAGTCGTCCCAGGCTAGCGATCGCTGCCTGTCGGGAGCTGATTTCCTTGCCGGGAGCAACCCACTCACGAAGCAAGGGTACCGCTTTGTCGTCTCCTAAGGGACCTAGCGCACGCAATGCGGCATTGCGGAGAAAGCCATCTGGCGACTCGCCGTTCACCGCCGTCGTCAGAATATCGAGGGCCTTCGGAGTCTTCATGCGCCCGATGGCTTGCAGCGCCGCGCCGCGCGCACGGTAGGAAGGGTCTTGCCGTGCTATCGACTCCAGCTTGGCGGTAAGGTCGGCAGTCTCCTTAAACGAACCCAGAGCCTGCACGATCGCTGCTCGCACTGAGGGTTCCTTGGCGACATCGAGAGCGCTCACCAGTTGCTTAGCGGCCAGCGGACTGTTGACATCGCCCAGTGCTGCCGCCGCAACCTCCTGCACACCCCGTGCCTTATCCTTCTGCAGCGCCTCACCTAGAGCCGCGCCAACTTCGTCATCATCCTTTAGCTTGCCCAGCGCCACCGCCGCATCAGCGCGGTCAGCCAGTTCAGTGGCGTTCTTGAGCTGGTACAGCAATTCTTTCTTGTCCTTCTTAAACTCCAGGGACTTAAGAACTTGATTGCCTTTATCGAACAACACCATTTTCGGGGCTGAATCCGATTTGAACGTAAAGGTCTCCTCGGCCTTTGATACCACGATTGGGTAAACCTTCGATCCGGTGGCATTGGTGATCTCCACGTCCGCCGCTACGCGAAATAGACCGACCGGATCCTGCACTTTTTGAGTCTGTTTCACGTCCATGGCCACTTGCTGCTTGGCCGGATCGTAGCTGTAACCCACTTCGAACCTTGGCGCACCGGCCTTGAACACCCACTGATCAAAAAACTGATCGACATCGATGTTTGTGGCTTCTTCGATGGCCCGGATCAGGTCTGCCGTCACCACATTCTTCCCGCGGTTGACTTCCAGATAATGCTTCAAAGCCGCATAAAACTGATCTTCACCAAGCTGCTGCCGCAGCATGTACAGCACCCATCCGCCCTTGGTGTACACGTTCTGATCGAACTCCCCGGAATCGCTGAAGTCGTGCCGCACAATCGGTCTGTCATACAGATTCCGCTGTTGGAACCAATTGCGACCGGCCTGCCAACGCTCGTAGTCTGCCTCATCTTTCCCGTAATGCGCTTCTAACCACACCGTTTCCATGAACGTGGCAAATCCTTCGTTCAGCCAAATGTTGGCCCAATCTTTTGTAGTGACCAGATCTCCGAACCACTGATGCCCCAGTTCGTGGGAGATTAATCCATCCTCGTCGGTGGGATACTCCGGCACCAGCTTCGGGTCTCGTAACGAACTAGCGGTGTTCGTGGTCGCGCTGGAATTCTCCATCCCTCCAGCTACGAAATCGTCCACCATGCTCTGGTCATATTTCTCCCAGGGATAATCGACGCCTAGTTTCTGGCTGAACTGCTCAATCATCTGGGGAGTCCGGCTGTAATTGATGGCCAAACGGTCCCCGCGCCCCTTGGGCGCAAAATAATCAACCGGAATGTTCCGCCATTTGTCTTTCACCTCGGAAAATTCGCCGGCTACTATCGAAAACAGGTAGGTCGAACTTGGCACAGATTCCCGCCACACCCATGTTTTCATGTCGTTCCCGGAGTCAGTGGTGCTGATCAGTTTGCCGTTGGATACAGTCACCCAATCCGCAGGTACGGTCAGAATCGTTTCCGTAGTTAGTCGATCGTTTGGGTAGTCGTATGTGGGCAGGTAATAACGCGTGTCTTCCGACTCTCCTTGCGTCCAAACCTGCTTAGGCCGATTCGGATAGTACTTGTCGGGCAAAATGAAATACAAACCCTTGGTTGGTCGACCTTCATACTTGATCTCGATTTCATATTTCTCGCCAATTTTCGCGGTTTTCGGCAGATCCACCACTAACTTCTCAGCGGTGGTCGTAAACTTCGCCGTGCCGCGATTGACCTTCACGCTTTCAATTTGCAAATCGACCGAATCGAACGCGATCTGGCTTACCCCTTCGCGCAGCGGCGACACGGTGTGGACCACCTCACCGATAACCTTGCGCTGATCGAGGTCAAACCGCAGCGCAATTTTTGAATGCGACAAGTTGTAATCCTTGCTGGGCGCGTAAGGTGAGTCAGCCCGCAGGTACAATGCGCTCGCAAGGAATAAACTCGCGCACAGTAACGTCCGCGCCAGGACACCCCGTCCCGCGTTTGTTCTGTCGTTCATGTGTTCTCCTCGGTTCCAAACTCACGACACAGGCCTTGCCAGCACATCCATGTGCCCCGCGACTGCTTACTGGCTGGTTCCGCAGCTCGGCAAACTCGAAAATTTGATAATCTCGCGAGTTGCGCCTGCGGGTCAAACGTCGAAAGCCCTTATTTCGCAAAAGGATTGCACCGCGGGTTTCGCCGCAATAAGATTCCCTCAAGAAGTCTTGGCTCACTTTCAAGCCATGGGAGGTAAGTATGTGTTTCAGACGGACTCTTACTGCCCTCTTCTTGCTCTTTGCGTTTCTCGTTCCCGCCTGCCAAGCACAACAACTCGGTAAGCCGGTGATGATTCCCGCTGGGTCGGACGCCGACCATCAACTGAATGCCATCAACAATGCCGATGCTTCCCAGAAACTCGCTTTGATTGATGGATTCGCGAAAGCGTTCCCCGAGAGCGACATGCAAATTGTCGCGGACGAGCAGTACGTCAATTATTACCTCAACGCCAAGCGCTACGACAAAGCCTTCGAGTATGGCGATAAGCTCTTTGCGTTGGATCCGGACAACTACCTGAATGCCGTGAACATGGTTCGCGCTGCCGCCGAAAAGGGCGCCTTGGACCGGCTGTATACCTACGGCGAAAGGGCCAACTCCATCCTCAGCCGCTACAAAGCCTCTCCGCCGCCGGAAGGTATCAGCGCTGATGATTGGGCGCGCCTCAAATCCGACAAACTCGCCACTCTGAAGGAAGATCAAGACTATGTCGGACAATGCTTGCTCAACGGCGCTTACAACTCGAAAGATCCGGGTAAAAAGGCGGATGACCTGGTGCGTTTCGCAAAGATGTATCCCGGCACGGCACAAAGCGACCAAGCCCTAATGGTGGCCGCGACCGCTTATCAGCAAGCTCAGAATCGCGGCAAGATGCAGGAAATCGTCAACAATGCCTTGGCTAAGGACCCCAACAACATCGACATGATGCTGCTAATGGCTGACGATTACAGCGAAAATGGCGATCAGCTGGACAAAGCAGAGGCGTACGCCAGGAAAGCCATCTCCCTCACCGACACCGCCCAAAAACCTGAGCAACTCACGAATGAACAATGGAACCAGCAGACATCCGTTCAAAAGGGCTGGGCGTACAGCACCATCGGGCAAGTTGATTTGCAACAGAGGCAGGAATCACAGGCAGTCGGCAATCTGCTGAAAGCTGGCCCGCTCTTGAAGTCCAATGCCGCCATGTATGCCCGCAATCAATACCGGCTTGGTTTTGCTTATCTCAATTTGAAGAAAAATGCGGACGCGACCAAGGCCTTTGCGGAAGCTGCCGCCATCGATAGCCCCTACAAGGCAATGGCCCAGCAAAAGTTAGACGAACTCAGCTCGGCCAAACCCGCCCACAAAAAAGCCTCGTAGCCGGCCTTGCCGGTTCGCCCTGGTCAACAGACTAGGAACAAAGGCCGGTGCGCGCCAGGAAGAGAGGTGTTGCATTCCTGGTAGCGGCACCGCTGTGGGTCGCGCCAGCATCTAAAGCATGTACAATCACACGTGATCATTAAGGGGGAGGGAGTACCGCATGTCTGAGATTGCTACGTTCGGAGCTGGCTGCTTCTGGGGCGTTGAAGCTAATTTTCGCCGCGTTCCCGGGGTGATCGATGTGGTTTCCGGCTATTCTGGAGGCCACACGGAAAACCCAACCTACCGTGAGGTTTGCACCGACACCACGGGGCACGCGGAAGTCGTCCAAGTCACATTCGATCCCGCCAAGGTCAGCTACGTGCAACTGCTGGATGTGTTTTGGAAGATGCACGATCCGACCCAAGTGAACCGGCAGGGACCGGACTTCGGCAAGCAATACCGCACAGCCATCTTCTTCCACTCGCCCGAGCAAGAAGCCGCCGCCAGGAAGTCCAAGCAAGCGTTGGAAGGGAGCGGCAAGTTCCATCGGCCGGTCGCGACAGAGATTACGCGCGCAGGGGCCTTCTGGCCGGCGGAAGAATACCATCAACGTTATTTGGAGAAGCGCGGGGCAACTAACTGCCACTTATAGCCGGTGCCAGGCCGTGCCGGCCGTGTGCCCACCTTCTGCACAGGATGCCGGCAAGGTTCAGCTTGCCCTTCTTGTAGCACATGGTGTGGACACACCAGCACTCCGGGCGGCGTGACTCTGAACCGCCCGTTATTCTTGCTGTCGGGATCCAACCACTTAATGAACTTGGCTGGAAATCGCCGGTGTATCCACGGAGCGCACTTGCGCGGTCATCTCCGAGGTCTTCAGCCAATCCACATTGTTCAAGGGCACTGAGCCAGATCGTCCTTGTGTGTCCTCAACGATCAAGGCATCGCCATCGCGGTGGTACTTCACGACCTCAATGACCTGGTTGGACTTCAGCACCAGATTGGTAAACCGCTCGCTGGCTTGAGGTATTTGCGGATCTGGACTCGTCGTGGCTAGATTCGCTGGGGTTGCCAGCGCATTAGCTTGCGGCGTGGCCGCCAAGCGCACGGGATTCGTGGCAGGCGCGACGGCAGGTGTTGTGTAAGTGCTCGGGCGCATGATGATCGCGTTCGGCGGACGGTCCATCTGTGGCACCTGGGCCAAATGCTGTGGAATCACGATGTCGTCCATTAATCGCAGTTCCAGTGGCTCCTCTCCTTTCAGTGTTGGCCGGGGACCGCGCAACGGCAAAGTCACTACTTTCCACGGCCACAGAGGTGGGATGAGCCATTCCACGACGTCACGTGTCGCATGGCCTTTCCCGTCAATGGCGCCCTGCTTATCCACCTTGAAGCCTCGCGCCTCGATCACCTTGGCGGGAACGGGCAAATCGCCGTTCGGCAGGATTACACGGTCGAACGCAATCTTCAGATAACCTTTCCCCACGAAATGCCCTGGTTCCTTGTCGGCCTCCAAGTGTCCACCGAGCATGCTTCCCCTTGGAAACATGGGGTGACCGAACTCCTGCTGCGTCCGCAGGTGGCACAATACCGGGTCACCCACGGCCGCTGTTGCCGAAGAGAAGTTGGGTTCATTCAGGGTGCATTGCAGGAGCGTTCCGGCGGGCACGAGTAGGTCCTGAGCATGAACCACCGACGCGCACACCATGAGTGCCACCGCACTCACCAGCCCTCCGATGAGTCGTTTCATAGCAATCCTCCCAATTGTCGATTCCGATTCAACGGCCAGGCGAGTTAGCCGGTTCCACCGATTGGCAAGCCGGAAGCTCCGACCAGACACACCCGAACTTGGCCAGCGGTTCCCAGTCACAACCCGGAATCGCCAGAAAAGTTGCTGGCCGAAGGCAAGATTCTTAGATAATTTAGGCCAGCGTGGTTCCAGTACGAGCGTCCACCTGGCGTTATGGTCCCTAGCGATGAATCCCTCGATTCCACCGTCGCTGCGCTGGTTTGCCGGCCCGGGTCTTAAAGGACCGCCGGGCCATTTACTGCCGCGATGGCTGTTTTTGCGGGCGATGGGAATCATCTATTTCTCGGCGTTCTACTCGCTGGTGTTTCAGATTCGCGGGTTGATTGGACCTGATGGACTGCTGCCCGCTCGTACCTATTTGCAGGTGATCGCGCAGAACCTGGAAGGGTCGCGGTATTGGTACGCGCCGACGCTGCTTTGGCTGACCAGCGGGGATGGCGCGCTCATGGCGCTTTGCTGGATCGGCATGATCGCGTCGCTGCTGCTGGTACTGAATCTCTGGCCGCGTGGCATGCTGGCGATCTGTTTCCTGCTGTTTCTGTCGTTCGTCAGCGCGGCACAGGATTTTTCCGGCTATCAATCCGACGGCATGCTGCTCACAGCAGGGTTTATCTGCCTGTTCTTCGCGCCGAGCGGTTTTCGTCCCGGTTGGGGAGCGTCGCAAGCTCCGTCGAGGGGCAGTTTGTTCCTGCTGCAAATTCTGTGGTTCACCATCTATTTTGAGTCCGGCATCGTTAAGTGGTTTGGCGGCGATCCGTCGTGGCGGAACTTGACCGCGATGGACGAGTACTATCAAAACGGTCCGCTGCCAACGTGGATCGGCTGGTACGTGGCGCAGATGCCGGAGTGGTTTCATAAGGGTTCTGCGGCGTTCACCCTCATCGTGGAAGTTCTGCTGGTATGGCTGGCATTTCTGCCCCGGCCATTCCGAATCGTGTGCTTCTGGATCGTGACTGTGCTGCAGGTGAGCATCATCTTGACCGCGAACTACGCCTTTCTGAATTATCTGGTGCTGGCGCTCGGAGTTCTGCTGCTGGACGATCGCTACCTGCTGAAGTTGTTCCCGAAACGCTGGACGAACGAAGTGCGCGCGAACCTGGAGAAGCCGCGCGCCGCTGCGGCGCCAGAAGAGGCCATCGTCGATCTGAACCTGTCGGCGGAAACATCCAATCCGCAGAACGAATCAGCACCAGCCGAACAGAAGGGGAGCGAGCCGGAAACGAGCGCGACAGCGCAATGGGGAATGCCGTTTCGGCAAGCTGTTTCGGTGGTGTACGTTTGGGTTGCGGCATTCCTGTTCGCGTGGCTGCTGTACGCCAATCTGTACCTGTTGCTGCATCAGATGTTTCGCACGTCGCCACTGCCTGCGGAGCCGGTGGTTGCGCTGGAACCATTTCGCGTGGCCAATGCCTATGGGCTGTTCGGGCGAATGACGTGGAGGCGCTACGAAATCGAGTTTCAGGGCAGCGATGATGGCGAACATTGGACTGTTTATCCATTCTGCTACAAGCCGCAGGATCCCGCGAAAGCGCCGGAGATTTACGCGCCGTATCAACCGCGGTTTGAGTGGAACATGTGGTTCGCATCGCTGGGCGAGTGGCGCGAGAACACGTGGGTGCTGCGAGGAGAACAGTTGCTGCTGGTGAACGACGAAGCAGTGGTTTCGTTGTTCGCGTCGAATCCCTTTCCGGATCATCCGCCGAAACAAGTGCGCACGGTGCTGTGGCGCTACTGGTTCACCGATCTGGCCACAAAACGGGCGACGGGAATGTGGTGGCGACGGGAGTATCTGGGATTGTACGCGCCGTCGCTGGCGGTGGCGCCAGACGGAAAATTTATGGTGACGGGTTTTCCGGAAACATATCCGGCACCGTGATTTCTGCGCCGCGGCTTCCCTTCCCACGAGTGTGCCGCACACTCGCGACTTGCTTGGATCAAGGCGACTTGCGCTGCACGGTAGGAGGCCGGTCTGAAGACCGGCCCTACAAGGGCACACCAAACGGAACGCGGGAAAATTATTTCGGCAAAACTGCGCCGTGGGTCTTCATATCTTTGGCCGAGGAGTCGCAGGCGGACTGCATACCACTTTGAATCGCAGCGCACTTGGTATACGCCGCGAGGGCCTGATCAAAATTCTGCTTGGCTTCGTTGGCCTTGCCGAGCAGATAGTAATTCACGGGATCGGAACCGCCGCTCAGCTTGATGGCTTTCTCCAAGTTGGTAATGGCGTCATCGTATTTTTGCTCGCGGAAGGCGACGGTGCCGAGGCCGCTGTAGTCCACGGACAAAGTTTCGTCTTTGGCTTGTTTGAATTTGTCTTCGGAAACGTCGGAAGGCTTCTGCGCGGTGTCCAGAACATCGAGAGACTTCTTGCAAAATTCCTGGGCTTTATCGAGATGCTTCTGCTCATCGGGTGTAGCGGGAGTGACCACGCGAGAGAGGTTGGAGCCCAAGACCGCCAGAGACGCGGGATTGGCTGGTTTCAACTCCAGTTCCTTGTCGCCTTCCGCCTGCAATTTGTCGAATTGCCCCTTGGCCATATAGGCCCGAGCCAGCCAAGCAACCGCTTCGGAGCGATAGCGGCTGTTGGGGTATTTCTCGATGAAGTCCTCGGCGAGCTGAGTCTTCTTGTCGGCGTCGGTAGGGGGCACATCGCGGAACGCCTTGATGGCTTTGTTCTCTTGCTTGCTGGGCGGCTGGACGGTTTCGACAGGCTGCGAGGAGTCCGGGCCGCCATTTTTCGCCGTAGGCGAAGCCTCGGTGGGTGGCGCCGTGCCTACAGGACGTTGCGCCCAGGCAGTTTGGCCTGCCATCAAGGTAAGCAGAGTCAGGAGGAGTGCGAGTGAAAGCAATCTGGTGTTAGCGGGCATGATCGGTTCTCCTTTGCCGAGTGGCTGTGCGCCAGGGCCTGGATGGCGCTGTGCCGGTGAATCAATTTATGAACCCCTCATTTTGCCCCACTATGATGGTCCTGAATACGTGGGCTGACAAGGAGGGAGAAGAACGTCGGCAGAACGTGAGCCGTGGCTGTGACAAGAAAGGGGGAGCAGGGCTCCCGCACTCCATTTAGCGAGTGGGGAGTGGCGAATGACCCCTCGAAGCTCGAGGCAAGTGGGTGGCAAGCCAGAAGCACTTTTGGAGACAAGCTAGCCTGGATAACGCGTACTCCTGGTGATGGGGGACACAAAAGGGAGACCCCACCCCCACCTACTTTTGTATCAAGCGGAAACAAAGGAGTTAGCGGCGAAAAGGACGGAGGAAAATTGTGACGGATGAACATGGGAGAAGACCACCCCCCTGTTCTTTCCAGATTTGTCAAAACAAAGGAGATGTATGCGCCGCGATCTGTAGATTTATCAAAACAAAGGGGTAATTCGGCGCGTGGAGCGCAGGAACGGCGATTGGGCGTAGACGCATCGAGGGGAGTTTTGAGGCGGGATGAATGGTGAAAGCATGGGCGGGCGGCTCCCGAAAATGTCGCTGGAATGATAACTGAATGGATATATAAATAGAACGGTACGAAGGGACAGGTTTTGGGACAGGGACAAAACCGCAAGGATGGTCACCCAAAATCGTCTGAGGTGCTACTCGCGTTGCTTGCGTTGCAAGGGTGCGCCACCCGCCGAGAGCATGAGCTTCAAATTTTCGATGAAGCGGCGGCCAGGGCATCGAGCTGCTCACTTGGGAGGAGCAGAGAGTTTGAGGGTGCGGCCGGTGGATGCCAGCAGCGTTCTCCAGCGGACGAAGTCGGCGATATTCTCGGTTACGAGCGTGGCTCGGAAACGCGCGGCCTCCAAAGCGATCAATAGATCGCGAAAATGGTGGACGAGTTCCATTTGGCCGAAGGTGCCTTTTGCTCGACGCAGCAGAATCCCGGCGTCCGTCCAAGCGGCGGCCGTTGGCGCAGAAAAGTGACCGAGGGCGTAGTGAGCGTGGCAAAGTTCGTCCAGCGCTCGTTTCTCGCGGAGGTCCCGGGTGCCCGCGTAAAGTTCAGCGGCTACCACCGCGGTGAGGAAGGTGCGCTGGAAGACCCTGCCGTCCTGGCCCAGCCAAGGATAGTCTTCTCCCCGGCCGAATCGGACATAAATGCCAGTATCGAAGAGAAGCGCGCCCGTCGGGAGGGCAATCATCGCGGTTTAGCACGGCCAAAGGCATCCGCCGGACCACCGAGGCTGCGTAAGAGGCGGAGAGCGCGAAGACCGGCTTCCACGGCCAAGCGTTCATCGATGACCCGGCGTACAGCCTCCGAATTGCTTCGGGAGCGGAGGACCCTACGAAGGCGCCGGACTTTCCCGGCATCGAGTAACAGGTTGGTCCTGGTAAGGGATATCTCAGTCATGATGCTCTCCGGTGTGTAGTTTCAACAGCCATTATACACACCTGGAAAATTGCCAGCAATCGAGGAAAGGCAGCGCGACAACGAGGCGAGGAAGAATGCTGGCATAAATGCCAGCGCTACAAAGAGCCAACGTCTACAAAGACGCGGCGCTACCAGGGATGGCGGTAGCACGGCCCACCTCAGAAGGCGGACCCACAGCGCTGTTAGCGGACGGGGGTGGAGTGGAGACGCTTGGGGCCGGCGTCGCGGATGTGGGCAGGACATTCCGAGAGCATAAGCTTGAAATTCTCGATGAAGCGGGCGGCCAGGGCGTCGTACTTCTGGAAATACTCTTCGCGGCTGGGCCAAGTATTGACGGGATCGAGGATTTGAGCGGGCACGCCATCGCAGTGCGTGGGCATGTCCAGGCCGAAGACGGGGTCCTTTTTGTAAGGGACATTGAGAAGCGAGCCGTTAAGGGCGGCGTTGAGGAGCGCGCGGGTGTGGTGGATGCTGATGCGCTTGCCGACGCCAAAAGAACCGCCGGTCCATCCGGTGTTGACCAGCCAAACGTGGGCGCGATGCTTCTGGATTTTGTTCTTAAGCAACTCGGCATAGGCGAGAGGATGGTGGACCATGAAGGGACCACCGAAGCAGGTGCTGAAGGTCATCTGCGGCTCGATGCCCAGGCCAATTTCGGTGCCGGCGATCTTGCTGGTGTAGCCGGAAATGAAATGGTAGATGGCCTGGTCGGGAGTGAGCTTGGAGATGGGCGGCATGACACCGGAAGCGTCGCAGGTGAGGAAAATGACGTTTTGGGGATGGCCGGCGCGCTTTTCGGGTAAGTGATTTTCGATGTAGGACAACGGATAAGCCGCACGGGTGTTTTCGGTAACGGTGTAGTCGTTCAGGTCCAGGTGGCGGGAGACCGGATCGAAGGTAACGTTTTCGAGGACCGTGCCGAAGCGACGAGTACAGGCATAAATTTGGGGCTCGGCGTCCTCGGAGAGGCGAATGACTTTGGCGTAGCAGCCGTCTTCGAAATTGAAGACGCCGTTGTCGCTCCAGCCATGCTCATCGTCGCCGATGAGATGGCGCTGGGGATCAGCGGAAAGAGTGGTTTTGCCGGTACCAGAGAGGCCGAAGAAGATGGCCACGTCACCGGCGGGGCCGACGTTGGCGGAGCAGTGCATGGAAAGGACACCTTCCAAAGGCAAAAGGAAGTTGAGCACGGTGAAGATGGCTTTCTTGATTTCGCCGGCATAGCTGGTGCCGCCAATGATGGCCAAGCGCTCGCGGAAATTGAGGATGATGAAGGTTTCGGTGCGGGTGCCGTCGGCCATAGGGGAGGCGAGGAAGCCGGGAGCAGCGATCACCGTGAATTCGGGGACGTGATGCTGAAGGGCGTCGGTGTTGCGGATTTTCAGGAACATGGTGCGGGCGAAGAGTGAATGCCAAGCCTTTTGGGTGATGATGCGCACGGGAAGGGTGTAGTCGGGATCAGCACCGGCGAAGCAGTCTTGCACGAAGACGTCGCGGCCCTGGAGATAGCCCTGAAGGCGGGTCAAGAGCGCGCTGAAACTTTCAGGCGTGAACGGGCGATTGTACTCACCCCACCAAATTTTGTTTTCGGTGAATTCTTCGCGGACGACGAATTTGTCGGCGGCAGCACGGGCAGTGTGTTTGCCGGTATTGACCACCAGGGGACCGAGATGGGAAAGCGAGCCCTCGGAACGGAAGATGGCTTCCTCGTAAAGAGCGGGAGTGGGGAGGTTCCAGTAGGAGCGCCGAAGATAGACCAAGCCATGATTGGCCAAGCCGTAATTGCTGGCGAGTTTGCCGGCTTCTTTGACCGCGGGAGATTGCACGTCGAGGTAAATGTTCATAGCCAGTCCCTCACGAGCTTGTGATCACCGAGATAGAGTTCATTGGCGGAATTGGGATCGAGAGCCCACTTGATGCGCTCGAGACCCTCGGAGATGTCTTTGGCGGCGCCGCAGTAGCTGAGACGCAGATGGCCTTCAAAGCCAAATTCCCTGCCCGGGACGGTGACCACGCGGACTTTTTCGAGCAGGAATTCCGAAAGTTTCTGGGAGTCCTTCATGTAGGCGGAAAAATCGGGAAAGCAGTAGAAGGTGCCTTCGGGCTTGTGGACTTTGACGCCGTCAAAAGCATTCAGGCGGTCGACCATGATGTTGCGATTGTTTTCGAGAGTGACACGGAGACTTTCGACGGAGGACTGCACGCCGTTCAGAGCGCCGACGGCAGCCCATTGGGAGGGAGCGGAAGGGCCGGAGGTTTGTTGCGACTGAATGGTGGCCATGGCGGTGATGAGATTTTGATTGGCGAGGGCCCAACCGATGCGAAAGCCGGTCATGGCGTACATTTTGGAGACGCCGTTGATGACCACCAGCTTGGATTCTTCGAGGGAGCAGTTCATGTAGTCGTAGCAGATGGCCGCAGTGTGGTGATCGAAGGTGAGGCGATTGTAAATGTCGTCCATGACGAGGTAGAGGCCCTTTTTCTCGCAGAACTCGACCATTTCCTGGACGAACTGTTTGGAATACATGACGCCGGAAGGATTGTTGGGGCTGTTGAGGATAATAGCTTTGGTATAGGAACCCACGCAGTCGGCGATTTCCTGGACGGTGGGAAAGAAGGTGCCGTCCTCGGGTTTGACGATGACGGGAACGCCGCCAGCGAGTTTGACCATTTCCGGATAGCTGACCCAGTAGGGCGCGGGAAAGATGACTTCCTCTTTGGGATCGAGGATGGCGTGAAGCAGAACCATGAGGGCTTGCTTGGCCCCACCAGAGACGAGAATGTTGCCGGCATGAACGACCTTTTTGTAGTGGTCTTCGGTGTAGCGGACGATGGCTTTCTTCAGTGCGGGGATGCCGTCGGGAGCGGTGTATCGGACTTCGCCGGTGTTGAGGAGGGAGGTGCAGTTGATGACCGCGTCGATGGGGGCCTTGCTCTTGGGCTCGCCGCCGCCGAGGTGGATGACCGGCTCACCTTTTTCGCGCAGGAGGGCGGCGGTTTCATTCAACTTGAGAGTGGCGGATTCTTTGAGGGAGCGGGCCAGTTGGCTGAGACTCATAGGTGTACCTTTCCACCGGCAGGGGCGGCGGTTGCAGTGAACGAACAGAGAAACACAGGGGAATTCTATAGTCCAGAATGGGGGCAAGCTGTGACGTATTACCGAAAAGAGGGATTATTTTCGATGGCAGCAATTGGAATTTTGCGTTTGCCAAGGGGCCATCTTTGCCGCAGTCTTTTCGTCAATCGATTTGACGAGCGGCCGACTTCCCTGGGGGGCTAGGGAGAGGGCTACCAGGAGTGGAAATGGGGGCAATAAGCCGGCCGCGCAGTTCTTTCCATGTCGAAAGAACGTGATCTGCTGATTGCGATGGGTCAGACCGGATACCACGTCGTGTCCACCAAGAAAAGCTGAGGGTAGAACAGCGGGAATGCGCCGACTGGGTGCTGTGGGTGTGAACAGCAGCGGGCCGGAGGTGTGTTCCGAACGAGTAGAAGGCAGGAAAGAGCATCGCTCGGCGGCGGTGCGAGTGCGGAAGGAGACTTAATGCAGAAGTTGGTGGTCGTCGGGAACGGGATGGCAGGGGTAGCGTGCGTTGAACAGATCCTGAAACACGCGCCGAAGTTCGAGATCACCATTTTCGGTGAAGAGACCCACGTCAACTACAACCGGATCCTGCTGTCGGCGGTATTGGCCGGGGAAAAAGGTGCCGATGAAATCGCGCTAAATCCGCTGGAGTGGTATCGGCAAAACGGGATTCAGCTGCGCTTGGGAATACGGATCAGCGAGGTGGATGCGGCAAGCAAAACGGTGAGAGGCGACGACGGATCGGTCACCGGGTTCGACAAACTGCTGGTGGCCACAGGCAGCAGCCCGTTGATTCCACCCATCGATGGAGTGCAGAAGGAAGGGGTTTTTGTATTTCGGAACCTGGACGACACCCGGGCGTTGCTGCAGCGGGCGGAACGCGGGGTAAAGGCGGTGGTGATCGGCGGGGGATTGCTGGGACTGGAAGCAGCGAGGGGCTTGCAGGTGCGGGGCTGCGAAGTGACCGTGGTGCACTTGATGGACACGCTGATGGAGCGGCAGCTGGACTACACCGGTGGCGGGTTCCTGAAGGCCAAGATGGAAAGCCTGGGGCTGAAGGTGCTGCTGGAACGAAACACCAAGGCGATCCTGGGTAATGGAAAGGCCGAAGGCGTGGCGTTCGCGGATGGGGAGAGTGTGGAGGCGGAAATCGTGGTGATCGCCGCGGGGATTCGCCCGAATGTGGAGCTAGGAAGAAAAGCGGGACTGCGGGTGAATCGCGGGATAGTGGTGAACGATTATATGGAAACGTCGCACCCGGACATTTACGCCGTCGGGGAATGCGTGGAACACAACGGGATTTGCTACGGGCTGGTGGCGCCGCTGCTGGAACAGGGCAAAGTGCTGGCGGCGACGATTACGGGGAATAAGGGGCCGAGGTACGAGGGGTCGGTCATGGCGGCTAAGTTGAAGATCATGGGCGTAGACGTTTTTTCGGCGGGAGACTTCTCGGAGAAGGCTCTGGGAACCGATGTGGTGCGGTACGAAGACCCGGCGCTGGGAGTGTACAAGAAGTTGACGGTGCGGGACGGCAAGCTGGCGGGAGCCATTCTGGTTGGGGAAACCAACGATAGCGCGCGATACATGGAGTGGCTGCGGGGGCAAACGGATTTGACGGCGCAACGGCGGCAACTGCTGTTCCCTGCTCCCGGCGAGGATTCTGGATTGGACATTGCGGAAATGCCGGATACCAAAGTGGTGTGCGGGTGCATGGGGGTGACCAAGGGCGCGATCATCGAAGCCATTCACCAGAAGGGCGTGAACACACTGGCACAACTGAAAGAGTGTACCAGGGCGTCCACCGGCTGCGGCAGCTGCACGGAACATTGCCAACAACTGCTGAAGGCGGTGGTGCCGGAATTCGAGGAGGAACAGGAGAAGGTGCTGTGCCCGTGCATCCCGTTCACGCAGGAGAAATTGCGGGAAATCCTGCGGAGCCAGCGGATTCGTTCGGTGCAAGAAGCGCTGGAGATTTACGGGAACGGGCAGGGCTGCGAGGTGTGCAAGCCGGCGCTGAGCTACATGGTGGACATGTTGTGGTGTGGGGATCACGATGAGGACCGGTCCGCGCGGTTCATCAACGACCGGGTACACGCCAATATCCAAAAGGATGGGACGTTTTCGGTGGTGCCGCGCATCCGCGGCGGGGTGACCTCGGCGAAGGAGTTGCGGCGAATTGCGGACGTGGCGGAGAAATACCGCGTGCCAATGGTGAAGATTACGGGAAGCCAGCGCATCGATCTGCTGGGGGTGAAAAAGGCGGACTTGCCCAAGATTTGGGCGGAACTGGGGATGCCGTCGGGGCAGGCGTACACGAAAGGCGTGCGAATGGTGAAAACGTGCGTGGGAACGGATTTTTGCCGATTTGGGGTGCAGGACTCGACGCGCGCGGGAATCGAGTTGGAACGGCGCCTGGAGCATTTGTACACACCGCACAAGGTGAAGATGGGAGCAGTGGGATGCCCACGAAATTGCGCCGAGGCCACCGTAAAGGATATCGGGCTGGTGGGGCAGGAAGGCACGTGGCAAGTGGTTGTGGGAGGCGCAGCCGGGAAGAAAGTGCGCAAGGCGGATTTGCTGATCACCGTGGAGTCGATGGAAGAAGCGCTGCAGGCGGCCACACTGTTTTTTCAGTACTACCGGGAAAACGCCAATTACCTGGAACGAACCTACGATTTCGTGGAACGCGTGAGCATTGAGAAGGTCCGGCGGGACACCGTATATGCGCCGCTGGCGGTGCAACAAGGGTTGCGGGAACGGCTGCGCAAGTCAAAGCGGCTGGCGCGCGATGCCTGGCTGGAGGGAGCAGAGCCGCGACACCCCACGCAATTCGTACAGATCGAGCCACTGGAGAAGGTGTACCAATGAGCGAAAGGAAAAGATGGGTGTGCATCACCGAGGCGGAGAACATACCGTTGCGGGAGGGCAGATCGGTGCACATCGCGGGCCACGATATTGCGATTTTCAATCTCGGCGGACGCTTCCTGGCGGTGGAAAACCGTTGCCCCCATAAAGGTGGACCGCTGGCCGAAGGCATCGTGTCCGGCACGAACGTGGTGTGCCCACTGCATGCGTGGAAGGTGAACTTGGAAACGGGAGCGCTTGCGGGCAATGCGAATGGATTGGGTGGGTGCGTCCGGACGTTTCCAGTTGCGGTTCGCGAAGGGCTGATTTTTTTGGAGCAGCCACAGATGAAGGACGGGGAGGGCAAGAACGGAACGGGCTGCGAGATAAGGTCGTGGGCGGACTCCAGCATTTTGGGCCGGGATGGAGCGGAAGCCGGCTGGTGAGAGTCCCGACGGAGCAGGCCAGGAGAGAAACGATGGATTACGTGCATCCGGCAGAACTGGTTGAGGAAGCAGTAGCGCTGGCAACGAAGAAATCCGAGTTGTCGATCAGCAACATGCTGGTGAGAGGGGCGCTGGCCGGAGTATTCCTGTCGTTCGCGACGTCGCTGGCGTTTGTGGTGAACTCGCAAGGGCTGCCATTGATCGTCGGCGCAATTCTCTTCCCTGTCGGATTCGTGATACTGGCGTTGCTGGGGTGCGAATTGGCGACAGGCAATTTTGCGTTTTTGCCGATTGGGGTGGCCGGCGGCCGAGTGTCGTTCAGCAGATTGCCCCGGAATTGGGGCTGGGTGTACGCGGGAAACCTGGCGGGAAGCCTGGTTTACGCGGCGCTGTTTTATCTGGCCACGACAAACTGTGGAGCGACGGGTGCGGGAGTGGTAGGCGAACTGCTGAAGCAAGCGGCGCAGAAGAAAACCATCGCGTACATGGCATTGGGTTCCAGCGGGTGGGCAACTGCGTTCATCAAGGGCGTACTGTGCAACTGGATGGTCACAATAGGGGCAGTGCTGGCGCTGGTGTCGCGATCGACGATGGGAAAGATTATTGCGATGTGGCTGCCAATCATGACCTTCTTCGCGCAGGGGTTTGAGCACTCGATCGTGAATATGTTCGTGATTCCAGCAGGAATGATGCTGGGAGCGCCGGTATCGATGGGGCAATGGCTGTTCTGGAATCAACTGCCAGTGACGCTGGGCAACATTTTTTCGGGGACGTTGTTGACGGGCTTGGCGCTGTACTGGACGTTCCGAGCGAAGGAGGTTCCGTCCGGTCCAATCATCGGGGCCGAGCAGGTGGAGCGTGAGGGAGCTTTGGTGGAACCGTCGGGTGCCGCGTAGGTTGGACGCGGGCTGTGAAGAGTTCATAGAGAATCCGCCGGGTGATGGCCGTTCTACAATATGATGGACAATGAGGATTTGCATGGAACATCGGTATTGTACTTACCGCGTGCGCTAATGGTGCACAGCGAAGGGCATGCGCTGCGGTTGGCAAACGCACACGACCTTTGGGACGTAGGGCGTTTCGGGCGAGCCCGTTCGGGCAAGCAAGCGCGGACAATCGCAACTTGGCTTTCGGAAATCAGCAACGAACAGTTGGAACGGCACAAGGAGGGCTAGCGGGTAGCATGCCAGGCCAGGGCTTCGATGGTTTGCGAGTGCTGGCCCTGGAAAGCCGGCACTCCACCGAAATGAAAAAGCTGATCGCCACGTATGGAGGCAAACCCACAGTGGCGCCGGCGATGCGGGAGGTGTGCCTAGACAGCCCGGAGGCCTTGGAATTCGCGCGAGAATTGATCGCCGGCAGGTTCGATATGGTGATTTTCCTAACCGGGGCGGGAACGCGGGCCCTGGTCAGCGCCGTGGAGCACGCGTATCCACGGGAACAACTGGTTACGGCGCTGCAAGAGGTGCAAGTGGTGGCCCGCGGATCAAAACCGGTTTCCGCACTGCGGGAGCTGGGGATCAAGCCGAACCTGGTGGCGCCGGAGCCGAATACCTGGCGAGAGGTGCTGCGGGTGCTGGATGATGCGGGCGCAGCACAGCCGATCAAAGGCGCGCGTATTGCGGTACAGGAATATGGAGCGCCGTCGACGGAGTTGTTAGCGGGATTACGAGAACGGGGAGCAACCGTGACCACGGTACCGGTGTATCAGTGGTCGCTGCCGGAAGATGTGGGTCCGCTGCAAGAGGCGGTGAGGGCGCTGACCAACGGAGAATTTGAAGTTCTACTGCTGACCTCGGCCATGCAGATCAATCATTTGCTGCAAGTGGCGGCGGATATGAAGTTGAAGGAACAGGTTTTGCAAGGACTGGAAGGGGTGGCAGTCGCGTCGATAGGCCCGTCGACATCGGAGCGATTGCGTTCGGTTGGATTGCAAGCGGACTTGGAGGCGTCGCATCCGCGCATGGGTTTTCTGGTCAAGGAAGCCGCGGAACGCTCGAGGGCCATTCTTCAGGAAAAGCAAAAGGACCCCGCGCTGCATTTTCTGCACGACCTAGGGACAAGAATGGCTTCGGTCAGCCCGATGAGCGAAGTATTGGACCGAGTCATCGAATTTGTAGCGACGATTTCGAAGTGCGACTCTTGTTTCATTTTCGTGATGGAAGATGAAGAGTTGGTGCTGCGCGCGTCGAAGATTCCGCATCCGGAAGAGTTGGGACGGCTGCGGTTAGGATTGGGAGAAGGAATAACCGGGTGGGTAGCGCAGCATCGCCAACCGGTAGCGGTGGAACGAAACGCTTTCCACGACCCTCGTTTCCAGTTCTTCAATGAATTACCGGAAGATCGCTATGAATCGTTCCTGTCTGTGCCGCTGCTCTGCCGGGGAAGGCTGGTGGGGGTGATTAATTTGCAGAATCGCGAGCCGCACTCGTATAACAAACTGGAGATTCGCTTGATTGCGACCATCGGATTTCTGGTGGGCGCGGAGATTGAAATGGCCCGCCTGGAAGAGAAAAGCTCGCAGCTTTCCGAAGAACTGGAGACGCGCAAAGTGGTGGAGCGAGCGAAAGGGATATTGCAGCAGGAAGAGCGACTCACCGAGGAAGAGGCGTATCTGCGGCTGCGGCGGGAGAGCCGGCGGCAGAGGAAGTCGATGAAGGAAGTAGCCGAGGCAATAGTGGGAGGGAATCGAGCGCAGTTATGAGCGGGACAAGCATCGAGTGGGGTTCGCTGATTCCGAAGCAGATCGAGAGTTTTGCTCCGACGTGGTCTAGGATTCGCCGTAACGATCGGCGGCGAGTTCGAAAACCGAGAGGGATGAAGAAATTGCGAATTCTGGAGGGCGTGTTCTGTGTTCGTTGTACGCAGCGGCAACAGCACCAACCAGCAGCAGAACTGGCGCGGAGTAACGTGGAGCGTTGGGCAAGTCCGCGAGGGTGGTGAGGTGAACCTGGTGCTGAGGCCTGGTGGCGTGAGAGATCAGGAGGCAGGGAGTTTCGGGGGTCAAGCCATCGGCACAGAGGTTTGCGGCAATGTCGTCATAATCGCTGCCGGGCATGTAGATCACCAGCGTAGCATCAGCGAGCGTGTCCCTTCCCTGGAAGCGAGCCTTGCCAGCACATTGATGGTTACTGAGGAAGATCAAACGAGAAGCAAAACGGCGGTCGGTCAGGGAAACCCCGGCGCGCGCGGCGGCGCCAACTGCCGCGGTGATTCCCGGCACGATGGCATATTCGACGCCAGCGCTGCGGAGGGCCTCCAGCTCCTCACCGGCGCGACTGAAGACCAGCGGGTCACCTGACTTCAGCCGGACCACCGTCCATCCCTCTCGAACGGCATTAATCAACAAGGAGTGAATTTGCTGCTGGGTGATTTTTGAGTCGCCGCAGCGCTTGCCGACGTTCTCGACATAAACATGAGCAGGAATGATGGCGAGGACCTCGGGGGAAACCAAATCGTCATGGAAAACGACGTCGGCGGTCTTGAGCAGGTTGAAAGCCTCGACCGTAAGCAGATTGGGGTCACCGGGGCCCGCGCCGACCAAATAAACTTTGCCTTGGTTCATGCAGCCTGTGCCCCTGTTGCCGCTGGATAGAATGGGCAATGGCGAGTCGACGTTGATGCTAGCACTGGCTAAGGAGCCATTAGCGCGAAAGAGCGGATGGAGTGAATCAGAATTGTGAATGGACAAACGGAGGAGCAACAAAGACTGGGCGAACATTCCGGATGCTCTGTCCCCCACGCTCGCCTAGAGAAGCGTCCGGGGGCGAGCCGTCCTGCAATGGATGGCAAGTTGCTACGGGCCGTTCACTCCCTGAGTGAGAAATCCTCATTTGTAGGCTTTGGCTATGGCCTGAAGGTGGTCACGAGGTGAGCAGAAATTCCTGAGCCGAGAGCACGGCTGCGCGGAGTGGGAAGAATTTGTCGATCAGGCAATCGTGGAGATTGGAGTCGAGGTCGGCGCAGCAGTCCTTGATCACAGCAAGGCGGAAATCGGCATCGGCGGCTTCGAGCAAAGTGGAAAGGACCACGCCGCTGGTGGCGATGCCGAAGAGGACGAGCGTGTCAATATCATTGGAGCGCAAGATCATGGCGAGATCGGTGCCAGCGAAAGCACTGATGCGATGCTTGGTAATGACAATTTCATGTTCTTTCGGTGCGATTGCGGGTGCGATCGCGCCGAGGGGTTCCTGAAACAGTTTCTGATGTTCGGGCGAGGACTTAATAGCGCCGAAGAGCAGGTTGCGAGAACTGACCTCTGGAAGTCCGGGACGAAAGCCGACCTGGACATGGATGACGGTCATACCCTTGCTGCGGGCATGGTTGAGGACCCCTTCGGCACGAGCCAGGAAGGCGTCTTTGTCGTTCTTGGTATAGATGGAAACGATAGCGGTTTGGCAATCCATGCTCAGGAGGGCCGTGTGAAAGGGATAGATCGGAAACGTTGCAGACACGTAATGCTCCTTGACAATGCAGCGTGACCCTCGGGACTCGGTCCTAAATCGTAAGGCGCGGGCGACTCCAAACGGAAATTTTCATTTTGAACTTCGGGATCGCACCATTGTACGCCTCTTTCGCCTCCCGCCTTACAGGGCCCAAAGTACGTCCCGCCGCCCGTACTGATACATAGGCCATTTCGAGAAAGCCAAGAAGAGTTAACCGCTCCGGGCCGTGAAGGACCAACTATGGTGAGAATCGCGCGCTAGGGGTTTTTGCTGAGGCGGCGATAGTATTCCGCAACGGATTCTTCATAGCCCGAGGGGACGGCGGAGGACTTGCCGGTGCGAGCCCTATTGGGGGCAGCATCGCGCTGTAACTGGAGCTCCAGTTTATCGATGGAGCTTAGCACTTCCTGGTGCATTTGCTCGATCATGGCGGGATTACCGGGAAAGCGGCGAGGATCGAGCAGTTGCATCTGGCGCGCCAAGTCGGCAACCTGCTTAGCGGCCTCGGGATCGTTTTGCACCAGATGACGGAGTTGGTTGAGTTCCCGCATGCCCTGCTGAAAGGTACGCTCGGTGTCGGGCGGATTGCCGGAAGCATCGGTGGGGCCAGCCGGATGTGGCACCTGGTTGCCATAGCGGTTGTTGCCGGTGTTGATGTTGTCCCAGACGGTGCCGTCGGAGGCACGGCCGCCCTCGTCGCGAACGTCACCGCCCAGGGCGGTGAGATCGTTGTCGCGCGACAAAGCTCCGTTTTGCGGCTGCGCTGAGTTGTGCCCGGCCTGCTGGCCGCCACGCGTCAAAGCTTCCAGTTGACGGCGCAAGCGAACGACCTGGTCGAGCGCGGTGGCGTCATCGGAAGGCCGAGAGCCAGGTTGCCCCGGTTTGCCCGCACCGATTCCCTTCTGGGCGTCTTGCAATTGCCGGCTTAGCTTAGCCAGACCATCGGCGATTTCGTGCTCGGTGCCATTGGCATTGGGATTGATACCGCGGCGCAACCAGTCCGCGGTTCGTTGGACATGGTTGTCGAGATCGGCTTCATCCATTTCGGTCAATGCATCGCGCAATTTTTGGGAAACGGCAGGTTGAGTGGGGGCCATTTGGCGGGCAGTGTCGCGGAGATTGCGCTGAAGGCTGGAGAGGTCATCGGAAAGGCGCTGGCGCTCCTGAGCCAGGCGGTCGCGCTCGCGAAAACGAGTCATCAAATTGTCGAGGTTGGCCTGGCCGGGATTAGCGGCGGCAGTATCGTTCTGCTGGGCGGCGAATTTGTTGATGCGGTCGGCTTGCGCGCGCTCCTGCTGAGCGAGGCGCTCCGCCTCCTGAGCCAGAGAATCGAGCTTACCGGAGGCAAGCTGTTGTTGAGTGCCGGCGAGCAGATCGGAGGCTCGACGCAGTTGATCGGCAGCTTGTTGACCGGCGGCATCGGCAGCTTGAGGTTGCGATCCGATGCGCTTCATGGCGTCGGTGGCCTGTTCCAAACGATGAAGGGCTTGCTCGACGCGCTGGTCTCCCGATGGCGGATTGGACTGACCAGTCTGGGACCGTGAGGAACGCGAACCGTGCTGCGTTCCGGAACTGGCTTGCGACGAGGAATCCTGCTGGCCCGAATCTTCCTGTCCATCGGCAGCTTGTTGAGAGTCTTTGGTCAACTGCTGCAATTGCCGTTGCAATTGCTCGGCCTCCCGCCGGAGCATTTCCTGTTGCCAACGTTGTTCGAAAGTCTGCTGGGGAGGGTGCTGCTGGGCCAAATCTTCCTGGCGTTTAGCGAGAGCATCGAGCTTTTCGAGGACGTCCTGGACTTGCTTTTGGAACCGGTCAGCGGGGTTGGTGTTTTGCGCGGTCTCGTACTGATTTTTCTCGGTGTCCAATTCCAGGTCAAAGAGGCTGGCGAGATCGCGACCCGCGTTGCCACCGGCCGCACCGGCACCGCCACGCTGGCCGAAAGCCACTTCGATTTTGCGGAAGGTGGCTTCGGCGCGCAGGAGCGCCTGCAGGGCTTTCTGCTCCAGGGGAAGCGCGTCTTTCCATTGCATGTTCTTGAGTTTTTGGGCGGAGGGCGTCATGGAAGCGGCGGCATCCTGCATGTCTTTGTCAAAGTCGGTGAACTCGTCGTTGGCCTCAGAAATGTCGCGGCTCTGCATGCGACGAGAGAGAGCGGTGACCTGGTCGCGAAGCTTCTGCTGAGCGTCAGAAAGAAACTGGCCCGCGGCCGCGGCGTCCTTCGCGCTGGCGGATTTATCGTTTTGCTGTTTCCAGGTGGCGGCGATTAGCTCTTTTTGGCGTTTGGAGATTTCCATTTGATTGCCGGCGGCCCCGCCGGCACCAGCGCCTCCGCCCATCTGTTGGGATTGGGAAAACTCGCGCTCGAAAGGATCCACTTGGATAAAACTGATGCCGGTGCGAGCTTCGCCATGCCCGTCCTTCGCGCTGGCGTACAAGCTGACGAGATCACCCGGGACGAGCTTGAAATCCTCCAGAGGGAGGAGGTAGGAACCGTCGGTTTCCTTGGAACCGGCAGACTTCAGCAAGTTCACATCGCGATCTGGCCCACCGTTGACCGAGTAATGAAGATGGACATCGTTGAGGCCGGAGGGGTCTGAGGCTTTGACGGCAACGGTGACCTCCTCGATGGGACTGGCGCGATAGTCGCCGCGAGGCCGGTCAATGGCAACTTCGGGCGGCATAGCTTTGTCGGTGGCGATGAAGTAATCCTCGGAAAGGCGCACTTGCTGGCCCTCGTCGACATCGGCAACGTGGTACGCGCCGTCTTTGAGCAAGCGAATCGAAGCGCGATAGTGGTTGGCCACGCTGGATGTGAGCTGAACGTTGTTGCCGTCATCCAGTGTGAGTTCACCATTTTTGAGGGGACGATCCATTTCGAGGTCAACGGTGGCTTCGGTTCCTTCGATGGCGCGCAGATCGCCGGAATGTTCCTGAGTGGCGGGCGGCATGTGCGTCCAGGTTGGGTAATGGTAGGTGATGCGGATTTGTTTGACGGAGGCAAGGTCGACAACGCGGACCTTATAGTGCGAAGAGACCAGGGGCCCGGCAGCGACATAGTAATCGACATTTTCCGGGAGTCCGGCGAAAACGAAATGGTAGGTGGCACCACTGGCGGTATCCGCTTCGGACTGCATGGTTACGGGCTCCCACCGGCCGGCACTCTGATAACGGGCGAAGAGCCGGGCCTTATCGGGCCGCATGCCGGTGACATGAGCGGTGATGAGTTGGTCGCTGTTGCGGCGGACGGTGACATCGCCGGGGCTGACGGAGATGGCGTACAGCGGAGGAGTGTGAGAACCGGTCCAGAGCAGTGAAGCGCCATATCCAAGATAGCCGGGGCTGGCAGCAATCATCCAGGCCAGCACAGCGATGCAGGCCACGCCCGCACCACCGAGGGCAAAAAGACGATTATCAGGAACGAGGGCGGAGGGTTGAGTGGATTCGGCTCGAGCGAGGGTGTCGGCGGCCAGCAGTTCCAGGAATGGATCGTGGCCTTGGCCCTGGCGTTCCTGGAAGGTGGTGAGGCGGTGGTCCAGGCTGGGGTTGGCAGCCTCGGCATTGCGAACCGCCCAATGCCGCGTAATGCGAGCAAGTGGAAGGGCGACACCGAATATTGCCGCGGCGGTGAGAGCGGAAAGAATGGCCAGGCGCGCCGCGGGAAGGCCACGCGCCGGAAAGGCGAAATGGTTCAACAGCAGGACGAGAGTGATAGTGACGGCGAGGGCAGTACCGGCAAAAATGACCGCGCCGCGCACCCAGGCAGCGAGTCGCAACCGCTGTTGCAGCTGGCCAATATAGGAGTTGAGCTCGGAGTAGTGGCTCATAGTTCCTCCCGTGACGTGCTCAGATAGCGGCTGGAGAAAGCAGCCTGAGCCAAGGCGGCGACAAGGGCGACGAGCATAACGTACCACCAGAGGCTGTGGTTGCGGTACTGCAATTGCGCTGCGGCAGCGGACTGTTGCGCAGCGCCGGCGGCGGGGGCACCGCTCCAAAGCTGCTGAACATCCTGGTCCATGGGTGTCAAATCCGATTCGCGGCGATCAGGGTTAACGGCGATGACGGCGTCGCGTCCATTTGCGAAACGAATCTGATAAAAGCCCGCGCGTTCCAAGCGAAACGACTGGATGGTTCGAGCTTCGTTCAGCGAAAGCGGCCTGCGGCCATCGGGATCAATCACTTGAACATTCGCGACCGTGCCCACCGGTTCAGTGGTGGAACGTAGCTGGAGGAAGGAGTCCACGACACTGGAACCACTTAGTAACCCAGAGCCCGACAGGTAGCGCGCGGCCCGATCGACAAAAGCGACGAATACGGGATGCAACGGCAGATCATTAGTGAGATTTTCGAGTCCGGAAGCGAGCAGCAGGACATGGCCTTCGCCGATTGGTTTGTCGAGAAGCAGCGGCGTGCCGTCCACCAGACGCATAGCAACGCGGGATTGTGCGGGATCGACGGTGGAGACGTAATAAACCTTCACGTCGGCCCAACCACCATTATCACGGCCGGGCTGGGACTGTTCGAGAGCGGGAAAGGTGAAGTCCACCTGGCCAACGGCGGCAGGACCCGTTTCCCGGCTGTAGTCATGCGCTTCGCCGGGGTTGCCACCCCACAGGGGGATTCGGGCATGATGCCCCGCCGAGGTGCCCAAGGCAATCAGCACGTTGCCACCTTTGGAGACGTATTGCTCGAGGGCGTGCTCGAAAATCGACGGCAGCACGACAGTATCGGAGAGCACAACGAAAGCATATTTGGCCGGATCGAGATCGGTGGCTTGCTCGGCGGCAACGGACTGCACGGTGAACGCTGCTTGCGCGGCGGCATCCAGAGCTGAAGTGAAGTAGAGAGAGGAGCGTGTCTCGTCCGCCGCATGCACGAACAGGACGCGTTCGGGATCGGAGCGGTGCACGGTGAATAGAGCGGCATCGTCGGCGGGAAAAGCGTCGCCGCCCTCGATACGCACGGCGCAGCGGTTGAATCCGTAGCTAATGTCGAGAGGGGCGAATTCGACGGTGGCGCGACCGTTGGCGGGCACATCGACGCTGCGTGTGGCAATAACCTTGTCATTCACGACGAGGGCGACGGTTTTTTTGGTCTCGAGAGTGGCGAAGCCGGAGACGACCGCCTGGACGCGAGAGCGCTTGGGATCTTTGGGATCAGCCAATACGGCGGGAGCTTGCACGCTCTCGATGGTCCAGTTAGGCACCGGCGCAGCTTTAACGACAGAGTGCAGGATCAGCGTGACATTGCCCGGCAGGACCACATCGGCGAAGTTCGCGGGCATGGCGGTGCGCTGCATGTCACTGAAGAGATGCAGGTCGATCGGAGCGCGCACGTTTTCGGCCAGGGCGCGAACAGCATGAACCAGTTCACCGAAACTAGCGTGACCATCGCCGGGCTGGATGCTTTGGAGAGCAGCACGAAGCAAAGTGTCATCTGAAATGGGTTGAGTTCGGATCTCGACTTGTCCACCGAGACTGATGATTTGCGCTCTTTGGGTATGGGGCTTTGCAGCCAGCGTAGCGAGGGCCTGCTGTTTGGCATCGGCGAACCGCATTCCGGCGCGCATGCTGAATGAATTGTCCAAAACAACCAAGAGCAGGCGGCTGTTGGCATCCGCAGTGGCGCGGCGAATGAAGGGATTGGCAAACGCAAGCACCGCCAGGAGAACCAAGGCAGCCCGCAGCGCGAATAACAGAAGGTACTTGAGACGCCGATGGCGGCGCGAACTCTGGGTGCCGGGTTCGAAAAACATCAGCGAGCCAACCGGCTGCGGCGTGGCGGTATGTCGACGCAGCAGGTGCACAAAGACAGGGACGGCTAAGGCCGCGAGACCAGCCAAAAACCATGGAGCGAGGAAGCCCATTATTTATCCGCCTGCCGCAGAAAGAGATACTCGCGCAACGCCGCGTCGAGCGGCTGGTTCGTCAGGAGCAACTGATAGTCAATGCCGGCACCATGAGCCCCAGAGCGAAGCGCCTCGATGTGCGAATCGATTTTCGCGCGGTAGCTGGTGCGGGTGTATTCGGGGACGACTTCGATGCGGCGATCGGTCTCGAGATCAACCAGTATGGCAGAGCGATGCAGCACGGGGCGAAGCTCCTGAGGATCGAGAATGTGAAAGAGCACGACTTCGTTGCCGTGGAAACGCAGGGGAGCGATGGTCCGGATGATGTTGTCCGGGGCGTCGTAGAAATCCGAGATGATGATGGCGATGCCGCGGCGATGCAGGAAATTTTGAAAGTGCTGGAGCGGTTTGGCGAAGTCGGTACGGGCGCGAGGCTCGGCGCGCTCGAGCCCGGCAAACAACCGGGCTAGCTGACCGGGCCGAGTGGAGGGCCGGATGTACTCGCGAACGTCGTCGTCGAAAACGATGAGGCCAGCGGCGTCGCGCTGATTGCGGATGGCCAAATAGCAGAGCGAGGCGGCAATGTAGCGGGCGTAATCGATTTTGGAGGGCGGGCTTTGTTTTGCGGGCTGGCCAGAGGTGTATTGCATGGAATTGCTGGCGTCGAGCAGGATGGTGAGCTGGCTATTGGTCTCGCCGCGATAGCGCTTGAGGTAGCAGCGTTCGGTACGGGCATACAGGTTCCAATCCACGTGACGCAGGTCGTCCCCCGGAGTGTAAGCGCGATATTCGGTGAACTCCTGACTGAAGCCAGACTGCGGAGAGCGGTGCAGGCCAGCCACAAAGCCGTCCACAACGGTCTTTGCCAGCAAGTCCAAGGAGGAAATGCCGGCCAGCACATCAGGATCGAGAAACCGCTGCATCAAGTCTCCTTTGGGCGCGGCAAATGGGCGATCAGTTTCTTGAGGATGTCGTCGGGATCGATGCGGTCCGATTCGGCGTGAAAGTTCAACAGAATGCGATGGCGCAGGACCGGGATAACCACGGAAACGATATCGTCGTAATTCACGTGATAGCGGTTGTGAGAAAGAGCGCGAGCTTTGCAGGCCAACACGATGAACTGCGCGGCGCGGACGCTGGCGCCATAGTTCACATATTTCTTGACGAAGTCGGGGGCGGTGCCGCTGTTTGGGCGGGTGGCGCGAACGAAGTCGATGACGAAGCGGGAAAAAGTTTCGGCGATGGGCACCATGCGCACGAGCTGCTGGAAATCGAGCAGATCGTCGGCGGAGGTAACGGCCTGGACGTTGGTCACGCGAGTGGCGGTGGTACGGTCAATGACTTTTAGCTCGTCGGCGGCGCTGAGATCGTCGAGGATCGCGTTGAACAGGAAGCGGTCCAACTGCGCCTCGGGAAGCGGGTAAGTGCCTTCGAGTTCGATGGGATTCTGAGTGGCCAGCACAAAGAATGGAGAAGGCAGCCGGTAGAGATTGCCGCGCACGGTGCAGGAGTGCTCTTGCATGGCTTCGAGCAAGGCGGACTGGGTCTTGGGCGGAGTGCGATTGATCTCGTCGGCCAACAACACATTGGCGAAAATAGGGCCTTCGACGAAAGTCCATTTGCGGTGACCGGTGGTGAGGTCTTCCTCGATGATGTCGGTGCCGGTGATGTCAGAGGGCATGAGATCCGGAGTGAACTGGATGCGGCGGAAGCGCAAGCCGAGGGCGTCGGCGATGGTGCGGACCATCAGCGTCTTTGCGGTGCCGGGCATGCCGGTCATCAGACAGTGGCCGCCGACAAAAATGGCGATGAGAATCTGGTCCAGCACTTGCTCCTGACCGACGATGACCTCGCGGACCTGCTGAAGGATTTTTTCGCGCACGGAGTGGAAGCGCTCGATGCGTTGTTGGAGAAGCGCCGCGTCTTTGTTCAATCCTACAGAAACCATAGATGTTCCCTTTCAGTTCGGGTTGACCGCCGATCCTTGCAACTGCAGTAAGAGTTTTTGCGCCGGACGGTATCCGGGTGCGGTTTCGAGAGCCGCCAGCACGCTTTCCTGGGCTTTGTCTTTCTGCCCTGCGGCGAAATAAGCCTGAGCGAGATCGAATTGGGCGCCGGCCTTGTCGACGGGATTGCAGGCGACCAGGGCGTTGTATTCGCGAATGGCGCCGTCATACTGCTTTTGGGCGTAGAGGAGATCACCGAGGCGGCGATGCAGCTCCTCGTTCTTGACCGGGTAGATGTAGTTGACGCGCTGGAGCGTTGCGGAGGCTTTGGCGGACTGCCCGGCGGATTGTTCGAGCGCAGCGAGACGCTCAAGCACATCAGGATTCTGGCCTCCCGCTTGTTCATAAGCAGTAAGAACGGCCATTTCGGAGTTGGCGTCGCCATGCGCTTTGTGGGCGCTAGCCAGCAATTCGTAGACGTTAGCGTCCTCGACGTATTCCGGATACATGGCCAACAGCGCCGGGCCTTGCTGGAGAACGGCGTCGTACTGCTTTTGTTGGAAGGCGGAGAGGAGAGCCTTGAGTTTCTCGCGCCACTCGTCGAAATGAGCGGCTTGTGCACCGTATTTCTGATCGATCCAGGCAAGATATCGCTTATCGAATTGCTCCGGCGCGAGGCCCAGATCGGCCTGAAGAACCAACGGAGTGGTTTGCAAGTTGGCGTAGGAGCGCACCATTTCGAGGAGCTTTTGCGCACCCCATTGCACTTTCACAAAATCACAGATGCTGCCGGCCTGGAAATAGGAGACAACAACTTGCGATGGGTATTCGGGGTAGACGAAACCACGATCGAGCTTGGACACGGGCAATAACTTTTTGTCGCGGATAGCGACGAGCACTTCCGGTGTGAGCCGGTCGCTCCATTCCGGCGAACGCTCACCTTCTTCGTGTACGGCCAGCCCTTCGGTGAACCAGCGTGGGATGCGATGGTTTGTGGCGGTAAGAATAAAAACGTGGCTCATTTCGTGCCACAACGTGGAGCCCCAGTTGAAGTCCCCCGGCGGGCGGGCGGAAGGACTATCCATGGCCACGACGGCGCCGAAAGTAACGCCGAGGGCGCCCAGGCCGGGCATTCCGGTGGTGCGAACAGCGAAATCTTCGTGATTGGGATAGACCTCGAGTTGAACGGGCCCGGGAAGCTTCATGGCGTATTTCTTTTCGTAGGTGGCGAGAATGGTGTGGAGCTCCGCTTGCAGGTAGGGTCGGAGCAGAGCGGCTTCCGACTTATCGAGCTTCAGGATGGTGGTGCTGTCGCGAAAGGTTTCGAAGTGCTTGTAACTGTCGAGCAGGCGCAAGCTGTTGACGGTGGCGGCGTCGCGATAACCATTGTTGTAGCTCAACTCGAGTTCTTTGAAGGGCTCGTCTTGCTGGCCGAGGCGCATGAGATCGATGCCGAGGGCGGAATGCGCAGCCCAAAGCCGAGGTTCGAGGGCGATGGCCTTGCGATGGTAAGTAACGGCGTCCTCGTAGCGATAGTGCAACTCAAGTTGCCGGGCAACATGAGCATAGGCCTCGCCGTAGGAAGGATTGATGGCCTGAATCCTGGCAAACCACGGGTCGGGAGGGTGGTCGGCGAGCAACTCGATAGCCGCATGGGTAGCCATGGCGTCCAGCGCATCGTTCTCCAAGGCGATGGCGTGATCTGCCTCGGCGGCGGCCAGGTCGCGATCATCATTCGAGAGTGCAACGTCGGCCATTTGCTCATGGGCAGCGACGAGTTTGGGATCGAGTTGCATGGCCTTCGATAAATATCCGGCGGCACGACCATCGAAAGCGTCGGCGGACACGATCGCAAGTCCGAGATAAGCCGGAGCATTGGACGGATCCTTTTCCAGGGCTTCGCGGAAGAGCGCGGCAGCATCGGCATCATTGAAGCGCTGGTGAAGCAACAGACCCCAGCGGACCTTGTAGAGAGGTTTACTGCCGGCGGGTTGAGTGGCGAGGCGGAACTGTTCGTTCGACTGCTGCCACTGTTCCAGGCCCCAGAATCCCTCGGCGCGGAAGTAGGGGTCGCTACTGCGAGTCAGAGACTCATAACAAGATTGCGCTTCGGGGGCGTGACCGTGCTTTCGAAGAGTCCAGCAATCCGCGGGAACCACGGCCTGGGGGGAAAGGGGGTCCAAGACCCGCCCTTCGCAAAAGGCGCGAAGGATGGTGCACGCAGCGAGAAAGAAACCGAGAATGAGGGTAAGAGTTTTCATTTATCGAGCTGCTCCTGGACCTTAGCCAGCTCCACGAGCGCGTCGGTCAGCTGCTTTTTGTAATCCGCCTCGTCCATGGCGGGTTTCTGAAACTTCAGCGAATCGATCTTTTGCTCGAGTTCCTCCTTCTTTTCGAGCAGCGCATGTTTAGCGGGATCGTTGGCGGCCTGCTGACTGGAGCCGAAGCGGAGTAGGGTGAAGCCGGACATGAGCAGGCCTTGACCATTTCCGGCTACGCGAACCGGATCGCCTTTGCCCACATCGTTGAACACGGCGTGCTCGGTGGCCAGACGTTTTTGGGAATCGTAAAATGCCGCGGTCTTTTTGGCGGCGTAGGTAAAGGCTTCCATAGCGCTGATGGAGTCGCTCTTGTCGGTGTCGGCGGAGGGGTCCTGTAGAGCCTCGACCCAGTAACGGGCAAACACGGTGGCGTTTTTCTCGGTGCCCGATTTGGTGGCGGCGATGACGGCGCGTCCGGGCCGCTCCAGGTCATGCATAGCGCCTCCGGCTGCACTAGTGGTATTCACGATGAGCTGACGGCGAGTTGGAATATGGTCGCACAGAGAAGCGATTTGCGCCGCAGTAACATCGGGGCCGACCAAGTTGAATTTGTATTCGACGCCATCGAAAGAACCGTGACCAATGAGGATTAAAGTGAAGTCGTCGTCAGACTTGGCTTCACGGGCGATTTGGTTCAAAGCGTCGGTGAGCTGCGAAGCGGTGGATTGAGCGCCGGTCAAAGTAAACACGTGGGCGCCCGGCCCGGCAGACCTAAAGATTCGATCCAGATCCTTTGCCGCGGCGGTGAAGCGCTGGTCATAATCCGGTTCACCGCCGAGGCCGGCCACGATGACGTAGTAAGACGCAGCGTGGGCCTGGAGCGCATACGCACAGAGAGCGGCGAGCAGGAAGGCGATCTTCATATGACGCCCCACTTGCGACGCAACAGCCATTCCGCGGCCGGAAGGCCAAGCAAGACAAAGAACACGATGGGCATGTCCCAAAGTTCCTTGGTGCTGCGAACGGAGATGCCGGCTTCGGAGTAGGAAATATCGCGCGGAAGATTCTTTACATCCGAAGGGGTCCAGTAGCGCCCTCCGGTTTCGGAAGCGAGTTGTTCGAGGAGCGCACGGTTCTGCTCGGTATGAAAATTTTCCGCGACGCCGTCTTCGCGCTGAAATGTAACCACATCGCGGCCAAGTTCCGGCGGCTGACTGGCCGCAGATTCCGCGGAGATTTCAGCGAGATAAGCGCCGGGCTTCTCGGCGGTCCATTCCGATTGGTAGAGACCGGGAGTGCTGTCAGAAGGGCGAAGATCAACGAGGGCGTCGAGGTTATCGGGCCCAACGATGTGAGCGGAAACGCGGGCGTTGACCGCCGGCTGAAACTGATGGTCGCGGATTTGTGCGGTCAACTGGACATGCCCTTCGTCCATGAGCAAGCGGCGCGGCATGGAAGCAGCAACGGGACCGGGAGATTCCGCGACCAGCCAGCGTAGAAGTTGCTGCCAAAAAAGATCGTGGGAGGGATCACCCAGAGCCTCGCTCATCTGCCAGCGCCAAGTGCCGCCCGTGGCCAAGATGGCAGTGCGTCCATGGCCGTAGGTCTGGGTGATCAAAAGCGGCAGCGTGCGGCGACCGGCGTGGAGATCAGCAAGCACCGTGGCACCCGGCTTGGGAGAGCCGGCGTCCTCGTAATCGGCGAGATAGGTGAGCTTCTTCCAGCGCTGGGCGTTCTTTTCGGGATCGTCGAGAATTTGGGTGATAGGCGAGTCCATGCCTGCCTGGGTTAATTCGACCGTGGCGGAGTTGCGATGGAAATTGTGAGCTCCCGCGGGAAGAAAAGTCGGCAGGAGATCGTTCAAACCGGACGCGGACCAGCCGCCATCGCTCAGCGAAGAACGGCCACCGAGGAAAAGGAGGCCACCGCCGCGGCGATCCACGTATTCGCGCAACAATTCCTGTTGGAGGCGGGTGAAATAGTTGGCGTCAACGGAGCCGATGATGATTCCGGAATAGCCGAAGAGATCCTCGGGACGAACTGGAAAACCATCGGCTAGCTCGGCGGGACTGCTGATGCCCTGGCGGTAGATCTTGTTTTCGCTGGTGCGCAACATGGAGACGAGTTGCACGGTGGGATCGTCCCCTTCGGCGCGACGAATGAACTTGTACTCCCAGCGCGGCTCACCTTCGACGTACAGAATCCGGCGTTTGGTGTCAGTGACAAAAATGGGGCGGGTCATGGCATTATTGGCGAGATTTTCCTCGCCGGGCAGCGGTTCGACAGCAAAGGTGAGGCGCTTGGCGCCGGCGTCGCCGATCGGGAAGAAGAGTTGCTCAGTCTGGAGGCGGCCGTCGGCAATGAGAGTGATCTGGCGCTGGGCGAGCAACTTGTCTCCGTCGCGGACCG
The DNA here is from genome assembly GCA_035622555.1 of Candidatus Eremiobacteraceae bacterium. Lineage (GTDB taxonomy): Bacteria > Acidobacteriota > Terriglobia > Acidiferrales > UBA7541 > Acidiferrum. The sequence goes on along the minus strand of DASPVD010000124.1, from coordinate 133,727 downwards.
AGAGATTGGCGGTGCGCCCGGAATAGCCACGCTGCGTCAGGGTGACGGTTGCGGAAACGCGAGCGTTGGCAATGGCGCTGGGAGCGATGCCCACGTCTTGCATCTCGAGATCGTGGGCATGTTGCAGTTCGCCGAAACCTATGGTGTGAACGGGCAAACGGCGGTTATGCAGGGCGTGGAGAGCGTCGAGACTGATGCCCGAGCCCGCATTGCCATCGGTGTTTTGGCCGCCATCGCTGAGCAGCAGAACCGCTCCCACAGGCAGATCCGCAGTTTCGGCGGTGAGTTGCTGCAAACCATCGCTGAGGTGAGTGGCTGGTTCGACTGGCGTAATGTTCTGTGGCGCTTCGACCCGAGAGAGGGTGTTGCCGAGCCGGTAGATGCGGGTCTGAAAACGCTTCTGGAGACCGGCGAGAAGACCGTTCTGGAGGGCCGAAAGGGCGGCGTCTTCGCGCGTTTTGCCGCCAGCATCGGCGATGCTCATGCTACGCGAGTCGTCCACAACCACGGCGATGATATTTTGCTGGGAGTTCAGCTCGCTGACGAGGATGGCGGGCTGCCAGAGAAGAAAAAGGACCAGGGCAACCAACGCGGATTGCATGCACCAGATCACCCAGGCACGCCAGTTGCGGAGTTCGGGAGGGGCATTGCGGAGCTTGCGCCGGATCAAGAGGCCGAGGCCGATAGCGGCCGCGAGAGTCAATAGGACGAGCAACCAGGCAGGCCAGGACGACAGTAGCACGAAGCGACCCTTCGTGAAGACGGGGCCCGGATACTTGAACAGAAACTGAAACATCCTTCCTTCTAACCTGAAAGAGCGATCCATGAACGCTCGGAAATCGTTCCCCGCTGCCCGGCGACTGGTGCCGTTCCAACGTCTTGCTGCTAGTTTCTGAAAGGCTCACCTCTCAGGTCCAGAAAGTTGGAACGGCACTAGTGGGTCATCCCGTAGAGGATGTAATCGAGGCCGACGCGAAAAGCCATGGACGCAAAAGTTTCGGGGTAATTGGGGTCGTCGGCCCATTCCCAGGCGTCGCCGAGATGCATATTGTGGCAGATAGCCACGATAATGCGGCCCTTGTCGTCGCGAATGGCGCGCCACTTAGGCTGATAGCCATCCTTCTCATAAGTACGTCCGGACCAGACATACTGCTCGCCGGGTATCTGCATCTTGTCGTCGGTGTCGTAGAGGGTGTGAAAGATCTCGTCGTTGCTCTGCAGGTCCTCAACGGGCCGGTCGGGAAGCACTTGGCGCATGCCATTCATGAAATTCTCCCAATCCTCGGTACCGTGAAAGTCGTCGACCATCAGGAAGCCGCCCTTGAGAAGATACTCGCGCAGGCGCCTGGCTTCCGCGTCGGTAAAGCTCCAGGTCTGCACCTGAACAGCGTAGATCCAGGGATAGTTGAAGATGTCGTTGTTATCGAGAGTGACGACTTGTTCTGTCGGGCGGCCATCAATACGGGTAAGGCGATGCATGGCGATGAGGAATTGGCGGTCGGCTTTGGGATAATCGCGGGACCAGGATCTGTACCAGCCGTAGTGGCTGTAGCTGCCAAGACTGGCCATGTTGGAGGAGTAGGCCAGACGCGACCAATAGAATTCCGCCTTAACGTTGGCAGGCGAGTCGTCGTTCCCGAAGCCGAAGTCCGCAGTCCGCTGAGCATAAAGTCCGACGCACCAGGCAGCGCCGGCAATGGCGGTCAGCGCGGCGTGCGCAAGCTTCATCCAGGAACCTCCGACGAGGGTAGGGTGAACAGTTAGACGACGAAACTGTTGTGTTGGTTGCAGTTGGGGACGACCGGGCGCGCTTGTCGGGCCATGGCCGGCGTGAGACCATCCAGAAATGTCCGAGCTGAAAAGAGAATGACGATCGTGAACCGGCGCGAATTTCTGGAATTGAGCGGACTGGCCTTAGGGCAAGCCGGAATGGCACGGCTGCCATTGGTAGGCCGAACCAGTCTGACGGCAAGACCCACAGCCCAAGTTGCCGAGAGTGCGGCGGATTATACCCTGCGCATCGCGCCGGTCACAGTTGAACTGGACCGCTCACACATCTTGTCGACGATGGGATATAACGGCACGGCGCCTGGGCCGGTGCTACGGATGCGCGAGGGGAAGCGGGTCACGGTGGAAGTCATCAACGACAGCGATACGCCAGAACTGGTGCACTGGCACGGCATGCTGATTCCGCCTGAGGTTGATGGCACGGAAGAAGAGGGTTCGCCGCTGGTGCCGGCGCACGGCCGGCGGCGATTCGAGCTCACGCCAGGCCCTGCGGGGAGCCGCTGGTATCACTCGCACGCAATGGCGATGGACGATTTGCACAAAGGCGGGTATACGGGCCAGTTCGGGTTTGTCTATGTGGAGGACGGCAAGAATCCGGGGCAATACGACCAGGAACTGTTCCTGGCGCTGCGTGATTGGGAGCCGTTCTTTACGGCAACGATGGATGACGAGGACGACGACACGCATCATGGGCCGTTGCTGGAGAAACCCGCCACGCTGAACACCGAGCCCGCCGGGCTGGAAGTGGGGTCGATGACGTATTCGATCAACGACAAAGCGCTTGGGGCGGGCGAACCCATCCGCGTGCGCGAGGGCCAGCGGTTGTTGATCCATTTTCTGAATGCGAGCGCCATCGAAAATCGCCGGGTCGCGCTGGCGGGGCACAAGATGAAAGTGATTGCGTTGGATGGCAATACCGTGCCAATGCCGCAGGAAGTGGATTCCGTGTTCATAGGGGCCGGCGAGCGCGTCGACGTGGTCGTCGAAATGAACAATCCGGGAATCTGGATCTTAGGTTCGACGGAGAAGATGATTCGCGAATCAGGATTGGGGCTGGTGGTGGAATATGCCGGGCAGCACCGGCAGGCACAGTGCATCGATCCACCAAAAATGCCATGGGATTACACGATATTCGGGGCGTCGCGGTCAGATTCGGCTCCTCCAGAACAAACGATTGAACTGGTCTTCGAAAAGATTCCTGGAGGAGCGGGTAAGTTCAATTTGTGGCTGGTTAACGGGAAGCCGTACCCGCACGAACGCGAATTCGTGCTGCAACGAGGGGTGCGGTACCGACTGGTGATGCGGAACCGCACCGATGATGCGCATCCCATGCACCTGCACCGGCATTTGTGGGAATTGGCAGAGATCAATGGGAAAAAGACGGCAGGAGTTATGAAGGATACCGTGGTGGTGCCGTACTACGGGCGGGTGGCGGTGGACCTGACGGCCGACCAGCCAGGACTGGCCCTGTTTCATTGTCATATCCAACAGCACATGGATTATGGGTTCAAAGCGCTGTTTCGGTACGCATGAAGTTCATCCGCGGATAAACGAGCGTTGACTCGAGGTTGCGTATTCGGATTACGTGGCTGGTGGGCGGTTATGGCTGGTGGATTTTCCCGTCGGCTGCCAATCGATCCAAGAAGCGTTGTGCTGTGATAGCTTCGGGGCTAGCAGCGTGGGCCTTCAGCAAGTCTCGAAGAACTGTGGCGGATTCCTCGTAGCGACCTACGGCGGTCAGCGATCTGGCCAGGAGCAGATCGAGTTGCGGCACCTGGCCGCCGGAGGATGCTTGCGCGTCCTGGGAAACCTTCAGGGCGTCGTCAAAGCGCCGGTTGTGATAATACGACTCGCCTAGAGCCCAGCGGGTCTCCCAGCCCGCCGTCGAATCCAGAGCCAGGGACTTCTCGAGGGGCGGAATCGCTTCGGTATATTTCTTTTGGTTGCACAGGGCCATGCCCAGAGCGGAAAAGGCGCGGGCGCTGTTGGGTTCCATCTGCGTGACTCTCTCGAGAACGGTTTGCGCTTTGGCCCATTCGTGCTGCTGCAGTTGCACTAGGCCTTGCACATAGAGAACGTGAGGATTGTTGGGAGCGAGTTTCAGGGCCAGATCCAAGGACTGCTCGGCCTGAGCGGAGTTGTTTTCGCGCAGAGCCTGCATGGACTTGTCGAGGGCCTCTTGGGCCTTAGGAGCGAGCATTACGTTATTGGGGGCCGAAGCAGCCGGAGTGGACGACGGCTGTCGCTGTAGAGTTATATCGAATCGAAGAGTGGTTGGTTCTGAAGCGATCAGGCTCTGTTCGCTCGATTTGTAGCCATCGGCTTCGACCAGCACGGTGAAGCTGCCCAGATCAGCGACAGCGAAGGAAATGCGGCCGTCGTTGGTGGAGCCCTGATCGCAGGGGGTACCGTTCAAATACAATTTCACGTTGGCCGGGGTCGCCAGGAAGTTGCCCGTGCTATCGCGGACAATGACATCGATTTCTACGTGCCCGCCGCGCTTCGTTTCCGATTTGGATTGGCAAGGAGCGACGAGGACAGACAGAAGATGGCAAACGAGGATCGGCAGGAAAAACAATCCGATTCGCAGCAATCGCCGCTGCAAGGGCCTGAGCATAAGAGCACAAGGAACTGCGTCAAACCCAAATCGTTCCTATTCCTCAGGGGTGCGAAGGACCCTGGGTCGATACTACCGCTTTGGAACGAAGAGTGGCACAAAATTGTTGCGGCGCTACGGGGCCGGTCCTTGAGAATCCAGAGGCGATTACGGGTGAGCTGAAGTGAGGCGTGCAACGCCAATGCGCGACATCGTGCCGGGAAACTCATAGCCGCCGTTGCAAACATGCTATGCTCGGCGCGAAAAAATCTGGCGGAGGTGCCTCTCCAATGAGCAAACTTTGGATTCTGGTTTTAGCCCTGGGGCCGCTTCTGGCCACACCGGAAGCGACCGCGCCGGAAGGATTTCGACTATGGACGGCAAGTTCCATGAATCAAATTGCACAAACCCTGTCGCAACAGGCGCAATCCGACCCGCACCGGTTCGCGGTACAGCAATTGGCAGACTTCCCGAACGAGGCCGCGATTCTGGTTCGCCGGGAAGCAGACGGGCAACCCGAGTGGCACGAAACCCAGGTGGACGTGATCTTCGTGCAATCCGGATCCGCAACGCTGCTGGTGGGAGGTTCGCTGGTCAATGGAGAGACGGTGGCGCCTCACGAGAAGCGCAACGGCACGATAGAAGGCGGCGTCCGGCAAAAGGTGGCCGCAGGAGACTTGATCCGTATCCCGGCCAAGATGCCGCATCAGTTTTTGCTGGACGGGGCGAAAGAATGCACTTATATCGTCGTCAAAGTGAAGGGTTACTGATTGGCCCGGTTGCCTGACAAAGTGCGGGGATTCGAACAAGTCCAAAAAAAGAATGGCTCCTCCCTCGGAAAGAGGAGCCATCCTCTGCGAGTCCAACCCTTAGCGATTCACTCCGCCCAGGGGAATCGCGCAGGCTGTCATCGCAAACTTAGTTGCTGCTTTCGAACAACCGCGCACCCTTACGTTAATTGTGTAGGGGGATTTTGAAGCAGTCGCGGTTGCCGGGCAATGGACTGGAGGTGACCTGTTGGTGAACTCGCAAAGCAAGTGGCCCGGTAGGAGGGCAGGAGACGTGGAGGTCAGGCGAGTCTCCTGCCCGGCGTATGGTTACGGTTCCCAGTTTTGATGAAGACGGCGTGCCGAAGATGCAGTCAATTTTCGAATCGGTGGTATTCAGGTTCAGGAGGTAAACGGTGGAAAGCTGATGGTTTATGAGCGCCTTTTGCGCCGGACGGTCCGTGCCGGGCATTGCGCGCCAAGGGTTTGGAAGAGGTTCGCCATCAACGCCGTTGATCTGAAACGGGCATACATGCCATTCAAGAATTGCGTTGGACGGGCGGTTCATCGGGAGCCTAGAGTCAACGGGCTTGGGCCTGCCAATCCAAGGACACAGGTACGCCTCGAGCGGGAAGGCGTCGCAGTGGATCTAGAGGATGTTTCCGGGCGGATTGCCGCGCGACCTACGAAAAAAACAGCCACAGCATCACGAGAGTCGCAGTCCCCGTTCTTCGTGAACTATAGAATCGATACGGCCTACGATGAGATGTTCAGCGCGGCGGGCGTGCCGCGTGAGCATTATCGGGCTCTTTATCAAACACTCTTGAAGCTTCCTCCAGAGGAATTACGCCGCAGCCAGCAAGCGGCCGACCTGGCTTTTCTGCATGAAGGCATAACGTTTACGGTATACGGCAGCAAAGAAGGGACCGAACGCATTTTCCCGAATGACCTGTTGCCGCGGATCATTGCTGCCCGCGAGTGGGTAAAGATCGAAAAAGGACTGACACAGCGACTGACCGCGCTGAATCTGTTTCTGCGCGACATTTATCACGAGGGACGCATACTGGCGGACAAGGTGGTACCGCGCGAACTGCTGTACAGTTGCCGGCATTTCCGGCGGGAGATGCGCGGGCTGAATGTGCCGCGGGACATTTATGTAAGCGTTTGCGGCACCGACCTGGTTCGCCTACCGGACGGAACGTTCGCGGTGCTGGAAGATAACCTACGAGTGCCCAGCGGCGTATCGTACATGGTGGCCAACCGCAAGGTCCTGAAACGGGTATTCCCGAGCTTATTCCGGGATTATGGCGTGTGGCCGATTGACCATTACCCGCGCGAGTTGCTGACGACGTTGCGCAGCCTGGCGCCCGACAACTGCGCCTACCCACTGGATCCCGCTGTAGTGTTGCTTACCCCTGGCGTATCGAACTCGGCGTATTTCGAGCACACCTTCCTGGCGCAACAAATGGGCATCGAGCTGGTGGAAGGGCGGGATTTGCTGGTACACGACAACGTCGTGTACATGCGCACGACGGCAGGATTGCGGCGGGTCGATGTGATTTACCGTAGGGTGGACGATGATTTTCTGGATCCGTTGTGCTTCCGTCCTGATTCGACGTTGGGCGTACCCGGATTGTTCAACGCCTACCGCTCGGGAAATGTGACGATTGCCAACGCGATAGGCACTGGAGTGGCGGACGACAAGGCGGTATACGCCTATGTTCCGGAAATTATCCGGTACTACTTGAACGAAGACGCGATCCTGCCGAATGTGCCGACGTTCCTGATGTCGAACGACAGGCAGCGGCAGCACGTTCTGGAGAACCTGGAAAACATGGTGGTGAAGGCTGTGGGCGAATCGGGAGGTTACGGAATGCTGATCGGGCCGCACAGCACGGCGGAGCAGCGCGAGCAGTTTCGTTCGTACATTTTGTGCGATCCGCGAAACTATATTGCGCAGCCAACCTTGTCGTTGTCGTGCGCGCCGTGCCTGATCGATGGTTCCATCGAATCGCGGCACATCGATCTGCGCCCGTACATATTGATGGGAGAGAAAACGACGCTGGTGCCCGGCGGGCTGACCCGAGTGGCACTGAGGAAGGGGTCCTTAGTGGTGAATTCGTCGCAAGGAGGCGGAAGCAAGGACACCTGGGTGCTGCGCGAGAACGAATTTGCGGAAGAGCTGCTGGAGGAGGCGCGTAAGGAGATTCCCGGGACGGTAGCAAGGGAAGGGCGGATGGCCTAAGCGATGCGCCCACCACGGAATTATTACGTGCAGTCGTTCAAACGCGAAGCGGGGATGTTGTCGCGAGTGGCGGACAGTCTGTATTGGGCGGGCCGATACCTGGAACGCGCGGAACATTCGTCACGCCTGGTGGATGTGGAGCTGCAACTGTGGCTGGACCAATCACCGGAAGTGGGCGCGGGGCGGTGGCGGTTTTTGTTGGAAGCACTGCGGGCGCCGGCAGGGGAAGGGCCGGTGGATCCGACGCTGCTATTGAATACGCTGGTGTTCAGCCGTAGCAACTCTTCGTCGATCGTTTCGTGCATTGCGAACGCACGAGAAAATCTGCGTCATGTACGGGAACAATGCAGCAGCCGGATGTGGGAACAACTGAACCGGCTGTACCTTGAGGTCATCGACAGGCGGCCGGAGGACGAATGGCTGCTGAAATCGCACTCATTCTTTCTGTTTATTCTGGAGAGCGCGTACCTGTTTCATGGAATCACCGACGCGACCATGAGCCACGGGGAGGGCTGGCAATTCATTCAGTTGGGCCGGTATGTCGAGCGCGCGGACACGCTGAGCACCCTTTTGGAAACGCATTTCCAGCGCATGACCAACCATTTCGAAGGTCCGGTAGAGGGCGCGGAATACCTGGAGTGGGTGGGGCTGCTAGGCGGGTGCGTGGCGCTGGAGGCGTATTGCAAGGCGCACACCGCGGAAATCAGGCCGCTGCGCGTGGCGGAATTTCTGCTGCTCAATCCGGAGTTTCCGCACTCGATCCGCTTTGCCGTGGATCGCGTGAATGCCGCGCTGCACCTGATTGGCGACCTCACGCAGCGCAACGCGAAATTGCCCACGAGGATTGCGGGGCGACTGCGCGCGCAGCTAAGTTTCAGCCAGATTGAGGAGGTCATGGCGGAAGGGGTGCACGCGTATCTGCAAAACGTGCGCAAAGAATGCGCGGAAATTCACGCGGCAATCCACGATATCTACTTCGATTATTGGATTGAGGCGGAACTGGCGTCATGAGCAACGGCGGCCGCAACATGACCTACTCGATCCGCCACCTCACCAGCTTTTCTTACCAGCCGGCGGTGGGAGAAAGCGTGATGGAAGTGCGCTTGCAGCCGCGCAGCGATACGCGACAGCGCTGCCTGAGCTCCGCTCTTTCCATAGACCCTCCGGCGAACGTCACGGTATATCGCGATTTTTACGGCAATGCGGTCCATCACTTCGACATTCCGGGAAAACACCACACGATTGAATTGATCTCCGAAGCGACCGTGGAAATGCTGCCGAGAACCGCATTGGAAACGCTGAAGCATAGTTCCTGGGAAGAGCTCGATGAACTGGCCGGGAATGGAGATTATTGGGAAATGCTGCTGCCGAGCCAGTACGCGCAGATGACCCCGGCGTTGAACGAGTTGCGAAAGGAATTCGAGCTGGAGCGCCAGGGTAACCCGCTGTCGCTGCTGAAGAGACTGAACACGGCGATTTACGAGGCGTTCGAGTATGTTCCCAATACCACGCGAGTGGACTCGCCGATCGACGATGCCCTGGAGTCGCGCCAGGGCGTTTGCCAGGATTTTGCGCACATTATGATCGCGCTGGTGCGGCAACTGCGGATTCCGTGCCGCTACGTGAGCGGTTATTTGTATCACGGCGATAAAGACCACGACCGATCCACAGCGGGGGCCTCGCACGCCTGGGTGGAAGCCTACCTGGGAGAGCTGGGCTGGGTGGAATTCGATCCAACCAATAACCTAATCGGCTGCGAGCGACACATTCGTGTGGCGGTGGGGCGCGACTACGCCGACGTTCCACCAACGCGCGGAGTGCATCGAGGCGAGGCCGAAAGCGAGTTGCGGGTGAGAGTCACGGTGTCGGCAGTAGATGCGCCGCGCCCCGAAGATTTGGGTGCAGCCATGGTGGTGCGGTCGAACCGACCACGACTGGCGGCAAGCGCCGACGCGGCGCAAATGCAGAGTCAACAGTAGTGAGCGCCTGCTATCCTGTTCGCGGACATGAGGCTGCCAGAAAACACCGCACACGCGAATCAAGCATGGAAAAATAGTTGAAACTCTTTGCTCCGGAACGCCATGCTCCCCGGCAAAGAATGGTTGCAGGAAGGTTCCTGTCAAATACGTGGGTGTAGACTCATACCGAATCATGGCAGCACAATAGCCTGGCAAAGGAGCGTGTGGAACATTGTGTTCGCGCGAAGACGAGGGTCTGGTTTGCTTATGGCTTAGAATTTCTTGGAATGTCTGCGGGTGGCTCATTCTGGGGGTAGGTGCTTTTCTCTGGAACGCAACTGATGCAAGCGCTCAGCTGTGGGAAATACCGCCGCCACCGGTCAAGTATGCACAAGCCCCGGATGGCATGACTGCTACGGTGGGAAACGAAAGTCTGCACATTTCCGTCTGCCGTGCCGGTGTCATCCATTTTGTAGCCACGCCCGAGCCACCCGACTCGGTTAAACCGAGCCAGCCATGGATGCTCGAGCCGAAAGAGTCATGTCCCGGCGCAAAATTTCAGCTGTCAGAGACCGTCGACGCGGTGATCCTCAGCACTGATAATCTGAAGGTGCAGCTCTCTCTGAAATGGCGAAACGTGCAATACAGCACGGCAGGAGGCGAAAACCTTCTGCGTGAGCGAAACGCCGTTCCACGCACTTACGAGCCCGCCGAATTAAACGGTCAAAAAACATTTCACGTGGAAGACAGGTTTGGCCTGGACGTAAGCGAGGGACTGTACGGGCTGGGGCAACACCAGAGCGGAATGTTCAATTACCGCGGCGCAACCGTGGAACTGGCGCAAAACAACACCGATGTGGCGATTCCCTTGCTGTTGTCAAGCAAGGGCTACGCGCTGATGTGGAATACGGCCTCGCTGACCTACGTAGATAATCGCTTTCCACTTGAACTGAACCTGCGTTCGCTGGCAGGCCAGTCCGTGGACTACTACTTCATGTACGGTCCGGAAATGGATCAAATCATCCACGAATACCGAAGTCTAACCGGCCACACGCCGATGCTGCCGCGGTGGTCTTACGGATTCTTTCAGTCGAAAGACCGGTATGTGTCGCAGGCGGAAGTATTAGGCATCGCGCACCGCTACCGTGAAGAACACATCCCGTTGGATGCCATTGTGCAGGACTGGTATTGGTGGAGGGTGGAAGGTGATCCAGTTTTCAATTCCAATTTTACGGACGTGCCCGAGGAACTCCGCCAGCTACACGCCGAACACGTCCACGCCATGATTTCGGTGTGGGGACTGTTCGATACCAAGTCTGAAAATTACCGGGAACTGGCGGCACAGCACTTTGACGTGCCCGGCGCTCACGTGTACGACGCCACAAACCCGAAGGCACGCGACTTTTATTGGGACCGCCTGGTCAGCAAGCTTTTCGCGCAAGGTTGGGACGCATTTTGGTTGGACAGCGCCGAGCCGGAGGAGTATTGGCCGCACCTGGGAGACGCGATACTGCGCAATAAACAAATTGCCATCGGCAATGGCGCGCAATATACAAACGTATTCCCGTTCTTGCACACGCTGGGCGTCCAGCAACACTGGAAGGAAACCACCGACCGTAAGCGCGTATTCTTGCTAACGCGATCGGCGTTCCTGGGCCAGCAACGAGTGGGCGCAACGGTCTGGTCTGGAGACGTATACGGGACGTATTGGGGCTTGAAACATCAAGTGGCCGCCGGATTGAACTTCGCGCTATCGGGGTATCCGTATTGGACCACAGATATCGGCGGTTATTGGCCACCGCATGACAAGCCTTTGGAGGATCCGAAATATCAAGAGCTTTACGCGCGCTGGTTCGAGTACGGAGTCTTTTGTCCGATCTTCCGCACCCATGGGCATCGCCCGCAAAATGAGCTTTGGGCTTTCGACAAGGTTGAGCCGATCCTGATCAACTACGACAAGCTTCGCTATCGCCTGACGCCTTATATCTATTCCCTGGCGTGGCGGGTTACGAGTGAGGACTACACCATCCAGCGGCCACTGGTGATGGACTGGCGCACCGATTCGAAGGTGCGCGACATTGGCGATCAGTTCATGTTTGGACCGGCGATCCTGGTCGGCCCGGTGCTGCAGGCGGACGCTAGCCGCAGAACCATGTATTTGCCCGAGTCGCTGGCGTGGTACGACTTCTGGACCGGAGCATCAGAAAAAGGAGGACGTGAAATTGAGGCAGACGCGCCTTTAGATCGCATCCCACTGTACGTGCGTGCTGGTTCGATACTTCCTCTGGGCCCGGAAATTGAATATGCCGATGAAAAGCCTGATGGACCTATCGAAATGCGGATTTATCCTGGAGCCGACGGCACGTTCGAGCTGTATCAGGATGCAGGCGATAGCTACGAATATGAGCGGGGAGCGCACTCCAGCATTCCACTTCGCTGGTCGGAGTCCACACGAACTCTAACGATTGGTGATCAAGAAGGACGCTATCCCCAAATGCCGGAAAGCGTTCAATTCAAAATTGTGTGGGTATCGGCCGGGCACGGCGCAGGGCTAGCACCGGTAGCCAACCCGGACAAAACCGTTGAATACACCGGCAAGGCAATTTCGGTACAAGCGCCATAAAACGCAGCGCGGAAGATGCTGGATCGAACAGCTGAGCGTCACCAGCTCGATTCATCCGGGCGCGGCGCTCCGGCGCAATCGATGTGGTGAGTGATGGGAACATGAGGACTCCAATGACAAAAACGAAACTACTTTGGATTTTGGCGTTGGCAACAGCCTTGGGGGTGACGCCCCGGGTTGTGGCACAAGTGCAAACCGAAGTGCCCGCTGTGGTTCCAGGGGCGAAGCCGGTGACGGTAGAACACATCAAGGTGCACGGCCCAGCGCTGGAAGGCAATTTGGAGGGAGATGCGGTGGATCGTGATGTGATCGTATTTTTGCCGCCCAGCTACGCCAAGCAGAAATCGCGGCGCTACCCGGTGGTATATGCGTTGCATGGTTATTCCATCGGCGCTGAACAGTGGACTCACGAAATCCACGTGCCGCAAACAATAGAAGGGGCGTTCGCGCAAGGCGCGAAAGAGATGATCGTGGTGTTACCTGATTCGAAGACGGTGCATAACGGGTCCATGTATTCCAGTTCGGTCACCACGGGAGATTTCGAGGAGTTTATTGCGCACGACCTGGTTGCCTACATCGACGCACATTACCGTACGATGCCAAACCGAATGAGCCGCGGTTTGGTTGGCCACTCGATGGGAGGTTATGGCGCAACCCGCATCGGAATGAAGCATGCGGACGTGTTCGGAAGCCTATACATCATGAGCCCGTGTTGCTTGTCGCCGCGCCCAGCGGGATCGCTAAAGGCGGAAGATGAAAAAGCACTCGAAGCGGTCAAGACGCCGGAAGATTCCGCGAAACTGGGGTTCTTTCAACGCGCCCAGCTCGCTAGTGCGGCGGCATGGTCGCCCAACCCCAAGAACCCACCCCTCTACTTGGACCTTCCGATGAAGGACGGTGCCATTCAGGCCGACGTTCTGGCGAAATGGACGGCCAATGCGCCGCTGGCGTTCATCGATCAATGCATCGGAAATCTTCGCCGGTATCGGGCGATTGCCATCGACGTGGGCGACCAGGACGGCTTACGAATCGACGCGGGCAAGTTACATGATGTTCTGGATACGTACGGGATCACGAACAGCTTTGACGTGTATCCGGGCACTCACACGAGCAAGGTGGCTGATCGTTTCCAGAATCATGTGCTGAAGTTCTTCAACGAAAATCTCTGTTTCCAGGGAAGTTGCCAGTAACACATCCATCGTTTTCCGTGGGGGTGCCACATTATCGAAGAGCGTGGGTTGGCGCCGGCTTCTGCGGAGTCTGTTTCATTGTTTGTGATATGCGTTCGTAGGGTACGTAGACGGGTTCCCAGATATTGGCCTGGAGTTTGCGTTGGAGAGCGTTTTCATCGTCGACTTGTGCTTGTCCATCCAGAATCGCTTGTTTTCCAACGGCGCCGGCTATCAGTTGGGCCAAGCGGCGTGCTCCGGAGAGTGGTGGCAGCAGGCTGGCCCGGCTGTCTTTCTGGGTGGGCAGATGACGCACCAGTTCCTGAGCGGCAGCTTTGATCATGTTGTCGGTCACGCGTTTCGCCTTAGAGGCGATGATGCCCAGGGCAAGACCAGGAAAGACATAGGAGTTATTGGTCTGGGCGATGTGAACTGTTTTTCCGCCGGCATTAACGGGAGGAAATGCGGTGCCGGTGCCGACCAACGCCAGGCCTTCGGTCCACCTCAGCAAGTCTTGCGGAGTAGCTTCACTGCGTGAAGTTGGATTCGAAAGCGGGAAGATAACGGGGCGGGCAACGTGCTTAGCCATCTCCCTGACGATTTCTTCCGTGAAGGCGCCGCCTTGACCGGATACGCCGATGAGCACAGTAGGTTGGACGTGCCGGATCACGTCGAGCAACGAGATTTCGCCATTGGGCTGCGCCCAAGCGCGCACTGCCTGTTCATCACGCGCATAGACGCGCTGTTCGGGGCGCAAATCCTTAGTGCTGCCGGTGATCAAGCCACCGCGATCAACACCGTAGAAGCGACTGCGAGCCTGCTGCGGCGACAGGCCGCGGTCCTGCATGAATTGCGCAAGAAGGCTGGCGATACCGATTCCCGCGCTGCCGAAACCAAAGATCACAATGTTCTGCTGCTCGAGGGGAACGCCGGTCACGTTAATTGCGGAAATTAGCGTGGCGGTGGTTACGGCCGCAGTTCCTTGGATGTCGTCGTTAAAGGTGCAAAGCTGATCTCGATAGCGAGCCAGAAAACGGGCGGCGTTCGAGCCAGCGAAGTCTTCCCATTGCAGGAGAACGTGGGGCCAGCGCTTTTTGATGTTCTGGACAAAAGCGTCCACAAAGTTGTCGTACTCCTGGCCGCGAACGCGATGATGCCTCCATCCGATGTAGATCGGACTTTTTAGCCGGTCGTCGTTGTCGGTGCCCACGTCGAGCAGGATTGGCAGGCAGTGCTCGGGATGAATGCCCCCGAGCGCGGTGTACAGAGCCATCTTGCCAATAGGAATGCCCATTCCCCCGGCGCCCTGATCGCCAAGCCCAAGAATGCGTTCACCGTCGCTGACCACGATGCATTTCACGTCATCATAACGGGGATGGCTGAGGATTTGCTCGATGCGATCGCTGTTGGGATAACTGAGGAACAATCCGCGGGGCTTCCTCCATATTTCGCTGAAGCGCTGGCAGGCTTCGCCGACCGTAGGGGTGTAGACCAAAGGCAAGATTTGTTCGACATGGCGAACCATGAGTGCGTAAAAAAGCGTTTCGTTGGTGTCCTGAAGATCGCGAAGGAAACTGTATTTATTGAAAGGAGTGGGCTGATTGTCGAGAGTCTGCAGACGACGCTCGAGTTGATCGTCCAGTGATCCGATATGTGGGGGCAGGAGTCCATGAAGGGAGAAGATGTCGCGCTCGCGATCGTTGAACGCCGTGCCTTTATTCCATCGAGGAGTATTGATGAGGTCAAAACCCTCGAGAGATATAAGTTGAGACTTCATTTGGTTGGGCTCCCGACCCGATGTGAATCCCAGAATCTGCACGAACTAGCGGTCCGATCGCTCGCCTCAATCGGTGCGGTGCAATTCGACGACTTCTTTCCCCCTTCCGATCAAGACGACATTGGCCATGCGAACGAAGAGACCGTGCTCAACGATACCGGGCATGTCACTCAGCGTGCGGGCGAGCGCCGGGACATCCGGAATCGGGCCAAAGTCGCAGTCCAGAATGTGATGGCCTTCGTCGGTGAGGAAAGGAGTGTCACCCGCCATGCGAAGTCTAACCGAGGCGCCCAGCGCTTCCACCCGACGTCTGACCAGAGGCTGCGCAAACGTAATGACTTCCATGGGAACGGGAAATTTCCCCAACACCGGCACTTGCTTGCTGGAGTCGGCAATGATAACCAGGCGGCGTGAGGCCGAAGCGACGATCTTTTCGTGCAGCAACGCACCGCCGCCACCCTTGATCACCGACAACTGTGGGTCGATCTCGTCGGCACCGTCGATGGTTACATCGATCTGCGGGGTTTTATCCAAAGAGGTCAGCGGGATGCCCAGACTAGCAGCCAATTCGCTGGTGTGGTTGGATGTGGGAATTCCGACAACCTGGAGACCCGCTCGCACACGTTCGCCGAGGAATCGGATCGCGAAGGTTGCCGTGGATCCCGAGCCAAGTCCAACAATGTCACCGTCGCGCACGAACCGCAGGCTGGCTTGGGCCGCTAGTTGCTTTTCGTCTTCGTGGGCCATAAACGGGTACAGGGCGACTGCGTTCCGTCAGGATAGTCGGCGACAGACTCCAAAAGCAAATAAGCGTTTGCGTGGCCAGCCGGCTCAGAGCCCTTGGACGATTTCCGAAAGGAACCACGTGCGGCGTTCGGTTTGATCGATCCAAACCTCGATCAAGCTGGTGGTGGCAACGTCATTGTACTTCTCGCAGACTTCGTGGGCCGAGCGGAAATAGCGGGTCAGTGCCTGATTGTCGGCGCTGAGTTCCGCGAGCATGTCTTTTGGCGAGATGTTTTCCTGGTCATTGTCTTTCAGGCGCTGGTGCTTGGAGATGTCGCCGATGGAGCGCAAAGTGGTTCCACCGATCTTGCGAGCGCGCTCGGCGATATCATCGGTCATCGCGAAGATTTGTTCAGAATGCTCGTCGAGCAACAAGTGGTAATCGCGGAAATGTTGGCCGGTCATGTGCCAATGAAAATTCTTGGTTTTCAGGTAGAGCGCGAAGGTATCGGCTAACAACTGGCGCAGAGCGGCGGAAATCTCCACGACACCTTCGCGGTTAAGGTCCGTTGGTATTTCGGGAACTGCAGGGTGTTTTTCCTTAGCTTGAGTGGCAGCTTCCTTTGGCATTTGTTTCTTCTCCTTTGTTATTCAGAGGCTGGATTTGGCAAGTCCATATCCGCGTCGGTCTGGGCAGCGGGCGTTCGTTATCTGGCAAGGGCGGGAGAACATTATGGTCCGATTCTGGGAGATTGCCAGCGTTAAGTTTCGGACGAGGCGCACGCAATCCCTTGGCCATTTGCGGGTACGTGAGAATAGCGTCCCGCATCCGCGGCAAGAAGTCTAGCGAAGATCACGCGACGTGGAACGCAACCTGCCGGGACAGCGAAGCTACCGCCGGCGGCTAAGAAAGAGACCCGCAAGAGCGCCAAGGCCAGCACTTACCGGCACGACGGCGGTGTGCCACACCAATACGTGCAAAGCTTCGAAGTTGGGGCAGTGAAGCTCCAGCATGGCTACTCCCGCAAAACCGGCAAGGGCCCCGGC
The DNA here is from genome assembly GCA_035622555.1 of Candidatus Eremiobacteraceae bacterium. Lineage (GTDB taxonomy): Bacteria > Acidobacteriota > Terriglobia > Acidiferrales > UBA7541 > Acidiferrum. The sequence goes on along the minus strand of DASPVD010000124.1, from coordinate 117,031 downwards.
TACAATCCCCGCTGCAACGGGGTTAACGGCGTAGCCTCGACGGAGCAGCAACCAGCTCAGAAGAGCGGCGGGGATGGCATGGAGCACGCCAACGACCAAGCAGGTAAGACCCACGGAGACAAAGTGTTCGGTGCGATAGTCGCGGAAGAGCATCGCAAACAAAACTGCCAACACCGCGCAAGCCGTTCCCAGCAATAGCCCCGAGGACACACGATATTTGCTGCCGGGTATCAATTCCCCGACAAACTTCGCGCCGGTAACGGCGGCGAGAATGGCAAGGATCGAAAAGATCAGCACGCGCTCGAGCGCGTCCATCTTTTCGAATCCGAAAAATCCCGATCGAGCTGCTCCCGCCAAACTAACGGCCACGCAGATCAGTACAAGGCCGGCCGTCAGCAGCCAGGGCGGGGGCAAAGGACGCACGGGTCGCAATGATGCCTTGATGGCCTCGCTGATGCGACCGGTCACCGCCGCGTCGACTTCGTGTGGCAGCCCAGTGGCACGATTAAGCAGTTCGTCGATGTCTCCGTTTGTCACAGCTATCCTCTACCGATTATTCTTTCTTCAGCTGCATCGCGTTCATACTTTCCCTCAGCTTCTTGTAGGCCCGGTGCACTTTCTGCTTGACCGAACCGACGCTAGAAGATGTAGCCCTGGCAACCTCCTCCAAAGTCATTCCCGCCACTTTCAACATCTCAATCAACTCGCGTTGACTGGCCGACAGCGGTTGCAACAGGGTTTCGAGATCGTGTGCCCGGCCCGGGTTCGGAGTCGCAGGCGCAGATATTTCCTCCAAGCGCTGCTCGCGGGCGGCGGTCCTCAACGTTTTTCGGTAATGATCCGCACGGGTGTTCCGGGCAATGGCGTAAAACCAGGGAAGGACGGGTTCACCGGGGCGATAGGTGTGGCGAACTTTGTGAATGCGCAACCAGGTTTCCTGAAGCAGATCATCGGCATCGGCGCGGCTGGCCGATTGAGCGATAAAGAAGCGGTGAAGCTGCGGGCTAATCTGATGGATGAGCGCGGTGGCCGCGGCAAAATCGCCAGCCTGGTAACGGGCCATAAGCATTTCCAGGTTGGTGTGCGGGCACATGAGCAGGATAGTCGCCGTATGTTTACCAGTAGTTACGGATTCGCGCAAACGTAGCGGCACTCGAAATTCCAGGATAGCAGTTGCAAGTTCATGCCGATCTCATCCCAATGTATTCGTTGAAAGGGGGCAGAAAGTTACGGTCTAGCGCTTCGGGCAAAATTTCATGAAATTCAGTTCGTAGACAGGCCGGCATCGTAACTTTTCGCAGCCCGAAACCGAATATCCCCTTGTAAACATGCTCAGGTGGTCCGCAGTCCCAGCCGCAACCGGGCACACAACTAGAACAATCGCAAGGAGATGACGATGAGTATGGAAAAGGTAAAGGAATGGTCGCGTGCTGCTGTCAAGTTGCTGGCGGCCGTCTTTTTGGTCACCGCAGTCGCCATCGCAGGCGAACCTGACCGTAGCATATTGGTGTTAACCAGCACGAATAATCCCAGCGGCAATCAGGTGGTCGTGTTCAAGCTCGATACCATGGGTACGCCATCCTTGACGTTGGCGAACATGCTATCCACGGGCGGCAAGGGTGGGGCGAGCACCAACGCGGGGATTCTGCAGTTCAAGGACGACTTCGGGGCCGTTGCCAATTATGATTCGAATACCGTAACCCGCTTAGCCCGCTATGATGATTACATCAGTGTGGCCGGGAACATCGACCTAGCCACCGATTGTGCCAAACCCGACTCTGTGGCCCTCACTAAGGGACACCTGTTCGTGGTGGGCGCAAATTGTGCGGAAAGCCATGTGTGGCCATGGGGAAGTGTGGACGGCACCGTTGTCAGCCTGACGGATTCATCGGCGGCGCAGATTGCCGTAGGTAAAACCTGGGCAGCGGTTACGCTGGCGTCAGGCTCGGTCTTGCAGCTTCCACTGACTCAGGAGGGCGGGCCGTTAAGCGGAACCAGTAACACCGTAACGCTGCCAAGCGACGCAAACAACACGCCACTGGGCGAAGCATTCTGGGGAAACAACCTGGGATTTACGCCAGCCCACAGCCCCGACAGTTTCGCCATTGTGAATGAAGATCGAACTGTATTTCCAATTGTTGGGCCGACGCCGCCGTATCCCACAAATGCTCCGTGCTGGGTGGCGAAAGGTCCGGGCAGCATTTGGTACACCGGGAATTCTCCCGGTCATGCCATCTCGATTTTCTTCACGGATGGCCAAGGCGGCCTGTTCTATAAATCGGTGGCACTCCCCGGCGCACCGACCGACATCACCGTGTCGCATGATCACAAATGGCTGGGGGTCATCTACAGCGTGGGCAGCGAGGCCTACGTAGCGGTTTTCGCGATTGACAGCTACGGCGATCTTAGTCCGGTAGCGACTTCCAGCTCCGTAGGGGTTGCCACCTTCAACGGAGTGGCGATCAGCGAATAGCACACTCAGGTCGTCAGCCCGGCGGGTCAGCTAGAGAAGGAGCGCCCGCCGGGCAAACGGCAAAACTGACGGGTTCACGAGGAAGGAAACTCGCGCAAGAAACTGCCGAATTTCGAAAAGAACGCGGCTTGCCGGTAAGGGATTTGGACGAAAATCGAATTTTCAAAGGGATCACAACCCCTGGTGAGGAGCCGCTCAAGGGCGAGTCTTGCTGCGGTACGGGCGTCTCTTCCGGTTTTTTCGATCACTTCCAGGCTGGTGTCGGTGAGAATCACTTCCGCGTGGGTTTTCTCGGGTCCATGAGAGACAGAGAAAGTGTAGGTGGCGGATGCCTTGTATTGGGCGTAAGCGCGTTCGCGGTTCGAACCCACCAGGAAGATGTCGAACTTCATCGCTTTCGCTAGCCTCCTTCCCGAAGCAATTACCACAGGAGACCGTGCCGCAGAGAGTGATGGGCGCATATGATAGGCAAACGCGAGTCCCTGTCGTCCAAAAACGCGTTAAGACACTGTCAAAAAACGGTTACTACCATAAGTACCAGGACTTCGATATGTCCATGCAGTTACTAGGCTGGCGGTGATTTCCGTTGCCGGTTGGTCTTCTCCCTTCCTAGAATGCGATGTAATCTGCACCCTGCCTGGGAGGTGGTCGCGACCATGGCAAACAGTTATCCGCTCGCCGGGAGCCCGGACACTATCGAACGCCGGAGTCATTACCGACAAAGGTTGGCATCTTCACGCATAGAATTGGGCGAGAACAACCACGGCATTGTGGTGAACATCAGCCAAACCGGACTGGCTCTACAAACCAGCAATGAAATGACCGACGATGAACTGCCGAAGATGCGTTTTCAGTTTCCAGAATCGGAGGTGTGGATCGAAGCGAAGGGCCGCATCAAGTGGAAGAGTGATTCGCAGAAAGTGGCGGGAGTGGAATTCCTCGATCTGTCGGCTGAGACGCGTAAGCAAATCGAAATGTTGATCTTTCTATACGGCGGGAGCGAATTGGCAAGGGAGCAAACACTCCCAGAAAAAACAAGACCGGTTGGTGAGGCAATACCGGTCTCAGAAACAATCAGCGAAATCCCTCTGGGCGAAGCAAGAACGCTCGAGCTGGTCTTCGAAGATCCATTCCAGGCGCCGCTCCAAGCGGAGGTGCAATTGCCGGGCGAAGCGCAGATCGCCGCAAGCGATTCAGAATGTGCCGTGGTGGAGAATGTTGCCGATGAAACGGTGGCCGAAACCGTCCCCGAGGAGCGATGCGCCGGACCGATTGTTCCACCCATACCATTGCCTGCTGAGCCGCAAATCCCTAAAACTGTTTCGGAACGCCCGGTGACAAAGGACGCCACCCATTATTTCGGCAGGATGAGACGTTCCATTGGGTTAACGCTGGCTGCGATTTTGTTGGCTCTTGCCGTTGTTCCCGTATGGCACTATTGGAAAGGACGTTCCAGCCAGAAAGGCAAAGGAACTCCAGAGCCGAATCGAGCTGTGCTGGCCTCCACGATCCCCACTGCTCCCATTGCCAGTCCCGCTCGGATTGCGGATCATCCCGTTCCGGCTGCAAAACCCAGGCCATCTGGGGAACCCGCGTTTGTGCTTCAAGTGGGCGCAATGGTTCGTGAAGACAACGCCAAGGCGCTGGTGGACTCGCTGAACCAAATGAAGTTCCCCGCGTTTGTATTGAAAAAATCGAGCGACCGTTTTCACCGCGTGGTTGTCGGACCGTACAATGACTTGGACGCGCTGAGGACCAAAGGCGAGCTCGAGAAGCGCGGTTTCAAAGTCATCCGCACCGAATGGAAAGCGCAGGCTCGGTAAAATCCGTCACACGGGCCGCGTACCGAACGTAGCACTACGGTTCGCAGGCGCCGTCCAGCCACAACGAAATTGACGGCAATTCATAATTTCGATGGGGTGTTTCTAAAATCAGTTGGTCCGCGAGAGGCAAATGTTGCGGCTGAAAATCGTGCAGGCGGGCGATCCGATCTTGAGAGAAGTGAGCCGGCCGCTCACTGTCGAGGAAATCAGAAGCCATGAAACACAGAGACTGATTCAGGACATGAAAGAGACCATGTACGACGCTCCCGGGGTAGGTCTCGCTGCCCCGCAAGTTGGCTTGGCTTTGCAGCTTGCGGTGATCGAGGACCGGGACGAGTTGCTCAAGAGCTTGCCCGCACAGGAACTGCTCGAGAAGGAGCGGCGCCCCGTTCCATTTCACGTGCTTATTAATCCCAAGATTCTGGACATGGGAACGGACAAAGTCGGCTTTTATGAAGGCTGCCTCAGCTTGGCCGGGTTTTCAGCCGTTGTGCCGAGAGCCCGCACGGTGCGGGTAGAGTATCAGAACGAGCGAGGTGAGCTGTCCCAAGTCGAAGCTACGGGGTGGTACGCGAGGATCCTGCAGCATGAAATCGATCATCTCCGCGGAACGCTGTACATCGATCGCATGCACAGCCGCACGTTCACGTCGTTGGAGAACTGGAATCGCTTTTGGAAAGACAAACCCGTTTCCATAGAGTGAGTTCAGTTTTTGAAGCTGAACGAGATGGGAATTCAGCTACTCCGACGTGGGCAAGCCTTTCCATTCCTTGTCCGCGGACGGCCTGGGATAAGGATTCATATCCGAGCCGGAGTAGGCAAAAGCCTCGCTGCATTTCGGACACTTCAAGGTGGGATTGGCATAGGTCTCGATTGTTTTCGCCAGTCGTTCCGCGGATTCCGCGAAAGCGGAACCTGCTGTAAACCTGGCTTGGCACCGCTGGTTCTTGCATTGGACCCATAGCCCGAATTGGTCGGGATACTCAAAATGTCGCGTGTTGGCCATAAATTTCCAGGTCAAAACCTTGTGAGTTGTTCAAATAGTCGGGATAAAAATCGCACTATCAGGCGGAGTCTATCATCAAGGCGCATTCGATCAACAAAACGGTACTGGAGATGTGACGTGCATGTGAACAGCGGTCAAAACGATTCGCGACGACCAGAGCGAGATTAAACAAGGCGGCGGCAGGCCATTCTCCAGCCGGTGATCGCGACCTACAAAGCATGGATCATTGTTGAAAGACGCAGATCTCCGATGCCGCTTGCAAGATCGGCCAGAAATTCATCACGCCTTCACCACATCGCAACACAGCACGGATACAAATCCTTGGCTGGAGGCTGTTGATGAAAATCAAATCAAGTTTTCGGTGTGTCACAAAAATACTGTTGGGAAGCATGCTGCTGATTCCGGCGGCGTATGGCCAAAGTCCGGACTGGAGTCATCAGCACCAGGTCCAACACGTTTTGCTGATCAGTATTGATGGGATGCACGCGGTGGACTACCTGAACTGCTCGAAAGGATTGCCCGGCGTGAACAACGGAGAACCATATTGCCCGAACCTGGCGGAACTGGGCGAGACCGGGATCAACTATCGGGACACGTCCACCTCGCGGCCGTCGGATTCGTTTCCGGGATTAATGGCGATCGTGACCGGTGGTTCACCGCGAACAGTGGGTGCGTTTTATGACGTTGCCTACGACCGCTCGTATGACGCGCCGATAAATACCACGGGAAACGGGGTTGCGGGTACGGGGCCGGGTGGCTGCATGCCGAACACGCCGGCGACAGGATCAACGACGGAATTCGACGAAGGCATCGACGTTAACAAACTGGCACTGAACGGCGGCGCGCCGATCGGGGTTGATGGTGGAATCCGGTCGATCGATCCGACCAAGTTGGATCGTGACCCCAGCAACAACTGCGCGGGCGTGTATCCATGGGATTTCGTCCGGACGAATACGATTTTCGGAGTGATCCACCAGGCCGGGGGTTACACCGCGTGGTCCGACAAGCACCCGTCGTACTCGTCTGTTTCGGGCCATGGCAGCAACGGCAAGGCCGTGGACGATTATTATTCTCCGGAGATTAACTCGATCCCCGTAGGTCTGCCGAAAGTGTCCGCACAAGGAGTGTCTTGCGATCCCCTTCCTGATCAGACCACGGTATCGCCGTCGAATTCCTGGACCGACAGTTTTCAAAATATTCAGTGCTACGACCAGCTTAAGGTAAACGCGGTGCTGAACTGGATCAACGGCAAAACACACAATGGCTCGAGCGGCGCTCCGGTGCCCGCGATTTTCGGGATGAATTTCCAGGTGGTCAGCGTCGGCGAGAAGCTGATCGAAAAATCGCTGAAGCACACCGGCGGGTACGTGGACTCGATTGGCACGCCCACGCAGTACCTGCTGAGCGAAATCGAATTCGCGGACAAGTCGATCGGAGACATGGTCAGCGAACTGAAGAAGAACGGAATCTACGACCAGACACTGATCATAATCACCGCAAAGCATGGGCAGAGCCCGATTGATTCCGCGCGCTATTTGGGCATTGGCACTTCGTCAACTGATCCGATCACTACGTCGCCAGCGACGATTCTGGACAACGCGCATTGCCTGCCGCCCTCCGAGTCGCCATCCAACCCGACCGGCATCGGACCAACCGAGGATGACGTGTCGTTGGTTTGGCTGGACAGCAAGTGCAACACAGGAAGCGCGGTGGCCCTGCTCCAGTCGACCTCGCCGACTACCAACAACGTTGCCGGGATTGGCGAAATTTTCTCCGGACCAATACTCACCACGTACTTCAACGCTCCTGGACAGCCGCCGAATGGCGACCCGCGCACACCGGACATTCTGACCACACCGGACATTGGCGTCACTTATTCGGGAAGCACGAAGAAGCTCGCGGAGCACGGCGGGTTCTCGCGCGACGACACGAATGTGATAATTCTAGTGTCGAACCCCGCGTTTACGGCCGTGACCATCACCAGTCCCGTAAAAACGTCACAAGTGGCGCCGACGATTCTACAGGCGCTGGGACTTGATCCGAACGCGCTGGATGCGGTGAAAGCGGAAGGCACGGCGGTGCTGCCGGGAATTCCGTTCGATAGCAACAACTGGTAACAGTTTGTAGCCGTGCGAAAACGGACGCGGGCGCTCTTTCGGGGGCGCCCGAACTATTTGCGCGGGATGCGTCGAACAGGCATCAAGAAACGAGGATCATGCCGTGAACGGGATCGCCATTCAGGTTCTTTTCGGAAGCGCCGGACAGGCGGCGCGATTCTCCAGTAGCCTGCATAAATGGAATGTGACTACTAGCTTTTGGTTTCTTACAGGCACGCCATCTTCAGACTCACCTTGTGACGACCCACCCGCCATCGCTCACAAATTAATCTGATCACATGTAGGAATCATAGTTTGCGAGTATTGATCCCAGACTGCTTCGGTTTTGCCTGGGGTGAGAGCACACATAGCGTTCCGCCCGGAGCAACATTGCCATTCGAAGAGACTCTTTCCTATTATAGTTGCTAGATCCTATCTAGAATTTGCTGTGCCGAGGCGTTGCGGAAATAAGTTCCACATGAGTTGCACGGCTTGCGTGATCGCATCACAGGATACTTGCGCCGCTGGATGTGACCGGTTCACACAGGTGAATCTGGGTTGCATCTTGCGCTCAAATTGAAGTTGGGCAGCGCCTCAAACTCACACATGGGAGGATGCACATGCCTGATATGACTCGCCGCGATCTACTTGCTTCGGGCCTCGCTCTTTCCGCTTCTTCGTTGCTGGGGCGTTCGTCGTGGGCCCGCACGGCGGCCTTGCTGGGCGGAGATTTGCCGGCGGGCTCGGCTGCAGCTGTGCCCGCGGTCGCGCCTCGCGAGCAACTTCTGTTCGACTTCGGCTGGAAGTTCACATTCGGGGACGGAAGCGATCCCGCAAAGGATTTGGGATTCGGGTTCGGCCAGGGAGACTTTGCCAAGACTGGGGACTTCAAGTTCGCAAAGGCTGGCTTCGACGATTCCAAATGGCGCACGATCAATTTTCCGCACGACTGGGCGGTGGAACTGCCGTTCGTGCGCGATGACGAGCAGAAGTCACACGGCTATAAGCCACTGGGGCGCCGCTATCCGGAAACCAGTGTGGGCTGGTATCGCCGGGAATTCGACATTGCCGCCAGCGACTTGGGCCGGAGGATCTGGGTGGAGTTCGACGGGGCTTTTCGCGACGTGCTGGTGTTCCTCAACGGCTGCTTCATCGGCCGCAACAATAACGGCTACGCTCCGTTCCGCTTCGATCTCACGGACTTCCTGGCCTACGGCGCACGGAACTACATGGTCCTCCGAGTCGATGCCAGCTTCGGTGACGGCTGGTTCTATGAGGGCGCGGGCGTTTATCGCCACGTCTGGCTGACCAAAACCGATGCGGTACACCTGGGCAAATGGGACAGCATAGTCCGATCAACCGTAGACGGAAACTCCGCCGTGCTGGCAGTCTCGACCGTAGTGGAGAACCAGAGCAAACGGACCGCGAGCGCCAAGGTGAGCTGGAAGATTCTCGACAAAAATGGGGCAACCGTGGCAAACGCCGAATCACCCGAGCAATCCATCGCCATTGACGGGACGGCTACTTACAGCGCCACTGCGCGGATTGCGAATCCCGCTTTGTGGTCCGTAGACGACCCTCATCTTTATTCCGCTGTGGTCACGGTGGTGTCGGAGGGCCAGGTTCGCGACGCGGAGCGCGTTACCTTTGGTGTGCGCACCGCCGTGTTCGACCCCGAGAAGGGCTTTCTGTTGAATGGCAAGCCGCTAAAAATCCAAGGCACGTGCAATCATCAAGACCACGCCGGTGTGGGAGCCGCGCTGCCTGATCGCCTGCAATGGTTCCGCCTGGCCGTGCTGCGCGAGATGGGTTGCAACGCTGTTCGTACCTCGCACAATATGCCGACTCCCGAGTGGGTGGATGCCTGCGATCGCATGGGCATGATGATGATGTGCGAGACCCGCCAGATGAGCTCCAATCCCGAAGGAATGCAGCAACTCGAGCTGATGGTGAAACGCTACCGCAACTCACCCTCGATCATCATCTGGTCGGTCGGGAATGAGGAGTGGCTACTACAAGGTCCGATGGCCGAGCAGGGCGCCAAGATCGTGGCCAGCATGGTGCGGCGCTGTCACGAGCTGGACCCGACACGGGTGGTCTCCGCCGCCGTAAACGGAGACAACGAGAAAGGCGTGTCCGAGGCACTCGACATCATCGGCTTCAACTACAACCAAAAGTATCCCGATGGATTCCACAAGAAGTATCCGCAACGCGCGCTTTACGGCTCAGAGACGTCGAGCGCCATCTGCACTCGCGGTGAGTACGCAACCGATCCGTTGCGTAACACAGTGAACTGTTATGACGGGGTAGTGCCGTGGGGCGAAACGCCAGAAGGCTGGTGGAAATTCTACGGCACGCGAGATTGGGGAGCGGGTGGGTTTGCCTGGACAGGTTTCGATTATCGCGGCGAGCCGACGCCGTATGGATGGCCGTCCATCAACTCGCAGTTCGGCATCGTGGACATGTGCGGTTTCCCGAAGGACCATTTCTATTACTACAAAGCCTGGTGGGGTAAGGAACCATCGCTGCATCTATTCCCGCATTGGAATTGGCACGGCAGGGAGGGTGACGAGATTCCCGTCTGGGTGTACTCCAACTTGGAGGAGGTGGAGTTGTTGGTAAACGGCAAAAGCCTGGGAAGCCAGAAGGTTCCGGACCTGGGGCACGTGGAGTGGAAGGTGAAGTATGAACCGGGCGCAATCGAGGCACGCGGCTCGAAGGACGGCAAGGTCGTTCTCACGGAAAGACGCGAGACCACCGGGCCAACGGTTTCGCTTCGGATAACGGCCGACCGAACCGAGATCAACGCCGACGGCGAGGACCTGGCCATTGTGAAAGTGGAAGCCCTCGACAGAGAGGGCCGGCCGGTGCCGATCGCCAATAACACGATCGGCTTCAAGGTCTCTGGTACCGGCGCCCTGATCGGCGTCGGCAATGGTGATCCCAACTGCCAGGAGAGCGACAAAGGAACCACCCGCTCGCTGTTTAACGGCCTCGCGCAAGTCATTTTGCAGTCAACCAAACGTCCTGGCGAGATTCACATTGAGGCGGTGAAGGAAGGTTGGGAGGGTCCCGAACTTACACCGGCCAAGCTAGTCATTACGACGAAAGCGGTGGAACTGCGGCCTGCGGTTCCGATACTGCGGGAGCGGTAGAGAGTTTTGCAGGCTGGGACCGAAGTTTTGTGGCGATTCGCCATTACGGCAAGTGTAGCCGTTAACCGCGCGGTTCGCATTGCGCTGAAAGCCGTCCACACCCGTATGCTGACTTGCAAACAGAAACGCCGGACCAATGTCGAGGAGAATCCCTTGGTGTGTACGTTAACGGCGATGTATAGTAGCGGAAACCTGTAGGCGCGAATTTTGTTCCTGTACCGAAGTGCCCGCGGCGCCTGCCAGAAGGTGCCGGCACTAAGCTTTGCAAATCAGGAGAGAGTTATGCCTTCGAATCGGTGCACTACGCTTTTGCGCCTTTTTTTCGGAATTTTGATTGTGCTGCTGCCATCCGGTCTCCGCGCACAAAGCCCTGCAGACTCCAGCCCTCCGTACCTGAATCCCGCGCTGCCAATCGAAGCGCGCGTCAATGATTTGATTTCCCGAATGACACTGGAGGAAAAAGTTTCGCAGCTGGTGAACCAGGCGCGCGCCATCCCCCGCCTGAAAATCCCCGCTTACGACTGGTGGAGCGAATCTCTGCATGGCGACGCGGTGAACGGCACCACCGAGTTCCCGGAGCCGGTTGGCTTGGCGGCCACTTTTGATGCTCCGGCAATTCATGACATGGCGGTGGCCATCAGCATCGAGGGGCGTATCAAACATGTGCAGGACGTGCGCGCGGGGCATAGCGACATCTTCGAAGGGCTGGATTTCTGGGCTCCGAACATCAACATTTTCCGCGACCCGCGCTGGGGACGTGGACAGGAAACCTACGGTGAGGATCCGTTCCTGACCGCGCGCCTGGGCGTTGCGTTTGTCAGAGGCATGCAGGGGGATGATCCGCGGTATTACCGCACCATTTCTACGCCCAAACACTTCGCCGTTCACAGCGGGCCAGAGAGCACGCGGCATCTAGCCGATGTGACCGTCAGCAAACACGACGAACTGGACACTTACCTACCGGCCTTTCGCGCAACAGTGACCGAAGGCGCGGCCGGCTCGGTGATGTGTGCCTACAATAGCATCAACGGCCAGCCCGCCTGTGCCAACGAGTTCCTGCTGGTGGATCAACTGCGTGGCAAATGGGGTTTCAGCGGCTACGTGGTATCGGATTGCGAAGCGGTTCGGAACATCTTCAATGGCCACCACTACAAGCCAACGCAGGCGGAGGCGTCGGCGATAAGCCTGAAAACAGGGATGGATAATGAGTGCATTGATTTCACCAACAAAGTAACCGACGACCACGACTATGCTCCTTACCGCGACGCGGTCAAACAAGGCTTCCTGACTGAAGCGGACATTGACGTTGCGCTAAAGCGCTTGTTCACAGCACGCATGAAATTGGGCATGTTCGACCCGCCGGACATGGTGCCTTACAGCAAGATCGATGAGAAACTGCTCGATGGCCCGCAGCACCGGGCGTTAGCGCGCAAATTGGCCAATGAATCCATGGTGCTGTTGAAGAACGACGGGACCCTGCCGCTCAAGACCGCCGGAACCAAGATCGTGGTCATCGGGCCGCTGGCGGAGCAAACTGCGGTGCTCCTGGGCAACTATAATGGAGTGCCTACGCATTCGGTATCGGTGCTGCAAGGCCTGCGCGCGGAATTCCCCCAAGCGCAGATCCAATTCGTTCCCGGAACGCAATTCTTGAGCAAAGTTGTTTCTGCGGTTCCTAATGACTTGCTTACCGTGGATGGTCATCCGGGTGTTCGCGCGAGTTATTTTTCCGTGGAGGACCTGTTCACGTTCGTGAACAAGGGCGCCCCGCCGCCTCTGGCCACTCGCATGGAAAAAGGCGTGGGGATTGTGACTGGTTCGTTGCCGCCCGAAGCTGCTCACCAAAAGTCGTTGCTGGTCCGTTGGGACGCTACATTCACGCCGCAGACCAGCAACGATTACTATCTGGGTTTTCGCGGCGAGGGCTTCTTGCGTGTGTTGCTGGACGGACAGGTGCTGACGATGTCCTTCCACACCACCGGCGTCGAGACCAAGTTGGGCCACACCCATTTGGAGGCTGGCAAAGCCTACAGCCTGACGGTCGATTACGCACCCGCGCCGGGTTCCGACGCTCCCGGCGAACTGGTTTGGTCCACACTGGATCTCCATCCTTCAGCAGAAGCAACTACCGCGGCCAAATCCGCGGATGCGGTCGTGGCGGTCGTGGGGCTAACCAGCGAACTGGAAGGCGAAGAAATGCCGGTCAGCGAGCAGGGCTTCAAGGGCGGAGATCGCACCACGCTGGACCTGCCCAAGCCGGAGGAGGATTTGCTGGAGAGTGTCGCGGCAGCAGGCAAGCCGCTTGTGGTTGTGCTGACGAACGGCAGTGCCCTGAGCATTAACTGGGCTAAGGAACATGCCAACGCGATTCTGGAGGCGTGGTATCCGGGAGAAGAAGGAGGCACCGCTGTGGCCCAGACCCTGGCAGGCATAAATAATCCTGCGGGCCGGCTTCCGGTTACCTTTTACCGAAGTGTTACGGACCTGCCCCCGTTTGAGGACTATTCGATGGCCAACCGCACCTATCGCTATTTCACCGGCACGCCGCTGTACCCGTTTGGTTATGGCCTGAGCTACTCGGAATTCGAGTACGATCACGTCAAGCTCTCGTCAAAGCAGGTGAAGGCCGGCGAGCCGGTCAGCATAGAAGCGGATGTGAAGAACGTAAGCAAGCGCGATGGCGATGAGGTTGTGCAGTTGTATCTAACCTATCCGAAATTGCCCGGCGTCCCTAATCGCGCGCTCTGTGGCTTCACACGGGTGCACGTCGGAGCTGGCCAGATACAACATGTGCGCGTAAGCATCACTCCACGGGATCTCAGTCACGTCAACGATATGGGAGAACGAATCATCTCCCCCGGTTCCTATAGCGTGTCCATTGGAGGCGGACAGCCGTCGACCACGGCGCACGTGGTCGAAACGAACTTCGCGATCACCGGGGAGAAACGCCTTCCGGACTGAGTTCCTGCGGAGGACTTCTTATCCGCCGTGTCGCTCAATCGCGATCACTTGCCCTAGTCTCAGAAGCTACGGAAGAGCGGGCAGATCCATGGAGCAAACCAGCGAGTCTGTAGGCATTCATCCTCTTTCGGCCGAAAGCCAGTCGACTAAGTGGCCTTTGACGCGGAGCGCATCCGGCGCGAATGGAGCGGCACAGCAAACTGCATGAATTCACGGCAGGTTGTCATCCAAAGTGGCCGGGATCAATATCCACTTGAAGGCACATCGATATAGCCATTATGATTTTCAGGAAATGAAACGAGCACCCTCTGGAATTTCCCCGGTCATCGCGGTCAGCAAGGCGGTTGCGAAATCGCTGTACAAGCAGGTCTACGAAGGCTATCGCCAGGCGATTGTCGACGGCAATTTGCGGCCGGGGCAGCGCGTACCATCGACCCGGGTGCTAGCCGAGGAACTGGGAATCTCCCGCATACCGGTGATGAGCGCATACGCACAACTGCTGGCAGAGGGCTACTTGGAGAGCCGCATCGGCTCGGGCACTGTGGTATCCAAATCGCTCGCAAATCGTGGGGCTGCTCCGCAAGCGAGGAGCAATCCACCGGCGGCCTTTGCCCCAAACCGGCGCAAGCTCTCGAAACGCTGCGGCAGCCTCCCCGGCGCTGAAGGTTTTTTCCGTCGTCGCAGCCTGTTGCCATTTAGCGTCAGCCAAATTGCGTTTGAGCATTTTCCGCTCCAGATTTGGAACAGTTTGGTGACACGCCACTCTCGCAGCGCAAGCGCGCGATCGTTTGACTATGGCGATCCGATGGGATCGCGGGACCTTCGAGAAGTGATCGCCAGCTATTTGCGAACGGCGCGAGGAGTGCGGTGCGAGGCGGAGCAAATAGTCATAGTGAGCGGCTCGCAACTGGCCCTGGAGATATCAGCGCGGGTGCTGCTTGATCCCGGGGACAGAGTCTGGATGGAGGAGCCCGGCTACGGATTTGCGCGGGGCATCTTTGCAATGAATGGCTGCCAGATGGTCCCCGTTCCTGTGGATGCAGAAGGGCTCGACGTAGCTTCAGGTGTGAAAAGGTGCCCGGAAGCACGGGCCGTTTTGGTCACGCCGTCGCATCAGTATCCACTCGGGGTGATCATGAGCGCGTCGCGCCGGCTGCAGCTCCTGGACTCGGCGGAAAGGCACGGGGCGTGGGTGATCGAGGACGACTATGACAGCGAGTACCGCTACGAAGGCATGCCGATTACCTCGTTGCAAGGGCTGGACCGTAACCGTCGGGTGGTGTACATCGGCACGTTCAGCAAGGTGCTGTTCCCTTCCCTGCGGATAGGTTATGTGGTGGTTCCAGCGGATCTGGTCGAGCGCTTTTTGAGTGTCCGCTTCGCCATGGACCTTGGTCCGCCAACCTTGCCGCAGATGGTGCTTGCGGATTTCATTCGCGAGGGACATTTCTCGCGCCATATTCGCAGGATGCGCTTGATCTATGGCGAACGTCGAAGCGCCCTGATGCGCTGTATTCGTGAGCAACTGGGCACTGAGGTAGAAGTGCCAGGAGGCCAAACAGGGTTGCATCTCTCTGTCCTGGTGAACGGTATTTCCGACCTGGAAATCGCCGCGCGCGCCGCGAATCAAAACCTCAGTCTGGCGCCCCTCTCTCCTTCTTATATGAGTAAAGCCTCGCGCCAAGGATTCGTTTTAGGGTTTGGCAGCACTGCCGTGCAGGACATAGCTGCGGCGGTTCACAAATTGTCGACCTTGTTGAAGTCAAGCTCCTGAGTTCGTTTTGATGAAACTGTTTGCCGGCTAGAGCCTTTTCTCCCGCTCCCGATCCGCAACATCTTTTTTTGCTTTTTTGCAGAAAGACAATTCATAACTGCGTGCCAGCTCCTCACCGGATAATAGGGCTAACTCATGACCTGAGCGTCAGCTCGGGCCAGGTACCACCCAACTAGGGAGGCAGACTTCACAACCTGACCTGCCTCCCACCCTGCCTCAGTCGTCAACAAGAGCACATCGGCAACACGCCGCGCCGCATGGCAGTGCCGCTGCTGGCGACCGCGGTTGCGCACAAAAACAGAATTTGCCTGCCGCTTTAGTCGATGGTAGAAAGGAAGGAACTCAGCGAAGAGGACAGACCCCTCGGAGAGGTTCCCCTGAAACAGAAACCGAGAGCCGGTTGGCTTCAGTAGGGGGAAACGTAGTCGCTACGAAACAGCAGCTATTGAGCGCCGGGCGTTGCCCGGAAGCTGGATGGCACCGCCGCTTGCGTGGCTCCAGCAAGAATTCTCCTTTGAGGAGGTTTTTGCCGGCATGGGCAATGCTAAGCAGCGCGTTCTGATCGAAACCGTTCCCAATTTTGTTCAGCAAGAGGTCACACTCCGCGGCTGGGTGTCGCGCATACGTGTTCTCGGAAAAACCATCTTTGTGCTTCTGAAGGATTGCTCGGGCGAAGTGCAATGCGTCGCGGCGCCGGAATCTATCAAGGAGCATCATCTCAAGCTTGAAGACACTGTCGAGATTGTAGGGCGCGTGCGGCAAGAGTCCCGGGCAAAACTGGGATACGAGGTGGACATCGACCGCGTTTACGTTCTCAGCAGGTCGGGACAGCATCTGCCGTTCACCTCGTATGCAAATCTCGACACGGTCAACCCGGAAACGCTGGTGGAGTATCGCGCCCTGTCTTTACGTAACCCGATCATCGGCAATGTGTTTCGAATCCAGGCGGCGCTGCTGAGGTTTTTCCGCGAGTTCCTGACGCAACGGCGGTTCACCGAAATCATTACTTCCAAACTGGTTTCGTCCGGAACCGAGGGAGGAACCAATCTTTTCGAAGTGAAGTATTTTGATCGTGTCGCCTACTTAGCACAGAGCCCGCAGTTTTATAAAGAGCACGGAGTTGGTGGATTCGAGAGGGTGTTCGAAACAGGCCACGTGTACCGGGCGGAGCCTCACGCCACGAGCCGGCACCTCACCGAGTATTATTCGTTGGACTTGGAATTCGGGTTCATTGACGGCCCGGAAGACGTAATTCAACTGGAGCGCGAGCTGTTGACGTACATGTTCGAAAACACAAACAGACATTTTGGAGACTTGCTCGGGCAATACCGGCGGCAGGCGCTTCCGTCGATGCTCGATGTGCCGTGCTGGGGATTCGCACCTTGTCTTGAGCTTCTGAAGGAGAATTTCGGCCGGGAGGACCTATCTGACGACCTTGACCCGGAAGCGGAACGCCAATTGTGCCAACTAGCAGAGAAGGAGTGTGGCGTGCCAGCCGTGTTTGTACTTGGGTTTCCCCTATCGGGCCGCCCGTTCTACACCGCGCCGCGCGGAACTGGTGGTGCGGCGAACAGCTTTGATCTTTTGTATCAAGGCATCGAAATCACGACCGGCGGCCAACGCCTGCACCGCCGCGAAGAGCTGGAAAACGCGCTGCGCGCCCGCGGGATTGATCCAAACAATTTCGAAAGCCATCTGAAAATGTTTGACCTCGGGATGCCCCCGCACGGCGGTTTTGCGATTGGACTGGAGCGGCTGACCGCCCAGGTCTTGAATCTTTCGAACGTGCGTCAGGCTACGCTGTATCCTCGAGACCGGACCAAATTGAACCCGTAATCGGCACTTTCTGAGGAATGCAGAAAGTGCGGTTCGGAAACACCGCGTCGACGTGGCCTGGTCGTCTTGAAGGACATGGGTTATTCGGCGAGCGCCTGCGGGCTGTTTTTCGGACTCATTTTCACGTCATTGCCAAACCTGGGTGCGATGCTGTCTAATCGAGTGAACTGGCTAAAGGTGCCACCTTCAATGCATACACACCTCATCCGTATCTTCGGTTTTGTGTTTAGCGTGCTTGCTTTCGCATTCGTTGCAGCGTCCTTCGGGACAGATGCGCCAAAACTCGTCCAGAAAGATGGGCGCTATGCTCTGATCGTAGACGGACGACCATACTTGATCCTGGGCGGCCAGATTCACAATTCCAGCGCATGGCCGAGTGAATTGCCGCAGGTGTGGGAATCGATGGCCGCTCTGCATGCCAACACCATCGAGGCACCCGTTTATTGGGAACAACTCGAAGCCAACGAGGGACACTTTGATTTCACCAATGTGGATCAGATTGTAGAAGGCGCGCGGACTCACAATCTACATGTTGTGCTGCTCTGGTTCGGTACTTGGAAGAACGGCAACATGCACTATGTGCCGGCGTGGGTGAAAGCCGACACGAAGCGCTTCCCGCGAGTCATTCGTGCGGATGGGGAGCCTATCGACGTCCTGTCGCCGCTTTCGCGCAACACGCTGCAGGCAGACAAAGCTGCATTCGTGAAGTTAATGCAGCACCTGAAAGAGATCGACAGCGAGCAGCACACAGTTCTGCTCATCCAAGTCGAAAACGAGTCGGGCAATATCGGCAATGTGCGCGACTATTCGGCGGAGGCCAATCGCGCGTTCGCAGGCGCGGTTTCCGCCGATCTGCTGGCCGCGGCACATAAACAGCCAGGCACTTGGAGCCAAGTCTTTGGCGCCGACGCGGATGAGATGTTTCAGTTTTACTACCAATCCAAATATATCAATGAAATCGCGGCGGCAGGCAAGGCGGAGTTCGCAATTCCTTATTACATGAACGCGTGGATCGATTATCCGGCCGCCGAGCTTCCCCAACGGCAAGTGGACTTGCCCGGCATCGCATATCCCAGCGGGGGACCAGTGCAGAAGTTGGTGGGCTTGTGGCGCGCCCTGGCACCCTCGATTGACATGATCGGGCCTGATATTTATACCGATGATTCGCAGTTCTATCGCCAGACCATGGGCGCCTACCATCGTGCCGACAATCCGCTTTGGATTCCAGAGACGGGCCGCAGCGACAGTTTTGGGAAATTCTTGTTCTACGCGCTGGGAGATGGGGCAATTGGCTTCTCGCCGTTTGGCGTAGACCAGTCAGGCTGGAACATCCTGGGCGACGAACCCTGGAGCGCGCACGCTCGTAATTTCGCTGTAATCGAACCGATAAACCGTGAAGTTGCCGAACTCGAATTTGAAGGCAAACTCAAGACCGCTGTGGAAGAGCCGGGGCAGACGGCAGAAGAGCTGGATTTTGGCGCATGGCAGGCTACCGTGGCGTTCGGGTTCCCTCAACCTGATGGGCGCAGGGCTCCGGGGACCAAGGACGCGCACGCCGCGGCACTGATTGGTCAACTGGGGCCGGATGAGTTTCTGGTCACCGGAGTGGACGCGAGTGTCAGCTTTCACCTACCAGGAAAACCACCCTGGATTCGCAGCGAAATCATCACCGCCGAACAGGGCATGTTTGTGAACGGCGTTTGGAAGCCGCAGAAGTTGTGGAACGGCGATGAAACCGATCGTGGTCTCTGTTTCTACGAAAAACCGGTTGTAGTTCGTGTACGCCTGGGGCGCTTCTAGCTCGTCAATAACAGCGAACACAAAGCCATGCGACGCTGAGCCGCATTTTGCTGATCTTTCTAACCTTTCCGCGCTGGGTTATCCTCAGAGTGATAGCGCCAATAAGGCGCCGTCCTTAGAGGGTCCATGACGCTGGATCGCCGTGTACTGAAATCGATGCCAAAGGTGTTGCTGCACGAGCACTTGGACGGCGTCCTGCGGCCGCAGACCATTATTGAATTAGCTAAAACCGAGAAATACGATCAACTTCCCAGCGACAATCCTGAGGAACTAGCGCGCTGGTTCCATCAAGGTGCCAACCAAGGCAGCTTGCCCAAGTATTTGGCTGGTTTTGCGCACACCATCGCGGTCCTGCAGACGGAAGAGGCGCTGGAAAGAGCAGCGTATGAGCAGGCGGAAGATCTCAGCGGTGATGGCGTAGTTTATTTCGAAACCCGCTTCGCTCCCATATTCCACACGCGCGGTGGTTTGACCCACCAGCAAGTTGTCTCCGCGGTGCTCAAAGGCCTGGAGCGAGGCCGAAAAACCTTCGGGATTTCGTCAGGCCTGATTATCTGCGCGATGCGCAATATGGACGTGTCTCTGGAGATGGCCGAACTCGCTGTCGATTTTCGCGACCGTGGCGTGGTGGCATTTGATCTGGCGGGCGAAGAGGGCGGGTTCCCTCCGAAGAAACACGTGGAGGCTTTTCACTACATTCAACGGCAGAACTTTAACATTACCATTCACGCCGGCGAGGGTTTTGGAAAGGAATCGATTTGGCAAGCGATCCAATATTGCGGCGCTCACCGCATTGGCCACGGAACCCGCTTAATTGACGACATTGCGATTTCCGATGGAAAGGCGGTGAAGCTGGGGGAACTTGCGCAATACGTGCTCGATAAACGGATTCCGTTGGAAATCTGCTTGCTCAGCAACGTACATACCGGCGCCGCAGCGACTCTGCTTGATCATCCCTTCAAGATTCTTTACCAGGCGAAGTTTCGAGTGACGTTGAACACCGATAACCGGCTGATGAGCGACACGTGTATGACCAAGGAATTCGAGGCCGCAGCAAGTACGTTTGGACTGGATCTCGCGGACTTCGAAAAGCTCACCATCAATGCCATGAAGAGCGCTTTTTTGCCCTATGACCGGCGCTGTGAATTCATTTATTCGGTGATCAAACCCGGGTACGCGCAGATCCGTGAGCAGCTCGCGCAAGGATGAAGTTGTTGTGTCTCCGAAAGAGCTCGCCAGACCAGCCGGCGAGCAGGCTTTTTGAAAAATTGGCCGAGTTACGCGGCTACGGCAACTCGCCGCGTTCACGGATTGCCGTGGCCATGTATACGGAGCCACTTCCGGTCAAATGCCCATAGTCCGCCTGAAGTGGAATTCCCTGCTCGGCGTACTCTCGGCAATTTTGCTGCTGGCAAAGCAGTTTGTAATAGGAGATATAGCGGACTTTAAGCTGGGTGGCCGCCAGTTGAGCCATATCCGCGTCCAGGGTTTCGTAAGAACCGATCCGGTGATACGCGGGAATGTCGGGATCGTTCTTCTTGATCGCCAGCGCCAGCAATCTCGGCAATGCCGAATCGTATTGAACTATTGGGCCGAATAATACAATCTCGCCGGCGTGCTGCTGCACCGCGCGAATCGTGGGAGGAAGCCGTTGCAGGTCACGGTGATCCCATCGCGCGGCGATCAGAAGCGTGTCGACAGGATGTTTGGGCAAGTATTCCGCGAACATGTAATGCATAAGCCGCAGACACTTCTCATCGGCTCCGACGCTTTGCTCTAATGTCGGCTTACAGCCAGATGCGGTCGCTTGCATGACGTTCACTTCCGGGAAAACGGACTCGAGTCCATACCATAGTTGGGCGGCGTGGCTGTCGCCGATCAGTAGATAATTCTTTTTGTGTGCGTCTCTCTTGAGGCACGCAGAGACATCGAACTGTGCGTAGGTGTCTCGCCCGGTGAGAAAGCAGCTGCCGACGCGATATTGCGATCGTGTGCTTGTGTCGGAGGTTTCCAAGAACGATGCAACCTTGACCGCCTCCGCCGGAAAACGGGAAGGCCAGCCATTGGTAAGCAAAGCGCTGCCACCCAGGGCCAATAATGCGGCTGCGCTAGCCGCCGCCAGCCGAAAGATGGCCGGCCGGGAAATCCTGAAACCGCGACCCCGGAATGGCTGCTCCACAAACCTCCAGGATAGTGTGGCAATCACAAACGAAACCGCCAGCGCAGTAAGCTTGGCCAGCCTTGGCGGAACACCTGGAATCAACAAACCACAGATTCCTTGAAACACAATGACGGGCCAGTGCCACAGATACAAGGAGTAGGAGATCATGCCAACGAATACCAAGGGCGAAAACGACAGCGCCTGCCCAATCACGGAAGGACCCGATCGGCCAGCGGCTATGATCAGCGCCGCGCCCACACAAGGCACCAGCGCAAACGCGCCTGGAAAAGGCGTGGCCGAGTTGAAAAAATAGCTCGCGCAAGCAATCAAGACCAAGCCAATGGACGCCGCTACATTTCGCCACACCGGCGAAATCATGGGGAACAGATCCATTGCGATCAGGGTGCCGAGCAGCAATTCCCAAGCCCTGGTGTGCGCCAGATAAAAAGTAGCCTCGCGGCTGCGAAACACGCCCACGACGCTAATCAAAAACGAAATCGTAGCCACGGAAATGACCCAGTAGCGCTTTCTGGTGGGCGAGCATCGCCGAATGGCCAACAGGAACAGCGGAAGGAAAAGATAGAACTGTTCTTCGACAGCGAGCGACCAGGTATGCAGCAGCGGCTTCATCGCGGCTGGGCCATCGAAATACCCCGACTGATGCAGAAAGAAGATATTCGATGCGGAAAACGTGGCGGCCAGCAAGGATTTTGCGAATTCCGTCGACTCGACCGGCAGCAAATAGCGATACGCGAAACAACACGATACGCAAAGCACCACGAACAGGGCTGGCAGGATGCGTCGAATCCGCCTTTCGTAGAACGATGCGAGCGAAAATTTAGAAATTTCGATTTCCGATAGAATGATCGAACCAATCAGGTAGCCGGAGATCACGAAAAACACATCCACTCCTACAAAGCCGCCGCGGCACCGCGCGGTTCCAAGGTGGTATGCAAACACCAAGAGAACCGCAATGCCCCGCAGACCATCGATATCCGCGCGATAGTGCGACGTGGATTGCTTTAGAAACGGGATGTTCATAGTGTTTGGGCTCACTCTGCCAGGCGTGGTATCTCGCTAATGAGAATCAAAACTAAAATGGACGCAAAACGGGCTTGAGTTCACAATTTTGCAGCTCGCAAATCGCTGGTGGATGCATGATAGGTGCGATCTCGCTTCCCCTGGTGACGCGAGCCTTCGAAGGCCTCCGTCAGACTGCTCACAATTTGTGGCGTGCCCAGCAATCGGGCAGGGTCAGGCACCGGCATTCGGCCACATAAGGCGTCGCGAAGTTTGCTGATGAACTCGGCGGGATTTTCCGGATCAAAAACACTCTGCGGAGAAAACAATTCCTGCGCGCAGCCTGCGTACTTGGAACAGAGCACAGTAAGCCCCGACAATACGGCCTCGTTGGCGACCAGTCCCCAAACATCTTCGAGCGTCGGAAAAACCAGGACGTCCGCGCTGCGATATATTGCCGGCATTTTCTCCGGTGGAAGCGCTGGAACGAAAAAAACGTTCTGTAATCCGAGATCGACGGTGAGGCGCCACAGACCCTCCCGCTCCGGGCCGTTTCCCACGAGCAACAACGAGAACCGGTGTCCTTCGCGCTGCAGAACTGCCGCAGCGCGCAACAGCGCATCCACGCCTTTGCGGGCGATGAGCTGACCTACATGAAGCAGGACAGGCCGCACCTGCATATCAAAGTGAGGCTTGGCTGGCGCAAGAAAACGCAATTCGTCCACGGCATTTTGTATTTGCAGGATCCTCTGTGGAGGTATCCCCAGCGTCAGCAGGTATTCCGTCGATGATTCGCCGTAACTGATCCAGTGACGAGCCCATTTGGAAATCAAGGCACGGACGCAAGTTCTCATGAGGCCGATGTTGCGCTCCGTGTGGCAGGTGCCGCCCCACCAGACCCAAACCGGCTTGCCGAACAGGGTTCCGTACACCAGTGCCATGAGAGTGCGCAAACCCATTTCGGCGCTAACGATGATATCCGGTTTGATCCGTAGAAGATGCCACACGTAGCCGGGCGTAATGTGGAAATGCAATTTGTCGAAAATTTGTCCGTTTTCGCGGCGCGCCGTGCGAATTTGCCAGCCCCATGCTTTGACACTGGCAAATTTCGACGATCCCGTACCGATCTCCTTCCAGGACTCGCGATTCGATTCCGTTCCACCATGAAGAACGACGACCTCGAAATGATCGGCGAGGCCAGAAAACAGCGGGATCCTGGCGGGCGCGATTATGTTGGTGAGAATCACCAGGCGTGGCCGGCAGTTTGACATTGTGTCCTCACACGCGATGGACATCTGAACCTGCGTTGTTCAAAGCAATCGAAGTGTTCTCGAATTCTTATCGTCTATCTGTTTTCGGATTGCTGCAAAAGCGCGGGTGTGGGTCCAACGCTTACTGTGGTGCCCCGAAGCGCATGCGATGAATCAAGTAACGGAGTGAAGTTGTCGATACGCCACGATTGGGGGACCTCAAACATGCGCATGCCGTCCGGGTTCCACACAATCCATGAAGGCGATTCATTGCGGCGCAACTCGCAAACGAAGGTGTGATCAGCGTTCTGACTGCAGCCGGCCATTTGCGCGCCAATCAACCATTGGGAAACGGTTCCGTAGGCGCGGCCTGCCGGAGTTAGTGTGCGACCATCCTGCTCTGTGGTGCGCACACCGACGGCTTGATTGTCCCACGCGTACCAGTAGACTCGCTGAATTCCGGCTGCCCAATTGAGAATGTACGACCTGGCAACATACGCCGCGGCCAATTCTTGCGATGGAAAGGGCTTC
This sequence comes from Candidatus Eremiobacteraceae bacterium, assembly GCA_035622555.1. Taxonomy (GTDB): domain Bacteria; phylum Acidobacteriota; class Terriglobia; order Acidiferrales; family UBA7541; genus Acidiferrum. Next base: position 93,145 of record DASPVD010000124.1, on the reverse strand, counting down.
GGGCTGAACCAATTCACTTCGGTGTTCCAGATGGGTTTCGCACCCTGACCCTGATCCACCATCGTTTGTCTGATCTGTTCGATCAGCGGCAGCATGGCCTCTGGCGGCTGGGGATTGACATAGAGGTGATAGCCGATCACGTCGACATACTGGCCGCCACCTTTCCGCAAAAACTCGGCTAGCCAGGCGACGCCTTTCGTCTCCGTTGCGGATGGTGAGACCACCACCGCATGGGGATCGACTTGGTGAATAATACGCGATGCTTCGCGAGTGAGATTGACGACCTGGTCGACGCTCGCGCTGCAGAATTGTGGCAAATTGGGCTCATTCCAGATTTCGTACGCGTCGATCTGGCCTTTGTAGCGCGTCGCTACCGTTCGTACGAATACGCGCCAATCCTCGATGTTGTTTGGTTCGGCAGCCGATCCGGGCTGATAAACCGACTTTTCGAGTGGTCGCGCCGAGGCCCAGGCGGGAGAAAGCGCCAGTGGCAGCAACACACCGGTGTTGTGCTCATGCGCCAGAGCCACGTACTTGTCCAGGATGTTGAATTGAAATTGGCCGCGCTTCGGTTCGAGATATGGCCAGGTAACATAGGCATCCCAAAGCCGCCACTCGCCGACAGGAACGGCGGGCCAGGGCGTCGTGCTTGCTGCCCGATGGATGTGCATTCCGAAAAAGCTCGGCGGGATAGTTTCAAGCTGTGCATTTAATCGAGCAAGCTCGTCGGGGGCCGCCAAGCCAGCGCGCGCAACCACCAAAGAGAGCACTCCGATGTAAAAAGCAATACGCAGCATGGACATAAGCTAGGCCTTAGTGGGCTCGGCCATCTTGGAGATTCGGGATATAGCTGGAGTTCCCGCGTTTTGGTACGCCAGAAACTTGTGACCAGCCAGACCGGTAAGCATTCCGAGCCCGAGGCACACTCTTCGCAATGCATGGGCTAGAGCAGCTTTCCCCATGAACAAGCATGGCAAAACTGCGGCAGCGCCAACGACCATGTGCGCCGCGGCTTTCACGAGGCGCATCGCGCGAGCACGCAACCGGTGATCGAGAGTTGATTCGCACCAAGACCAACAATTCCCGCACTGATAACCTCGACGCAAAATCCACGCCAGATTGGCTCGTTCTTGCGGCACCGTCTCGTAAGCAATCGCTTCCTCAGACCAAATCATTGAATATCCTGTCCGTCGAACACGCAGCCAAAAATGCGTGTCCTCGCCCCCAGATAGGTTGAAGCGCTGATCGAATCCGCGAGCGCCGGCAAATACCTCGCTGCGAACCAAGGCGTTTCCCGTGGAGCACAGTTCAAATCGATTGCCCGTCGACAGCATCTGTGGACCGAAAAGACTGCTTGCCTTAATCCATTCCGGGGCATTGGGGTCGAATGTTGGTACACGGGGACCGCCGACCACATCGGCACGAAACCGTTGCTGGGTGGACAAAAGTTCATCCAACCACTGGGGCGAAGGCACTTCATCATCGTCGATGAATGCAATAAAATCGACCACGCCTGCCTCGCAGACCGCGCGATTTCGCGCATGGACAATTCCGCGGTTCTCCTCCACAACGTACCTAAGCAGCCAAGGCAAATCGCTCGCTGCACAAACGGGCTCCGCCGTTTTTGCGGGATCATTATCCACAACCACGATTTCGATTTCCGGAGCGGTTACCCTTCGAAAAGTAAGATGCGAGATGCCAGCAAGCAAATCTCGAAGCAACGCAGTCCGTTTATAGGTGGCGATACAGATGGCTACACGCATGAAGCGTTCACCCACACTCCGCGGCCGGGATCGGGGCCGCATCCGGTTCGACAACGGAATTGCAAACGGCTTGGCTGTTGGTCACACCAGCGGCCATGATTGTGGTCACGCAAAGGGACCATTCGAGGCAGTTCTGCCAAAGAATCGTGCATTCAGCGAAATTGTGAATGATGAAAAAAACCAGAAAGGCCAGCGGCCAAAGGTCCGTGATGGATTGAGGGTTCTCTGCTTGTGCCAGAGCGCGACGCACTCCCGTCACCAGGGTCCACAGAAAAAGCATCAGCCCGACCAGTCCTAAGCTCAGTGTGACTTCCAGGTAGCCATTGTGCGAGTAGCTGGGAGACCAACCGATATTGCTCTCAACCACCGATGCCTCTGAGGATGCGCCCTCCCAAAATCCTGAGAATCCGTATCCCAGAACTGGACGATCGATGATCATGGAAGCAATCGAACCCCAAAGTTCGGTCCGGCCGGTAAGGTCTGAGGACCGGCCCATGGATTGCGTCACGGAGCCGACACCGACACCGATGGCCCCCAGCAGTAGGCCTACAACAACCAGGACCGAAAACATGACCGGCACAAGCAGCTTATAACGGCGATAAATGGTGGTGAACGCCCACATAATCAGCAACGTAACCGCAACCGTGACCACCGAAGTTATGGAGTTGGAATAAAAGAGCAGGCCCGCAAACAACCCTAAAGACATGGCCTTGACCACTTTTAGCCAGCGTGCCGTCTCCGGAATGTACCATTCCACTAGCACAGCCAACGCCATCGCTGCGCCCAAGCGATTTTTGTGGTTGAAAACTCCCCGGACTGATTCTCCGCCGGTGGACAGGATCACGCCATGACCAAGAACCACGATAGCTACGCTGAGAGCCGCCGCTAATCGAAACATCCAACGCAGCATTTTTAGTTGGTCCAGGAAGTTGCAACGAGCGGCCATTACTATGCCGAACAGGCAAGTGCCCGCAAGGGCTGCCGCCCGGCGAAATACCACGTCTGGCATTTCCGCCCACAACGGAGACACCAGGGCCATGAACAGCAAACCTAGAACCGCGGGTGTGCGTCGTATCGTGAACAAAGTGTCGCGAAAATCTGACAAAGCTAGAATCGCCACCGATAGATACAGAAACGCAAGAACCACTTGCGTGCGGCTATCGCCATCGGTAGCGTTATCGCCTCCGCCAGAGGAAAGAAAACGCCACATGGCGCCCGAAAGAATGAAGGCCACGACTCCCAGCGTCAGTTTTGGAACTATCCCGCGAAAAGACATGATTCGAAGTCCACCTGCCTGTCGCCAATTCCTATGACGCGCTGGTCGCGTCGGACATCACGGCGATCACCGGTGCTACCGAACGACGAGCAAGGAAAAAAACTGCCAGCCCAACTCCGCAGCATAAAGCGCCGTCGGAAGCGATGCTCGACCACGCCGCTCCACGCCAGGAATAGGCGGGAATCAACCACAAGTTGATCAGGACGTTGAACACCGCAACGGCTACCTGGAGCCCGCTGCGAACCCCCTGATATCCCGCGCCGGTCAGCGTGTCGGACAAAAAATAATGGAGAGCCTTAAAGATGGGAAGCACCGCAAGCCAGCGAAGCGCTTCGGCTGTAGCTGTGTATTCCGCACCGAGAATGCGCGGCACTAAATTCGCCGAGATTAACAGGGTCGCACAGATGACCACCGCATAACCCAGCGACCGGAACAGGAGCGGCCTGGCAAAGCCCAACGACGCGTTAATCCCACGCACACCAGCCCGAAAGAAGTTCGGATACGCTGACCACAGCAGCGCCGAAACCGGGACAAAGCTGACGTCGATCAAACGGTAGGCAGCACCATAAATGCCGGTTGCCTCCAGCGTTCCCAATCGCGCCAGCATGGTCTTGTCGATGTCGTTGTATACGGTTTGCGCGGTCTGGCTGATCGAAAAATACAGACCTTCGCGCAGCTCCGGACTGTCGATTTCCAACCGGAACACTGGAGGACCGAAATTCCTCCAAACCAATGTCGATGCCAAGATAGCGACAGTGGCGGTACATCCAAAGTAGATGTATCCCCATTGCAGCGGTGACGGATGCGGATGGATGGCTACCAAGATGATTGCGCCAAGCAACCGGCCCGCGCTCATCAGCACATTTAGAGTCGCTGTCCAGTTCAGCCGTTCGAATGTTTGGAACACCTGTGCAGAAATGGTGACCAGGTTCAGCCCGAAAAGGTCCGATGCCGCCACCAGGGCGACTAACAGCAGTGGAATTTCCGGTGGAAGAGCAAAATGCGAGAGGGCCAGTGCGATACCCAAAAGCATCGAACCAATGATCCCCGTGGTCACCAACGCTCTTCCCCAATAGACCGGGAAGAGTGCATTGTTACGCGAAACATTCTTGACCAGGAGATTGCCCGTGCCGAGTGCGCCGAACGGGTAGACGATTCCGACCAGGGCAACCACGCTGACGAACGCGCCATAATTGCGTACTCCGAGTGAGCGCGCGATCTCGACGAAATAGAGCGCCTGAATGACCAGCCGCAGTCCCTGGCCAACAATCATCCACACGGTGTTACGCGCCAACTTAGAATTCGATAGCATTCCCAGCATGATTAGTCATCAAATCGTAGACGCACGGCAGATTGTGGCATTAACCGAAACGAAGTTCGTGACTTGGCGCGCGGCCCGACGTGGAAAAGTTCGAAAGCCGCAATGCCTGAAGCGCAACCAGGAGTAAGTAGGCGGGATTTAGCAGCAGGTAGCGGCGCCACAGTCGCCGCGGCTCCGCGACCAGCCGAAACAGCCACTCCAGGCCGGCATTCTGCATCCAATTGGGGGCTTGGGGAGTCAGTCCTGCCAGGAATGGAAAGGCCGCGCCCACCGCCAGAATAGGCATGTGCAGGTGCTCACGAAACTCGTAGGCGAACGATTCCTGTCGCGGGCAGCCCAATCCAACAAAGGTAATCATTGCACCGGAGGCCAATATTTGGGTGGCTACTTCGGCTTTTTCTTCAAAATGCAGACGACGGAACTTTGAAGCGTGCATCCCAGCAATCAGTAACCGCGGGAACTTCGCTTCCAGGTTTTCACGCAGAGCTCCGAGTATCTCAGGCGTGCTGCCATAGAAATACACCGGAATTCCCTCCTGGGCTGCCCGCGCACACACGTTGAGCGTCAGATTCGGCCCGTACACGCGGTCACGCAGGCCCGCACGATGCAGCCCATTCAACACCCACCGGACGGGCTGACCATCGGGAACGAGCAGGTCGAAATGGTTCAGCCGGAATTTCTGTTCGCTGTCGAGCACTCCGGTCATTAATCCATGCACGGCGAGCGCGGAGACCGCGATGCCCCGGCGCTCCGCCGCTGCGCGTATGATTCGCTCGACTGCCGCTTCGTAGTCGATCACGTTCATGAGAATCCCTAGGATATTGCGTTTGCCGGCATCGAGCATGGTTCGCTCCAGCGCTCCACATTGAACTCGTAGATCTCCTTGAGAATTCGGGGCACGTCATACTCCAAGCGCCATCCAGGGTAATGGGCCTGGAAATGTGAAAGATCGCTGATCCACCAGATGTGGTCGCCACGTCGATTTTCCTCGACATATTTGGTGCGCAGTTTGTTGCCGGTGATTTCCTCGCACAGGGTTATTGCCTCGCTCATGGAGCAGTTGCTAGAGCGGCCACCGCCGATGTTGTAAGCCTCACCGCAACGAGGCTTCTCAAAAAATCGGTGGAAGGCTCGAATCAGATCGGCGCTATGAATGTTGTCGCGGACCTGTTTTTTCTTGTAACCGAAGATCGAGTACGGAGTTCCGGTAACCGCGCATTTCATGAGATAGGCCAGGAAACCGTGGAGCTGCGTGCCCGAATGATTCGGGCCGGTCAAACAGCCACCACGAAAACACGCGGTGTTCATGCCAAAATACCGGCCGTATTCCTGAACCAGCAGATCCGCGGAGGCTTTCGAAACTCCGAACAAGCTGTGCATGCTGCCATCGATGGACATCGATTCGGGGATGCCTCTGGCCGCGTAAGGATGGGCGGAATCCACCTCCCAACGCGTTTCCATTTCGATGAACGGAAGCCGATTGGGAGTGTCGCCATACACCTTGTTGGTGGACATGAAGATGAACGCGGCCTCGGGGCAATAGCGACGTGCCGCTTCCAGCAGCACGGAAGTGCCGTTGGCGTTCACTGTGAAGTCCACTATGGGATTGCTGGCAGCCCAATCGTGAGAGGGTTGCGCCGCGGCGTGAATGACCAGGCCAATGTCCCGCCCAAAGCACGAAAAAATCTTTGCCACCGCACCGGCGTCGCGGATGTCCACGTCGCGATGGAGATAGCCGGGCACTTCCTTGCAAAGACGATCGCGGACCCAGCGCGTGGATGCTTCCGGCCCGAAGAAATCGGCCCGCATTCCATTGTCGATTCCAACGACATCCAGACCCAGCTTGGCGAAGTCTACGACCGCTTCGGAACCAACCAGTCCAGCTGAACCGGTGATGATCGCCACACTCATGAATTCACCTCTCGAGTTGAAATGTTTGGTGTCATACAGGCAGGGCCTTTCCGGCACCACGCGTGTGCATGGCCAGTTGATAGATTTCCATCAAGCGGGTGTAATTTCGTTCTGCGGTGTACTTGTTTTCATACTGCCGCCGCGCTTCCCTGCCCATATCGGCAAGCCGCGAATGATGCGTCCATGCCCATTCCACGGCGCCGGCCAGTTGGTCCGCGTCCCCCGCGGCGAAATGCAGGCCACTCCTGCCGCTCTCGACGATTTCCTGCATCCCGCCAAGGGCGGAGCACAGCACCGGTGTCCCACACGCGAAAGACTCCGCAATGCTCATCGGGAATCCTTCGTAGCACATACTCGGCAGAATCGTGAAGCAAGCATTCTTGATGGCGAGGCGTGTCTCCTCCGGGCTCAGCCATCCCATGAAACTGACATCGGTCAGATTCCGGTTGACTGCATCGCTTTCCAGCGACTGGCGCAAAGGCCCATCACCCACAATCAGCAGCGGGACCTTGCTGTGAAGTTTTGCCCATGCCTGAAGGAGAATGGGGAGGCCCTTTTCGTGCGATAAACGTCCAACGAACAGAGCATAACCGCCCGGCTTTTCTCGCTCCTGTGGATCAGGAAATACAAAGTTTGGCTTGACATGCAACTTGCCGGCTGGAAGGCCTCCATCGATGAACTTGTGACGCGCGAAATGGCTGAGCGCGACATACCCGTCGACTTGATCCCTCCAGGTGCCGCGTTTGCGGTGGACCTGCAACATCAGGGCAACCGCGCTGGTCATCAGCGAGGAGTCGCGGTAGCAGCCGTGGATCACACTTCGCCACAGCCCGTGGTCGACGCACTCCTCACAAACCTGGCCATCGCGCGCCAGGGTCCAGCCCGGACACAAGAGGCGGAAATTGTGCAGCGTTTGGACCACCGGCACATTCAGTTCGCTGCAGGCGTCATAAATCGAGGGGGAGATCATTATAAAAGTGTTATGGACGTGCACTACATCGGGCTGTTCTTTTGCAACTAACTCGTGGACCTCGCGCTTGCTTTCGCTGCAGTACACGATGTCCTTGACCAGGAATAGCTGCTCCGCCTTGGACATTTGCTTCAGCTCATCATTGCTGCGCCGGTAGCTGACCACTTTGTGCCCGCGCGCGCGGAGCAGTTGGTATTCGGCGCTAACCGCAGCATCTTCCCCGCCGGGACGCTGATAGCTGTTGTGAACCACCAGTATTTTCAATGTGGAATACCCGATCGAATTTGCCGGCGGGCTTATGCCGCCCCGCTGCCTTTCAACACCGCGGGGATGGTCTGCGCCAGAATTTTGAAGTCCAGCCACAGCGACCACTCATCCAGATACTGAAGGTCCAGCCTCATCCACTGCTCGAAGCTGATGGCGTTTCTCCCGTTCACCTGCCACAAGCAGGTGATGCCCGGGCGCGTGGAGAACCGGCGGCGTTGCCAGTCTTCACTGAATCCTTGGTAGTCGCGCACGGGGAGCGGCCGGGGGCCCACCAGACTCATGTCACCCTTAAGGACGTTCCAGAGTTGCGGTAATTCATCGATACTGGTGCGTCGCAAAAGTCGCCCAAGCGGAGTGATGCGCGGGTCTTTCTTGATCTTAAAGACCGGCCCGGACATCTCGTTCAACCGCTGCAGCTGATCCAACATCTGTTCTGCGCCTGGCACCATGGTGCGGAACTTACACATGTGAAAACGGCGTTTGTTGAACCCCACACGCTCTTGAAAGAAGAACACTGGGCCGTCTGAACTCAGTTTGATCAGCGCGGCAACGACCCCAAACAATGGCGCAAAGAAGATCAGCAGCACCAGCGATATGAGAAAGTCGATGCCACGCTTGATCATCTGCGGCCCCCCATACTGTGCTCCCACATTGACAGCGATATGGTGGTCATCGTCCAAAGTTTCCGCACGCGGCTTCGGATTCTTCAAACCGAATATGTCCGGATCAAAACGCACAATAATGCCGTGCTGTTCGCACATATTCGCGACAGTGGTGGCGTACTCGTAGCAGGAGCGCAAGGGCAGATATATGGCCACTTCGTCGACAACGTTGTTTCGCAGGAATTCCGGCAGGCCTTCGAAATCGCACACCAAGTCGAACCCCTCCACCACAAACTCGTCTAAACCCTGCCAATACGAGTCCACGAATCCCAGATTGCGGTATCCCCATTCCGGTTTTTCTTCAATGCGCCGCGCAAATTCTATAGCTCGCGGATTGCTCCCCAGGATCAGTATGTTGCGCAGATTGCGCCCACGAAGGCGCAGATTAGCTAAGAGCCGGCGCAGGAACACCCGGCTGAACAGCATTCCAGTTGAACTGATGGCCCAGAACGCGGCCAGGAACGTAGGCGTCATCATGCGGATCGAGAAGGTCGCGGAGACCAGCAGCAGGCACATGGTAGCAAGGGTGGTCGCCTTCAACTCGCCAACCGCCTGCTCTCGCTGAGTCGAGAGTCGCTTGGACTCGTACAGCCGGCACATGGTGAAGATGACGTGCCACAGGTAGATCGTGACCGCCATGATCACAAAGTTAGACAGCTTGACTCGCATCGATAGAAATTGCTCGAAGGACACACGGTCATGGGCCTGCGCGATCAGAAAAGTAGCCACTCCATACGAGACGATCGCCAGAACAAGATCAAACAGCTTCAGTAGGGCCAGCAGAATGCGCCGATGCGTTACGGTCATGGAATTGGCTCAAGTAGAGAGGGGTAAAGCTTTCCTGGAAGTTCCGTGCTAGAGCGGCTCGATTCTGTAACCCGCTACGCGGATGGCCAACGATCTTTGAATGAGCTCCACGGAAATGACCAGGCTTAAATCGCCTTTTACTTCCGCGAGAATTCCTTCGATCCCTTCCAGGCTTCCGCCGCGAATACGAACTCGTTGTCCGACGTTCAGAAACGGATAAGGGCTGCACTGCAATTTCCGGTCGATAATGGACTCGATCGCGGCAATCTGATGTTCGGGAATCGGTATACCCATCCCGCGAATTCCGACAAAGCTGGTAACACCTCTGGTTCGCAGGACGGCGATGCGCTGGTCAACCGCAGAGCTCATGCAAACAAACACATACCCGGGAAATAGCGGCAGATCCAACACGCGCACACGGTCGCTCCACTGGCGCTTAACAGGAAACAGCGGCAGGAAGGTGCGCAGATCCTTGCGCTGGAGCTCGCTGGCCACCTTTCGTTCGTGTTTCGGAATTGTCTGGATCGCGTACCAGGCCAAATCGCCCGCAGCACGTTGCGGCATGTCTCGCGTTACGGATTGTGTGGCTGTTGCCATTGGACAGAGCTCCGCCAACCTAACTCCCGTAGCCTGGAAAATCGGAAAGCCCCCGTGATGCGATTCGGAATACGTTACAACAGTTGGTACAACGGCTCAGGAATAGGAAAGGTCCTCTTGTTGAGAACCGCCCCTAAAATCTTCACATTTGCCCCCCGCAGGCTCTCCGCCACTCGCGCGGCAGCTTCCCTCTTTGTCGAATGAGCTTCGAGGACAAGCACCACTCCATCCGCCAGTTGACCAAGCGCAATGGCATCAGCGTAGGCGCCCAACGGGGGAGCATCAAAAAGTACGTAATCAAATTCCTGGCGCAATTCCTGCACTCGGGACTTCATGCGTTCCGAGTTCAACAAGCCGGTCGAAGTGCTGGCCGCCGAGCCGCAAGAGAGCAGCCAGAGATTTCGGGGCTGCAACCCTTTGGCAAAATGGCGGACTGGCCCGTCTTTGCGCAACGCATCCGACAGGCCATAATGATTGGAAGTTCCGAATGAGTCCGGCAGAGACGGTGTACGGAAGTTCGCATCCACCACGCAAACAGCGCCCGTGGCGTTATTGGCCAGTGCTTCCGCAGCTTCTACGCAAATCCGGCTGCAACCATTCCCGGATTCGACGCCGGCGAACAACACCACGCGATGTGCCGCACCGTTCAGTAGGAACACGCTCTGCACCAATTTGAGCGACTCCTCGCGGGCGATCTTCTCCACGTCCATACCGGCCGCCGCGGGAAGATTGGCTTTCGCGCGCCCACGCATAACCGGAACAGGTTTGGGCGCTGGAGTGCTATTCGGCACCCTCAATTGAGCCTGCCGCAATAGTTCGAAATTCCTACTCATGACGCATTCCTTGCGCTTGGACGAAATTGGAGCATGACCTTTTGCTGCCGGCTCCCGATCCAATGCTGAAGTTGTTGGAAAACACGCGCGAGATAGATGTGCGCATCTTGTATACAAACGCGGTACAGCGGTGCGCTTGATTCGACTCTATCGGTGACTACGGATTCCAGCTGCCCGTCCGAGAGGCCGGCGCCTTGTTCGTCGCCTTCCATGTTGGGCGCTGCGACCTTCTGGTCTGGCAACGCGGCTTTTGTAGACTGGGAGATCGTAGCCGCTACCTCAGCGCCTGCATTCGCCGCGTGTCCCTTGGCCAATGGAATCGGCAAGAACAGAATGAACGTCAGAAGCGCGAAAAACGTCAATACCGCCAGCCATCTGCGAACGGACCAAGAAGACTGCTGCACCGGCAAATGCTGAGGCAATACCACTGGATCTACAGGTTGCAATTGGGCGGGCTCCGCGGTCAGCGGCCCCGCAGTCAGCGGCCGCAAATCCAAATCGCGTAGCACCTCGTAAATCACCGACGGTCCTATGGTCCGCTGCTTTAAGGCACAGCCTATGGACATGGCATTGAAACAGAGATTGTTGATGTTCCGCGGAATGCCCTGGGAGTGCTTGGCGATCAATGCGTAGGCGTGATCGCTGAAAATCGGACGCCAACCTTGGTGCCCGGCAACGCGGAGTCTGTGATCGATATAGGCGCGGGTCTCGGCCGCGTTGAAGGGCGAGAGCCGCGCAACGATGGAAATGCGTTGCCGGAATTGGATCATCGACGGCAGCGCCAGCCTGTCCGCCAGTTGTGGCTGGCCGGCAAGCACCACGTGAATCAGTTTCTCGCGGCTGGTCTCAAAGTTCGATAACATCCGCAGCACTTCCAGAACTTGCTCGTTTAGCGCTTGCGCTTCGTCAACCACCATCACGACTCTCTTCCCGGAATCTGCTTCCCGCACCAGCACATCGTTGAGTTTCAACTGCATTTCGGCGACGTCATCGCCCGCCTGTGCTGCTCCCAGATCGGCAAGCAAGCTGTGCATCAGATCTCGGGGACTCAACTGCGTCTGGAACAGAAAGACCGTGCGTGCAGAGAGATGAATGCTCTCTAGAAAGTCAAACAGCAGCGTGGTTTTGCCCATTCCAGGATGCGCAATCAGGGCCGTGAATCCACGGTTTTGCTGCACCCCGTACATCAGGCTGGCCATGGCCTCCGAATGTGTGGGACTAAAATACAAATATCGAGGATCGGGCGTGACCCCAAACGGTTGCTCCGCCAATTTGTAGAATTCTTCAAACATCTTCGTTAGGCCGCCTGCTTCGGTATCGATGCCAGTACTGGAATCTTCAAAACGCTACTCACTTCGTCGGGAGATCGGAACGAAGAGTCAATGTGCTCGGCAATAAAGCCGCTCGCGGCCCCCGCTAATAATGCGAACAGGAATCCCAGCGTCCCGAAAGTGAAGGGATTGATTGCCGGCAGCGCGGGAACCGATGCTGGAACCGCAATGGCCACGTCGGCAATTCGTCGTTCGTCCAACTCATCGGAGGTGCGTTCCTGTTCGCGTTTGGTCAAGTACAGCAGGTAGTTGGCTTCGTCAGCTTTTTCTTCGCGCATCAGCGCGCCCTGCTGTACCGCTTTGGCGTCCAGATCAGCCATTTGCATCCGCAAGCTGTGGAGACTGGTGGCGGTAGCCGCGGCATTGGCTTTTTGGCTCAGCAGATCGGCCTGGGTCCGCGCGAAGTCTTGGCGAAGATACTCGCGAGTGGGATCGCGGTCTGTGGTTTCGTTTTTGTAGATCATCTGCTTAGCCTGGGCAATGGCGGCCTGTGTTTCCGCAATCTCCTGATCGGCTTCGCGCACCAGGGGATAGGATTCGTTGAATTTAACCAGTAGCTGCGTGCGTTTGACCTGAGCTTCCAACAAGCTTGCTTCTAAGTTCTGCAACAAGCTATTCGCGGCGTTGGTAGTCTGTTGGGTGACGATCCGTTCCGGAGTCTCCTGCAATTCCTTTTGTAATCCGGCCAATCGCGCCTCGTCCGCCGCAACGGCTTGCTCGGCAGTGTGCAACGCGGCCACGGACATGGCCACTTGTTGCGCCAGGAATGGGCGCATGGCATCCGGGGCTGCTACGCCTTTCTGGTAACCAAAGTTGGCGAGCTTGCTTTCGACTTGTGCCAACTCGTTCTTGTACCGGTCCGTCTGTTCCGCGAAGAACGTCGAAGCTCCGACTGGTCGCCGCAGTTGCAGGCGCTTCGCCAAGTACAACTTGCCAAGGTTTTGCAACACACATGCAGGCGTTTCCGGGCTTCCGATCGACCCGAATTTCACGTTGATGACATCCGAACCTTTTTCCACCTCGGCTTTCACGGCCTTGCCAACGCTAGTTGCCGCTTTTTCCAGCTTTGCTGCTTTGCGGTGCTCGGGGTCGGAAGGGAGGAACAAGTCCGATATAAACGATGAGCGGTCGGCAAAACCGCAAGTTTGCGCAACTTCGCGCATCATATCTTGCCCCTGCATAAGCGCGATTTCGGAGCTGACCACGTCCGGTGACGGCGCCCGGTTGGTCACCACCGCCGCATTCTGGCCGGAGCTGATGGTGGGATCCGATCGCGTTTGCTCGACAATCACCTGCATCCGGGCAACGTAGTAGCGCGACACCCAGAACCAGGCCACGAACACCGAGCAGGCAAACACGCTGGCGGACACGGAAATGACCAGCCGCTTGTGTCGAAAGATGGGCGCCAGCGCATCGCGCAACGACAATGCTCCCATGGTCTCGGTGGCGGCATGGAGATGTACTTGCGACATTGCTGTTTCCCTCATCCCGAATGAAATCGTGATTAGTACACAGCCGGCGTTGGGCTGAGCGGTATTCCAACGGAGTACGGAATATATTTGCGAATTTTGGTGATCGTCTTCTCAGGTACAAAAATCATGTCGCCGGGCCGCATCTCGGCATCCTCAGTAACATTCTTGCCGTGTAGAAAATCCTTCAACTTGAGTTCCTTTGCTTCCACCCAACCTGTTTGCGAGCGGCGGTACAGGAATACTTGAGTCTTTGCTGTGGGCAGGAAACCGCCCGCCACGGCAATCGCCTCGGATACAGTCAGGTCATACCGCAGATCGTATTGACCCGGTTTGTTCACTTGCCCGGTCACGATGAAGTAGGCTTTCTGAAAATCGGTGAGGTCCACGTCGATAATCGGATCGTTCAGAATCTTCGAGTAAGCTTTCTTGATTGCCTCCACAGTCTCTGGCAGCGTCAGTCCAAACACGTTAATGCTGCCAACGCCCTGCAGGGTGATGTACCCGTCCGGCTGTACCGTCACGTTTTGGTTGAATTCGGGAGAGAGCGCGAACGTCAGTGCCAAAACGTCGCTTCGATTGAGGCGATACCGAGGATTCCGTTCGCCTGGAACGGGATGCTCAACCCCATCATCCGAGGCTTTATCAGAACCATTCACCAGCGCGGCTGTATCCACATGCTGCGATGTCGATTGGCCGCACAAACTCGCTGGTGTAAGAAATGCACCCGCCACCAACGCGAACGCGGAAAATACCACGCTCCCAGGCGGCAAGCAACGACAGCTGTATTGTCGAATTCTGCGGATTCCTCGAATGCTCATGAAGTCCCTTTTGTCGATTGACACGGGACTGGGGATTCGAGGCTCCCATCGAACGCAAAAGTCGTCAATAGTACTCCGGGACTATTTTCAGTACAGGGTCGATGCTGGCCTTCCGGGCGAGCAGCTTGCTAAACGGCTGAAAAAGCGGGCTCCCCACAGCGACGGGCAAACCCAAGCCATCCTGGGCCGTTCCAGAGTTTCCGTTGGACACGCAGACTAGCGTTCCGCAATAACGCGCAGCTGCAAAGCAACGGCTGGTGTCAAATTCCAATAAGTTAGCCAGCCGTAAACGGAGCAGCCAATTTCGAATAGTGGCCTCCCTCCAATGCTCCGCAAAAGTCGGGGGATGAATCGCGGCGGCCACACATGAATGTAGGCTCTCGATTCGAGAACCTTGAATCCCGCTTCGGCGAAGAGATTGGCGGCCGACATGGGACTCCACGAATACAAATGATGATTGGAATCGTTGTTTCTATAGCGGTTTCTGATGGATTCGCAAGGCACAACGAAGATAACTCTTCCGCCGGGGGCTACTTTGCACAAAAGAGCTTGTAACTCCGGCAGCGGATATCGGCAGTGTTCCAACGCATGATTGGAGATGAGAACGTCGGCCCAGCCATCTTCAATTTCGGAAGCGGAACCAACAACCTGGATACCGTTATGCCTGGCGACCTCTCGCGCAAACGGGTTCACCTCGATGCCCACTTTCTGTGTACACTTCAAATGAGCGAGCAGGTATCCGCCACCACAACCGAAATCGAGCACTTTTGCGCCTGGCGTTATGAACTCGGCGAACTTACTGATGTTTGCCCAGCCTCCGAATTCTCCGATCCGTGATTGGTATCTGAAATAGCTCTCTTCGTAGTGCGAGGTCATCGGAGCGGTACGTAGGCTCATTGGTGCACCCACTCTAGTCAGCGGCGCATGGTCACCGCAATTAACCTTGTGATTTCCTTCTCTTCGTGGAATTCCTTTCTCTGAATCAACGTAACAGTCGAAACTGCTGCCGATTGATCGAGGCTTCCACGCAACTGGGGCTTCCGAGGTTCTCACTTCAGCCAATGCTCGTCAATAGTACTCGTCAAAACACGCAATCTTCATCGTGCGGAGATGGCAGTTTATTTTCTATTCGCTTCCATACGTGACATCCGTGCCCAATCTGCGATTGCAAACACTATCTGACCGGATAGAAGTACTATCCAGACGGCTGCTGCGGTGTTCAGTGCGGGAGCCACGAGCCTGAACTGTGAAAACGGTCCTTCATTCAATCCAAATGAAAACAAGCAGCATAGATCCACACTCCCACCAACGTGATTGGGATATCGGAAATGGCATGCCGTTTGCATCCGGAGAGAACGAGACATGAGAGCGTCAAGGGAGACCCGGCTCCCGCTTGGCGCGTTTCAAAGGAGTTTTCCATGTCAGAAGCGAACAATCGCCGACTGGTCGAGGAATCGTTTGCCGCCTTGAACGCGCACGATTTGGAACGGTACGTCAGAGACCTGGATGATTCGTACATCTCCGAGAGCGATGCGTTTCGTGGTCCGGTTCGTGGCAAAGATGCAGTAAAGCAACTAATCGCGACATATCTGAAAGCGTTCCCGGATCTCCGCTTCGAGATCGAACACATTCTGGCCAGCGGCGAGTATGTGGTTTCGCGTTGGCGCAGCCGAGGAATGCACCGAGGCGAATTCGATGGGGTCGCTCCGACCAACAGGCCAGTAAGCTTGAAGGGATGCACGGTAAGCGAAATCCGGCACGGCCGAATCGTTAAATCGTCGATCTATTTTGACGAGCTGCTGATGCTGGAACAACTGGGAATTGGACTCGGAAGAAACGGACAGCACTAGGCGTTTTCCTGGCAGCTCCCTTTTTCAAATGCGATAGCGCGCCCACAGCGCTTCAGTCCTAGTGGGTCATGGCATAAACCAGGTAATTAACACCTATTCGGATTCCCAGAGCCGAATAACGCTCAGGATATGCAGGCCGATCGGCCCATTCCCAAGAGTCTCCGATATCGGAATTGAATGAGATGACCACCATGATCCGGCCCTTGTCGTCATAGATGGCGCGCCAGTGCGCACCTCTTCCATCTTCAGGTCCCCGCGGGTAGTCGGGCACTTTGTACCCGAGGCGCAAATGCGCGGCGCCCGGAATCTGATACCGATTATCGAGATCGAACACCGTATGGAAGATCGGGTCGTCATCCGGAATATCGACGATCGGACGGTCCGGGAAAACCATGCGTATGCGTTTGACGAACATCTCCCATTCGTACGCGCCGTGAAAATCGTCGGCCATCAAGAACCCGCCACGTAGAAGATAATCGCGCAACACGTCAGCCTGATGTTGCGTAATTCCCCACTCGCCCACCTGCACGGCGTAAAGCCAAGGCCAATTGTAGACCTCGTCGCCGTCGTCGAGGTTCACGTCCTGTTCCACGGATCGCGCGTCGATCCGCGTCAGTCTTCGGACGGCGGCGGCAAAGTTACGATCGGCCGGCGGCCCGTCCTGCGTCCACAGAGACATTCCCTCGCGCCAATCGCCATCGAAGCGTCCGCGGTAGCCATCATTGGGACCTGGGGGATACATGAGTCGAGCAAAGGCCCATTCACCGGGCCGCTGCCAATCTGCCGGCAAAGGTGTGGATTCACCATATTCGACCGAGGGATATTCCCGAAAAGGACGTTGGGCAAATAGAAGGCCAACGCCGTCAAGAGCGAAAAATACACCCAAAAGAATCTTCATTACGCGGTGATGGGAACATTTCATCTTATGTCGCTCTCCCCTCGACCGCTCGCGCGCGCCTCAAGTCATCTCCTGAATCTTAAACTCGATCGCCTTGTGGCAAAAAATGGCGCACTGGCGGGTCCTCATCGCAGAGTTGGAGCCATCGTTCGGGACCTGCCGGTTTTTTGGTCCAGGGCCTCGAGTTCCTCGAGAGTCCGCGGCCAGTCCGACCGCAACAATCGCGACAAGCTGCGGTCGGCAAGCAGCCGTCCGCCCGTCTGGCATCGCGCGCAATAGTTGGTTTCGTTGTCGGCGTAACGAATACGCTGGATTCTCTCTGCACATCTGGGACATGGCTGTCCAAAGCGCCCGTGCACGGCCATCTCCGGGCGAAATGCCGTGACGTTTTCGGGAAAGCTGACTCTTGCTTGCTCGCAAAGACGGTCGACCCATAGCTTCAGGGTCTGCCGGGTTGCAGAGAACAGCCTTTCCCATTCCTGCTGATCCAGTTTGTGCGTCAGCGCTACCGGCGACAGTTGTGCCGCGTGTAATATTTCATCGGAATACGCATTGCCGATGCCACTCAGCAGTCGTGGATCGGTAAGCGCCCTTTTCAGCGTGCGGTTCTCCGCCGTGAGTGCGGCGCGAAAGGTGTCCAAGTTACTCGCGAAAACATCTATTCCTCCCGGATCGATTGACCGCACCTGCTGCTCACTCGCCAGCACATGCAGGGAGGCCCGGCGTTTCGTGCCGGCTTCGGTCAGCACTAGAGAGCCATTTGGGAAATCGAACGCCGCCAGATTCTGTCGTCCCGCGAGCTTTGCGTCTGGCGCACGCCAATGCAAACGGCCTGCGATCATCAGGTGCAGCACCAACCACAAATCGCCTTCCACGCCAAACGCGATCCGTTTGCCGATGCGACGCAATTGATCTACCCGCCGGCCCTGTACGCTGGCAAGCGGCGGCTCTACGGTGCGAAGCAGAAAAACACTGGCAATGCGCACGCGCATAAGGGGCTGCCCGATGAGGCGTGGCTCCAACGCGGTGATATACGCCGCAATGTCCGGCAATTCTGGCATACCGGACTAGATTGCGGTTCGCAGTCAGATTTTGCAACTAGTTGCGCGGCCAGCGGAACCATGGTTCCAGAATCGGAGATTGCTTTGCCGCATCACGCGGGGGCGGGGAGCATGACCATCGCCGGAAACCCGCCAAAGACCACTCGCATGGTTACCTCAACGGGCCCCGGCAGGGGAATACTACACCGAGCGGGGCGCATTTACGATGGCCTGGCTGGCCGAGGTCCGAAGCGGCCACCTGTTCCTAAGGCCAGCTTGACGCTGTGCTGCGGTGGCCGTATTTTCCCCACAGTACTGCCTAGCTTGTTTCCGCAGGGCGGCTATCAACTCCCAAGAACGCCGCCCTTTTTTCTCGTCTCAGCAGCAAGCGATGGCCGGCGTCCACCGGCGCGTTCAAGCCCTTCGCAAATTGGACTCAAAAGCTTCCTGCCTAGTTAACGAGACGGATTCGACGAGGGTTTAGAACGATACAAACCTTTGCCCGCGCAATTCTCCGGGTTCCAATTCATCGACATAACACCACACCCACGCTTCTCCCGGTTCGATGGAACGGATCAGCGGGTGCTTGGTGCGATGAAAATGCTTGGTGGCGTGCTTGTTCTTGGATGAATCGCAGCAACCCACGTGGCCACATTCCAGGCACAACCGCAAATGAACCCAAGTGTCCCCGGTCTTCATGCACTCTTCGCAAACGCGCTTGTCTGTGTTCGTGGTCTTGATTTCCTTGATGTGCGAGCATTGCGCCATGGTGGTCCTCCAGCGTCGTTTCAGATTGCGAACAGAGAGTGGGAAGCTCTACAACTCGGCGAGGGCGCGGTGCACCAGGTGCACCGAAATTGCTCCTTCGCCGACGGCCGAGGCCACACGTTTCACGTTGCCGGCACGCACGTCGCCGACCGCGAATACACCGGGGAGGCTAGTTTCCAGCATCAGCGGCGGTCTAGCCAAGGGCCACACGCGGTTACCGTCGGCGGTGGTGAACGTATCCAGATCCCGGCCAGTGACAATGAATCCTTTATCATCCAGGGCGATGCAATCCCGCAGCCATTCGGTTCGCGGCGATGCTCCCGCCATGATGAACACGTGCCGGATCTGGTGCAATGAGGTTTCCCCGGTGCTCTTATCGGCCCATCCGGCTCGCTCTAATCGAGTGTCGCCGTCCAAACTTACAATTTCGGTGTGGAAATGCAATTCGATCCTGGGATTTGTGGAAACCCGCTGGATCAAATAGCGCGACATGCTCTCGGCCAGGCTTCCGGAGCGCACCAGCATATAAACCCGGCGTGCCGTTTGCGAAAGAAAAACCGCGGCTTGCCCCGCCGAGTTTCCTCCGCCCACCACGATTACCTCCTCGTCGCCGCACAACTGCGACTCGATGTGCGTCGCTCCGTAGTAAACACCTTGCCCCTCGAATTTCTGGAGGTTGGCAATCGCCGGTTTCTTGTACTGCGCGCCAGTGGCAATAATGATCGCCCGCGCCGAGAGCGAGCTGCCGTCGTCCAGAACCAACTGGTACGGCCTGCGTTCGCAGGAAAGTTTTGCCACGCTATGTGCCACCATGATCTGGGCCCCAAACTTTC
Source organism: Candidatus Eremiobacteraceae bacterium (assembly GCA_035622555.1). Lineage (GTDB taxonomy): Bacteria > Acidobacteriota > Terriglobia > Acidiferrales > UBA7541 > Acidiferrum. The sequence goes on along the minus strand of DASPVD010000124.1, from coordinate 73,728 downwards.
GCGCCTGGTTTGTCGCGCGTGCGGTCAGTTCCTGTCCGGAAATCCCGACTGGAAAGCCGAGATAGTTTTCAATCTTGGAGCTCGAGCCCGCCTGGCCACCAGGAGCCTCAGTTTCGATCAAAAGCGTATTCAAGCCTTCCGAGGCGGCGTACACGGCGGCGGAAAGGCCCGAAGGGCCGGCGCCAACGATAATCACGTCACGGACCTGCGAGCTTTCCAACGCGGGATTCAGACCCAGGCAATCAGCCAGTTTCTGACTCGAGGGGTTCCGTAATACCGATCGAGAATCGCAAATCACCACAGGAATTTCTTCAATTTTTACGGAAAAACGGTCCAGAAGTTCTTGCGAGGTCTTGTCGTTATCCAAGTCCACGTACATGTAAGGCTGTCCATTGCGATCCAGAAACTCCCGCAACCGCAGGGTATCCGCAGAGTGCCGCGAACCCATCAGGATCATGTTTCCCATGTTGTTGTTTATGAGAGCAAGCCGGCGCAGGATAAAAGCCCTGAGGATAATGTCGCTCAACTCCGAATCAGAAGAAACCAGCGAGCGCAAACACTCTGCGCTGATTTCCAGGAGCTCCCCTGCTTCCGCAACCCGCCCAAGAACGAGGCACCTTTGGCCCGAAATCATGCTGACCTCGCCAGTGAACCCGCCGGGTTGGTGGGTAGTGATTACGCGCTCGCCGGTAATGAACGGCTGCACGATCACCACGCTGCCGGAAAGCACCACGAAGAAGGGAATGCCAGTGTCACCCGGCCGAAACAGGATGTCACCCGGCCCAACTTTTCTCGTTGTGCCGATGCGTCGAATTCGTTCGATCTGAGCTGGGGTTAGCTGGGGAAATATCTGGGTGCCCGGGTCCAGCACACTGGTTATCGGTACGGGCCGTGAGGTCATGTTTAGCTCCTATGCCACCCTTGTCAGGTCACCAGGACCGCACCGCACATGCTGTTACCATTTGGGGGCTCCTAACTAGTTCCGTCGAAGCTCTTTGGATGCTGCCGAGGGCGGATTCGGATTAGACCATGCTCGTTTTTTCGATTCATCCCTGCTGCCGCTGGGGCTGAGCTATGCTCCGCTAGTGACCTAAATCACAGACCGGAGTGACCACGGCGTGTGAGCGTTGTGACTTACCCTATTCCCCGAGGTTGGGAATCACAGGGTACCACTCCATGGCCTCTATTTCATCCACCCCGCACGGCCTCCAATCCTTCGAGCAGGAAGCGCGAACGCTGTTACATGGCTTGCGACGTATGGATCCTGTTGCCACGCACCAGTACTTTTTGTTTGACCCTTTGGCCGGCCATGTTGAGCCGGGTCTGGCGGATGCCCGATACGTAGTGGCGCGGCGACACGGTTTTAGGAGTTGGAACGAACTCACGCTGGTCGTGCTTTCAGCGAAGGAGCCCCGCGGAACGCGCCCCTGGTTTTGCCCTGATTAGCCTAAAGCCAATCGACCAGCCAGACTTACCTCTTGTAGGCAATCTTGCGCAGGAGGTCGTGACGCCAGGCAATGTCTTCCGGCCCCTCAACGCCTTTAGGCGAACTCCCGTCGATCACCCCCATAACGCCGCGGCCTTGTGCGCTTTGCGCCACAACGATTTCCACGGGGTTGGCAGTTGCACAGAAGATCGAACAGACCTCGGGCACATTTCTAATCGCGTTCAACACGTTGATGGGATAGGCGTCCCGGAGGATCAGCACGAAAGTGTGGCCGCAACCTAGCGCCTGCGCATTGCGGATGGCCGCGATGCGCAGCGTATCGTCGTTCCCATCCGCTCGCGTCAAGCAAGCCCCGGAGCTTTCATTGAAAGCTAGTCCGAACTTGGCCTGCGGTACCGTGTTCGCCACAGCTTCGTACAAATCCTCGACGGTCTTGATGAAGTGCGATTGCCCCACGATGATGTTGGTGTTCGCTGGGAACTCCATCGCCACCGTTTTGAACTCCAGCATAGGCCCTCCTCGACGTTCATTGACACGGACATTGGTTATACACCTCGCTTGCGTTCGGCGCGCGCTCTTTCCAGATAACGCCCCGTGCCCACCTCCACTCGTATGAGTTCACCTGGGCCGATGAACAGTGGCACCTGAACGCTGAGGCCATTCTCGAGTTTTGCTGCCTTCCATGCGGTTTCCTGCTGGGCATGCGCGGGCGCTGCGGTTTCAGCCACCCGGATCTCCACCGACTCTGGAAGCACAACCGCAAGCGGCTCACCCGCGAAGAACTCAATCGGCACCTGCATCCCGGACTGAAGAAATAATTGCCCTGACCCGACGACCTGCCGGGACACGTCAATTTGCTCGAACGTCTCTGGGCTCATGAAAGTGCAGGTGTCGCCGCTGGCAAACACAAATTCCATTAGATGGCGTTCCAGTTGCACTTCCTCGAGGCGTTCCTGCGGGCGAAAATGCGGCTCCCAAACATGCCCGCCAGGCACGCTGCATAGTTTGGTCTTGACCACTCCACTTAATTTCGCGGCACCGGCTTTGGATTCCACCTCGACCACTTTGTAGATTCGCCCTTGGATCCGAACCGCCATTCCGTCCTTCAACTCTGTCGCGGGTATCATGAGAAGCCTCTGGAACAGCTGATACCCTGTAACTCGTATTTCGTTCGGCCTCAGTGACGCGAGTCACCTGGCGTCGTGTTGTGACCATGTAGCCGTTGGTGCAAAATAAGTTGGATGCTGACGGATGCCCCTCCTCGTAAGAAACACCTCAGACTGTTTGTGGAAAGCGACCGCCTGAACACCTTGCCGCTTCCGGCCGATGACCGGCTCCTTCGACTCGCCGCTTCCATTGAATCCACCATGAAAACCGGCAGGACACGAGAGGTCCGGCAAGCCTCCGAAGAGTTCCTCGCCGTGGCCTCAGATTTCTTCCAGGTGAACCGATGTGACCTACATGTTCTTGCCGCCAGGCCGCTCCGCGTTCGCGAATCCTCGACCACCGAACTTTTCGGCGATTATCACCCCCGCACCGTTGTTATGCGTGTCTGGATGAAAACAGCCGTTCGAAAGGAGATTACCTCCTTCGGAACGTTCTTAAGCACACTCTGCCATGAATTCTGTCATCACTTGGACTTCCACCGGTTGAAATTCCCAGATTCCTGGCACACTCGAGGATTCTATGAGCGCACCGCCGCCTTATACCACCATGCGCGGGGTACTCCCAGGAAGCCGCTCATTTGGATACCCGTGCGGGGACGGCGCTGGCGCATTAATTGGGCACGCACAAACCCCCAACGAACGTTACGTTCGGCTGAGACCCAAGGACCGAATGGCTCGCTGGTGTAGTTACTTGTTTTTCAGCTGAGCTCAGCGGGCCCCAGAGGCGGCAAGGAAGTTACCATAGCCCACGATTACGGTTGATCCCACCAGTAGAAACAACGCTAGTGTCAGAAAGCCCATGGCCACGGCGCCCGCGCCTTTCCACTCTCGGAACCCAAGGCCCCAAAATGTGCTGAAGATAATGATGCTGGCCATATGCAGCGTCCAACTTGAGAAACCGTACTTTCCCATTTGCGTTTCGCCCATGGTGTAGAAAAAGAACTGGAAGTACCAGGTGGTTCCCGCCAACGCACACAACAGGTAGTTCGCCAGCATGGGTACACGTTCGAAATCAGCCGATGTGGACGCGGGTATGTGCTCCACCAACTCGCGGCTTGGGGCGTCGATAGCCGTCTCGAGAACAGGTTCGTCGCTGATCGGTCTGTACTTTGCGGCGTCCGCCGTGAAATACTGAAACACCGTCTTGTTCTTCAGGTTCAGCGCCAGGCACCAAATGAAATTTGTGGTAAATCCACCGATTAAAACCACTACAAGAACCGGCAGCCCCTGCCACAGATTTGGGGTGCCATGCCGCACCGTCAGGAGTTTGATCGGCGTTCCCGCGGCAAGACCGTAGGCAAAGCACGCGCTCATTACGCCAGACAGGGTGGCCACTGCCAGCCCCTTCTTGAGATCGAATTCTTTGATGGATTCGATCTTTTGTTCTGCCGACATTCTTCGTTCCTTGTAAATGCCGGCGATTCCCGCGGCCGCGATTCCCAGCAGACAAACGAAAACACCGCCAAGTATGACTCTGCCGTATGGGGTTCCAACAACCTGGGTAAGGAACACACCACTGAAGATCGGGGGCATTAATGTTCCGAACGCTGCGCACAATCCCAACACCACCGCCATTCCTAAAGACAGCCCCAGATACCGCATGGTCAGGCCAAACGTAAGGCCGCCCACTCCCCACAACAATCCAAAAAAAATGGCCCAGAAAATCGTTCGCCCGGGCGCTTCGCCAAAAACCTGGAGCAAGTCGCGGGTCAGCAGCAGAGCGAGGAACCACGGCGCGATGATCCAGCTGAAAATTCCACCAACCAGCCAATACGTCTCCCATGACCAGCGTTTCACGCCTCTATATGGAACATAGAAGCTTGCCGAAGCCAGACCGCCGAGCCAGTGGAAAAACACTCCGAGCGCCGGGTTGGCCATCAGCGCAGCCTCTGCGGCATGTGCGAGACAGATCCAACGCCATCGTGGCGCACGTCAGCTTGCCGGCCTGGTTTCAGCAACGGAGCGCACCAACCCGATGGGTTGCACGAAGCATCCGCACTTAAGCGTAGACAAGAAAAACTAAGCATCGCGGTTGATCGCTAACGCAGGAACGCTTCTGCCAGACCGCCGTCCACCGGCACTATGTGGCCCGTCGTTCTTGCGCTCTGGTCTCCGGCCAACCAAACGATGGCGCTGGCGCATAGCTCCGGCGTGATCGGGCGTTTCATCAAAGTACGCTGAGCATAAAAATTGGCGAGTTTCTCACGCAGCGTTTCGGTCGACTCCGCTTCTGAGTGAGCAATACCGTATTTCTGAAGCGACTGGATGACCCGTTCTCGCGGAAACATACTGGAGCCGGCAACCACAGTAGCCGGAGCGATTCCGTTCACCCGCACCGTCGGAGCTAACCGAATGGCCAGTTCGCGAATCAAGTGGCTAAGCGCGGCCTTACTAGTATCGTAGGCCTCGCTGCCCTGTTTCGGCACCACCGCGTTGGCTGAACCCGTAAGCACCATGCTTCCCGGCAGGTCTTGCTCACGAAAAACCCATTCAGCCGCACGCGCCAGCAGATAATTGCCGGTAACATTCACGCGAAGCGCCTTGTCCCATTGTGCCTCGGAAAGCTCGCCATTCGATTCGGCCACTGGGTAGATACCGGCGGTGTTCACCACCACATCGATACCACCAAATTCCAGAACGGTATGCTCCACTGCTCGTTGCAGACTTTCGGACGAACCTAAGTCCGCGCTGATCGACGACACACATTCGCTGCTCGTTAGCTTCGCGCTTTCGTCACGAGTGTTTTTCGCGCCGTCCTTGTCGAAATCGGCAATCATCACCTGCGCGCCTTTGCGTGCCAGCAGCAACACCACTTCCCTGCCAATCCCGCTCGCCCCACCAATAACCAACGCGATCTTTCGGCTGAACTCGGCTTCCGGGGGCATTCTTTGCAATTTCGCTTCTTCCAGCGACCAGTATTCAATGCGAAATGCTTCCGAACGGGGTAAAGCCACGTAGTTGTGGAATTGCTTGAATTGCTCGGACATTTCGGCGCGACGGGCTTGCGGCAAAGGGTAAGCCGCTTCGCCATCTTCCAAAGCATTCGCGCCGGCCATTACGTGGATGGCATTAATGAAAAACTCCGTAGTGATCCGCGCTTCCTTTTTATTCTTACCGAACCCAAACAATCCAATTCCGGGAATGATCACTACCGACGGATTCGAATCCCTCAGCGGTGGCGATTCCCGTGTCGCCCAATGTTTATAGAACTGTACGTAGGCGTCGCGATATTCCACTACAGCCGTTCGAACCGCGGCTTTCAAGGGCTCGACATCTTGGTTGTTCGAGTTCCAATCCAAGAACAGCGGGCACACTCGTGTGCGCAAAAAATGATCTGGACAGCTCGTGCCCAGCCCACACAATTCGCGTGCCCACTTTGAGTTCGCAAACTCAAGCGCATCTTCTGCGCCGCTGTAGTGAGCTACTACTCGGCGGTTCGAAGATACCGCCCCTCGAAGGGCCGGCAGTATTTTCACCGCAACTTGCCTGCGATCGGGGCGGGACGCATGGGCCGTACCGCCGAACACCGGCTTGTTGCTCTGATGCTTGGCAACGAAGGCACCCATCTGGTCGATGGTATGAATGCTGTTTAAGTAGCACTCTCGTTGCGTGTTCCCCCAGGTAAAAAGTCCGTGTCCGCCCAGGACAATGCCCTCGATGCCCGGTTTCTCCTTCACCTTTTTCTCCAGCATCATGGCCAATTCGAATCCGGGACGTTGCCATGGCAGCCAACCGATTTTCCGTCCGTATTCCTTATTAAATTCTTGCAATTTGCGCTCGCCATTGGCGCTGGCCGCTAGCGCGATTGCCCAATCCGGATGCAAGTGATCCACATGTGCGAAAGGAAGAAGTGCGTGCAGTGGCGTATCAATCGACGCGGCGACACGACTATCCCCGAACGCCGAGAGCGGGTAGTACCGCACCATACCGTCTTCGTGCGCCTCGCCTCGATACAGCTCTTTCAGCTGGTCAAAACGATCCAAGTACAGCAGTGCGAATCCTGCTTCGGTAATCGAGCCGAGGTCTCCCCCACTGCCTTTCACCGCCAAAACACGCGTCGGCTCGCCGGTGAACGGATCTGCCAGCTCTATCTTCGAACTGGTATTTCCTCCACCAAAGTTGGTGATGCGCAAGTCTGCTCCGAGTAAGTTAGAGCGATAACGCAAAAGCGCGAGCGGTCTGTCAGACAACTTGTCCGCTACCTCGAAATCCCAGAGGTCTTTCAAATAGGCTAACTTTCCCACCTCAGGCATACACCACCTCGCAGTAGTGTTCAAAACGCTCCGCTTGCTGATCCCATTTGTCGGTATCGAGCGGCTCGAAAACTTCGACTGGGTAAGATCGTTCAATGATGTCCCGCACCTCTTTCAACGAGGCGGCCGCGCCAGTCGCTAACATTTGCACTCCGATGTTGCCAATAGCCGTCGCTTCCGCCGGTCCCGCGATGACTGTCCGGCCGCTAGCATCAGCCGTGAATTGGTTGAGTAGCCGGTTTTTTGAACCACCGCCAATCACACGAATTCGTTCGACCTGCTTTCCGGTGAGTTTCTCGAGGTTGGACAGCACCATGCGATACTTCAGCGCTAAGCTCTCGAGGATGGCGCGAGTGCATCCCGCCGGGGAGCGCGGGGCGGGTTGTTGCGTGCGCTCGCAGAATCGCCGGATAGCCACGGGCATATCCTGAGGCCTCACAAACGACTCGTGGTCCGGGTCAAACAACGACAAGAACGGCGGCTCGCATGCGGCGAGTTCCAACAACTGCGCCTGTTCCGGACATTGGCCCGTCGCCGCCCATGTATTCCGGCAACTTTGCAGGATCCACAGACCCATCACGTTCTTCAGCAAACGTGTGGTGCCTTGCACTCCCCCCTCATTCGTGAAGTTCAGGCGCAAGGCTTCCGGTGTAATGACCGGTTGCGCAACCTCCGTTCCTACAAGTGACCACGTTCCTGAACTCAGGAATGCTCCCCCGGACTGTGTAGAAATCGCGGCGACGGCGGAACCTGTGTCGTGAGTGGCAGGCGCGATCACCGGCGTTCCTGCCATCGCGGAATCCCGCGCAATACCCGGCGACACTGTTCCCAAAACCGTACCGGGCTCAACGATATCGCACCACAAGTGCGCAGGCAGTTCCAGCCTGGCGATCAGGTCTTTCGCCCAAGTTCTTTTCCGCGCATCCACCAGTTGCGTGGTTGTCGCGTTGGTGAACTCACACACCGTAGCATTCCCGGTCAGCCAGAAATGAAACAGGTCTGGAATGGTGATTAATTTCCGCGCTGCCTGGAGCAACGCCGGAGTTGCTCGCGCCGCCGCAAAGACCTGGTACAAGGTATTAAAGGACATGAACTGAATTCCCGTAGCCCGGTAGATGTCCTCCTTGCCGACCCGGCGAAACACTTCTTCCATGATTCCGGCGGTGCGTGTGTCGCGATAATGGTAAGGGTTTTGCAGCAACTCACCTTGCTCGCCGAGCAACGCGTAATCCGCACCCCAAGTATCCACGGCAATACCGGCCAACACCATATCTCGCGTGGCCAATAGCGACTTGCGCACCTCGTACCACAGGCGCGCCACATCCCAGTGCAGGCTGCCTCCGTATTCGACCGGCTCGTTTTTGAATCGGTGGATTTCTTGCGTGGTCAACACACCGGACTTGAACTGCCCGAGAATCGCCCTGCCACTCTCCGCCCCAAAGTCAAACGCCAAATAGAATTTTGACGGTTCGGCGCTAGGCATAGGAAGACACGCCAGGCGAATTCCTCGCCGAGCGTTCCTTGGTGATGCGCTCGAGGTACCCGCTTTGGCGAAACGCCTCCAAGGGGTCTTTAGGAAGACCTTGCGATTCCCGCCACTCTTGAATTGTCGCGCGCACGTCAGCCGCAAAGGCGTCCTGTAACAACGATTCAGCCCTCACCAGTTCGCAGCATTCTTGCGCTTTGCTCAGTTCCGCAGGATCAACCAGGCTGGCCTTGGCGTACAGTTCCTGCGCCATTTTGACGGTCTGAATCATGGCCTCGATTTTGCCCTTCAGATTGTGGCTCTGGTCGATCATGTAGGCGATGGTGGCCGGTTTGCCGGTGTCCCGTTCATAAAACAAGATCTCGTGAAAGATTCGGAACACCTGGTATGGATCAATGGATCCCAAGGTCAAATCGTCGTCGGCGTAACGCCGGTCGTTAAAATGGAATCCGCCAAGCATTTCTTCGGACAACAGCCACGCCACAATCTGCTCAATATTTTGCGCAGCATAATGGTGTCCTGTGTCGATCAAAACTCTGCCTTGAGGCCCCGCAGCCTGCGCCATGTGCAAGGCCATGCCCCAATCCGCGATGTCGGTGTGATAAAACGCGGGCTCGAATGGTTTGTATTCCACCAAGAGCCGCTGACCGGGCGCTAACGATTTGTGCGCGGATTGCAGCAACTCCTCGAACCATTGCTTCCTTCGTCGAATGTTGGCCGTGCCCGGATAGTTCGATCCGTCCGCAAACCACAGAGAAACATCACAGTTCCCCAGACGTTTTGCAATCTCGATGCTCTCCCTGACGTGCTGCAGGGCGCGTTCTCGTATCCCACGATCGGGATTGCCGAAAGACCCGAACTTGTATTGCTGATCCTGAAAGAGATTGGGGTTGATCGATCCCGCTCTTACACCGTATCGCTTTGAAAGTTTCTGAATCTCCTCAATGTCGCGAATCCCTTCCGGCATATCCCACAACACATGCAGAGCAATTGTGGGGCAGGCTCCGGTCAACAGGTTCACCTGAGCTGCGTCGCTGAACTTCTCCTCGATGTTTGTAGCTGCCGCCGGTTGAATGAACTTCCCAAACCGTGTTCCGGTATTCGCAAAACCCCAAGACGGAATCTCGATGCGAAATTCGCTAAGCGCTCGAGTGATCTTATCGACGTTCACTGAGTTCATAACCATGCTCTCGTCGTCTGCGGCTCTTCAGCAGCTTCGCGTGCCCGCACGTCCTGGCGCCTATATCGACCGGGCTAGTATGACACGGCGCTCCTATTTGCAGAACACATGCAGGAACGAGCCCCTGACACGGATATCCGCAATCATATTAGTTGCATTCATTGACTTGCTTTCTACCGCAACCTAAGATGACCCCACTATGGTCCCCTCTGATGCCCTTATTGGCGACACCATCTCGCACTATCACATAGTCGGCAAATTGGGCGGCGGCGGCATGGGCGTAGTGTATCGGGCAGAGGACACCGACTTAGGTCGCTCGGTTGCCCTGAAGTTCCTTCCGGAAATTCTGGCCAAAGATCCGCAAGCCCTGGAGCGTTTCCGCCGGGAAGCCCGGGCAGCTTCAGCATTGAATCACCCTAACATTTGCACCGTTTATGAAATCGGTAATGCCGCGGGTCGATCCTTCCTCGCGATGGAATATTTGGAAGGACAAACGTTGAAACACCTGATCGACGGCAAGCCGTTGCCGCTCGAACAGACACTGGCCCTTGCCATTCAGCTTGCGGAGGGATTGGCAGCCGCGCACGCCAAAGGCGTGATTCATCGTGACATCAAGCCCAGCAACATTTTTGTCAGCACCGAAGGTCATTTGAAGATTCTCGATTTTGGTCTAGCGAAGTTGAGCCCTTTCCTTGCGAATTTCGAGACGGACTCCAAGGCGCCGCAATCCACAGTGCTCGTTGACAGCGAACTCACCAGCCCGGGAACGACTTTGGGAACCGTGGCGTATATGTCCCCGGAACAGGCGCGCGGAGAGCACCTCGACGCACGCACCGACATTTTTTCCTTCGGCGTCGTGCTCTACGAAATGTGCACTGGTGTTTTGCCTTTTCCTGGCTCGACTACGGCCTCGATTTTCGATGCCATCCTGAACAAAAACCCTTGCCCCGCCAAGCAGCAGAACACCGCCATACCCGGAGAGTTGGAGAAGATCATCTCGCAAGCCTTGGCTAAGAAACGGGAGAATCGTTACCAAAACTGCCAGGCAATGCTCGAGGATCTGAAAACCTTGCGGCAAGAGTCTACCGGCCCAGTGCCCATTGCCAAGGCAATTCGCCGCCCCAAGTTTGTCGTGCCTGCCGCTCTGGTTTGTCTTGGGTTGCTTCTTTTTGTCGGATGGATTACCTGGAGAAACCGCCGCGTTCGTTGGGTGCATCAAGAGGCGCTTCCGAAAATCCAGCAGCTGGTGTTGGAGCAGCATGGCGTGGCCGCATACCGACTGCTACAACAAGCCATCCGCTATGCACCGGGCGACTCCGCAGTGAATCAAGTCAGAGCCGAGTGGCTATGGCCAGTGGAAATCCGTACAAAGCCTCCCGGGGCCGACGTTTATGTGCGCGATTACACCGGCGCTCAAGACGACTGGCTTCCAATTGGCAAGACACCTCTGGACCAGCTTCATTTGCCGCACGCATTTTATGCCTTCCGATTCGACAAAGAAGGATACGAAACCGTTTACGCGACCGGTTACCCGGATGAACCCAGGTTAGGCGAAGTTGTCTTGGACGGCGTTGGCACTTTGCCTCCGAAAATGGTTCGCGTGACCGCCGGGGATGTGGATCCTACGGGACACGCTCCCGTGAAATTGGGCGATTTCCTGATTGATCAATTCGAAGTGACCAATCGCGAATACAAGAAATTTGTAGATTCAGCGGATTACCAGGACCCTAAATACTGGAAATATCCGTTCCTGAAAGACGGCCGCACTCTTGATTTCCACTCCGCCATGCAACTTTTCCGCGACAAAACTGACCGGCCCGGCCCGGCCACTTGGGAGCTCAGCAACTATCCTCCGGGAGAGGACGACTTCCCCGTTAATGGCGTGAGTTGGTAACGAAGCAGCAGCCTACGCGGAATTTGTCGGCAAGAGCCTGCCGACCATTTTTCATTGGTATCGCGCGGCGGACATGGGTCTGTATTCCGACATTCTGCAGGCCAGCAACTTCTCAGGAAAAGGTCCAGCCAAGGTGGGGAGCTATCCCGGCCTGGGACCGTATGGGACCTATGACATGGCCGGCAACGTCAAGGAGTGGTGCCTGAACTCGACAGGAGACCGCAGATATATTCTCGGCGGCGCGTTCAGCGAGCCACCTTACATGTATCAGGATCCGGACGCCCGCTCGCCTTTCGATCGCTCAGCAACCAATGGCATTCGGCTGATCAAATCTCTCGATTCGCAGCCGATGCCGGACAATCTTGTCGGTCCGGTATCCTTTGCACAAGCAGACTACCGCAACGTGAAGCCGGTCTCGGACGCCATTTTCCGCGTTTATGAAGCGATGTATGCCTACGACCGCACACCGTTGGAGGCGAAAGTAGAAAGCCAGGACGATAGCTTGCCCTATTGGCGGCGGCAGCGCGTTAGTTTCAACGCTACCTACGGCCACGAGCGCGTCATCGCTTATCTCTTCCTTCCTAGGAATGTTTCTCCCCCTTATCAAACTGTGGTTTACTTCCCGCACGGCGACGCGCAGTATTTTCACACTTTCGAAGAGAACCAACTGGCTATGGTTGATTTCCTTGTAAAAAGTGGGCGCGCTTTAATGTTTCCGATCTACAAAGACACCTATGAGCGCCTGGGAACTCCACCCGAATCGGGAACCATTGCGGAAAGAACAGAGACTATTCAACAGGCTGACGACTTGCAGCGCTCGATCGACTACCTGGAGACCCGCAACGATATCGACAACACCCGGCTGGCTTACCTCGCCATCAGCTGGGGAGCCGAGCTCGGTCCCATCATGACCGCCATCGACAAGCGCTTTAAGGTCGCCGTGTTTGCCGCGGGCGGTTGTAACCACTCTCCGGTGCTCCCCGAGGCAGATCCGATGAACTTTGCGCCACACGTGAAGATACCGGTGCTCATGCTCAATGGCAGGTATGATTTCTGGATCCCACTCGAAACCTGCCAGGAGCCGCTCTTCCGCGCCTTGGGAAGCCAGGACAAAAAACACATCCTGTACGATTCCGGGCACATGCCTGCATTGTTGCCCTATATGAAGGACACGTTGGATTGGCTCGATCATTACCTGGGACCAGTCAAATGATCGTTTTCAGAGAAGCGCCAGTGTGGTCAGACGGTATTTCTTAGGTGGTGGGACGCTGGCCGTTCGCGTCAGTCCCCGATTGGCTCTCATTCGCGGATAATTTGTGGCTCGTCTCCACGACGCCTTTATCGTTCCTCAGCAAATCGTCCAGTGTGGTCTTGGCGTGCTCATCCACGGCGCCCACCGCCGCGACCAAACAGGAATACAAGAAAGCTTTCATGCCTTCCTGGAACTCTTGGGTCGCGCAATCGGCGGACCGCGCCATCTCCGCATTCAGCACCCGCAGTCGCGCTTCGAATGCGGCCCGACTTTCGGCGTCCAGAGAGGAAAGTGTGGCGTCCACGCGTTGTTTGGTTTCCGCAAGGATCGTATTCACATGTACTTCAGTTTCCCGCTGAAGTTCCTGCAACCCGGAATTCACGGCGGTCTGCACCATAGCCTGGACCTCCGCTGAGCGGGCATTCAGCTTCAAAAGGGCTTCCTGGGTCAAAACCTGCACGTTTTCTCGCAAACGTTCATACCGCCGGTCAATCATCAGCGCCGCGGCTGCTTCGAAATCCGATGTAGCCTGGGTTAGCGCTTCATTCAAGCGCACCGGAATTTGCGCGGGCACTTCTCGAGTAACCTTCTCCATATATTCCCGGGCATTTGCCAGATCCAGCCGTAGTTCTGCGGCCTGACGTTCCAGACGCTGCGCCATCTCTTCGCTTCGGCTTCGATGCGTCTCCATGTCCGCCTTCCATTGGGCGGGCAGTTCCAGGCAATTGTCGTTCAACGAGAGTCGCATGGCCTCGATTCGCTTCGGAAAGAGCTCCTGGATTTCTCGAACGCTGGTTCGCCGGGCGTTCTCGACGGAACTGAGCGCCTCGCGAAGCACATCCCCGATCTTTTTCTCAACCGCCGTTTCGACGGCCTTTTCTACTTCGTGTTGCAGTCGGCCGTGAATGGCAGAAATAAGCCCATCGGCGGTCACTACTACCCGGTGCGGATGTGCGTTGTCCTGTGCAGTGGCAGTCGAGCCAGAAACGACTGCCGACGGGGCCGGGAAGTTGGCGACCTCGGCCCGCTTAGGCGAAGACGTGGGCGAAAGGCGACTCTCAGGCTTAATCCGGAGTTCGCGCGCGTCCGCCTGTTTCGCCGGCGACTCTTCGACTGGTGAAATCAACGTAGCCACTTTTGCGCTCGCAATTTTTGTTTCCGTGGTGCTCCAGTCCATAGGCGGCTGGACGATCCCCCACACATTCGAAGGAGTTTCTAATTCCACACCCACCTGTTGCAGTTCGCGCGAACTGGCGGGCGGATGCACTGAGCGCACCATCGCCCGGACGGTCGCGGGTTTTTCGTCCGAGGTGATTAATCCGACGATCTGCAGGGTGACCCAGGTCCCGACTCCGTAATCGTGCCGCGAGGCGTAACGGCAACCGTGCTTGTTCAGGCTAAGTGCTACCGTTCTCTCCATGAACGGCTCGCCCACGCGATTCTGGCCCAGAATGATCAGCGGGACTGATTTTTCAATGCGGGTGCTGCGGCGGGCGGCAGCCGTTGCGCCGTTCCCGGAAGTAGTGACCACCGATGATTGGCTCATTTAACCTCCCGAAAGAGCGATATCCGGAAGTCATTCGGCTGGACCGTAGTTGGTATTTTAGGCCTTGCCGATGCCCCTACAGAACGAAGTTGCCCGACAATTTCGAATTGGTTATCACTACGGGTCTCCAACTGCGTAACTCCGGAAACGGCGCTACCTGGACCTCATACTGGACTGCAACTGGCCTAAAGACCAGTCGGATTGAACACCTCGAGAACGTACCCTTCTAGCCAGATACTGGGGCCATCACCATGACCATCGTGCAGAGAGAACGCGGCACCCTCGTTGAATGGTTTAAAGCCGAGGAGGAGCTACTCGCGGAGCTCCGGCCCGGGGCGCCTTTTGATGCCCGCGCATCCTTTCAGGCGTTTGGCGAGAGGCAGTTCGGTGATCTTTTTGCTGGCGTCGCGTATTGTTGTGAGCTGCCCGGCGAATTCCCCCGCCGTTGGGAGGCCGCACTGGAGCTGCGTGGGCAGAAACTGTAATTACGGTTTCATGTGGCTCCGCATATTGTCCAAGGGTCGCGCCAATCGCGACCTATAAGGTGCGTGCGCCACCACCCCGAAAGCACACACTCCCACCCAGGGTCCAGCAGGGGTTACCCACCCGTGGCAAGAATCGCCCACATTGTGAAGCTTCCGTTAAAAGTGTGCTAACCTCTTCGCCATTCTGTGTGCGGCTTGCGAAGACCTTCTGCGCAGGAGCGTGCCATGGCAAGAATTCTTCTAACCACCCGTTGCCGCGACTCTGGCCTTTACGATTATTTCCGCGAAAATGCGCCGCGCAACTTCCGCTGGCGGTTTGGCATGCCTCGGCGCATATCATTCGGCCTGCGCTTCCTTCGCCAGAATGTCCCCGGCGTATCCATTCTGGAGTACCCCAGCAGGGCCGAATACCGCGAACAGCTTCGCCGTGGCTGGGATGCTGTTGGTTTTTCTTTCTATCTCGAGGAGACCAATGACATTCTCGAACTGGCTCAGGAGGCTCGCGCTCAGGGTGTGCCGCGGCTGTGGGCCGGAAATTACGGCGCGCTCACTCCCGATGTGCAATCCGTCTTCGACCATGTCTTTTCCGGATACAGTGAAGATGCTTTGGCTCGGCAACTCGGCACGACTCTGGACGAGATTCAGCACCCGCCTCTAATTTCAGAATTTCGCTTTCCTGGCGGGTGGCGCATACCGGTCGGTATCCTGTTTTCCTCTCGAGGCTGTAGCTTTCGATGTACCTTCTGTCAGACCACCGCTTTCGCGCCGCAGCCCAAGCCTATTTCTCTCGATTCGCTTGATCGTGTTCTGCGGTTCTACACTGCCCACGGCGTTCGCTTCGTTCTCCTGCTGGATGAAAATTTCGGCAACCTGCCGTCTCATGCTGAAGCGGTCATAGAGCTTCTCGCCCGTCATCGTGTGCGCTGGCTGGTGCAATCCCGCGTCGACCTGCTGCTTCGAAATTTCGATCATTGGCGGCTCAGTGGTATGGAGGGTGCGCTGTTTGGGATTGAGAGCTTCCATCAAGAAATCCTGAAGCAAATGCACAAGAACGAAAAAGTCCAGGCCGCGTTTGACCTGGTTCAACGCCTCAATCGCGCCGGACTTTACGCCCATGGTTACTACATAATTGGCCTGCCTGCGGAAACTCCGGAATCGATCGCAGCAGACTTGCGCACCTTGGCCAGCCTCGAGCTCGACGTGACTCAAATCACTATCGTCACGCCGCACCCGCAGACGGAAATGTGGCGCGATCTCCACTCCAACTACGGCATCTTCGAAAAGGACTGGTCTAAGTTCGACACCAAGCACCTGGTCTGGAACCATCCTCACTGTACGCCGGCTGCATTGGAGTCGCTCCTGGAGCAAGGATTCGAAGGATGTTATGGCTCCAGGTGGCTGAAACGCACGATGAAGAAGTTCGTGGCGAAACGTTGGGCGGAACGCGATCTCGCCGGACTGGTCACAGGTCCGATCGATGCTCGTTGGTCTGCGCCACATCGGTTGCCCTTTCTCCCAACGCGCACGTTTGTGTCTCCTGCCGGTCAAGCTGAGCGTGTACAGGCCGCGGTCACGTAGCTCGGCCTATTTGCGCCGCAAACGCTTTCGTTCTCATGACGCCGCTCGATTCCCGCGCCGGCGGGATGTTCCCTCGAACGCCATACTGGTGTCTTTCTAGGCTGAGCCACTGCCCCGGGCACTGTACAATTTTTCTTAGCGGCAGTTCAGAGCCAAACTCTCGAGGCTGCAGTGACGGACCATTCAAAATTTCCTGACCCCAAAAACGCCTGGCTCAAGGTCCTGGAGCGGCTGTACCACGAGGATCACATTCTTTACGCGCGGATGAACAATTTCTCCACGGTCCAGGCGTTTCTGGCCACCGCTCTGGCATTTACCACCTCGGCCACCAACATGGCGCACAACATCAGCTTGATTGTGTCTTTGTTCGGTTTGGCGCTTTCGCTGTTCTATATATCCTTGGGGTTCCGTGGAGTGCGAGTCATTCAATTTTGGCGCGCGTACCTGCGCCTTTTGGAGTCTATTCCCGGCGTCACTTCGATCGACTCGCACCTGTTCGAGTTCTATCGCTTAGGTCACCGTCGCGGTCCCCAGGAACGCGAGCTACCGCTGGCCGAAGGGTTGGCGATACATATTGACACTCCCTGGTGGGCTCGGCGCTCGGTTCACGATCAATTTCCTTGGTATTTTCCGGGATTTTCCGGAACTATGTTTATCGCTGTCGGAATCCCGATGATCACAACTTCTTTTTGGGTGTTGGTGCTGTATGCGTTGTATTACCCGCAGACCGACATGAAATGGTCTGTGCTCGGGCTTGCCGGCGGCCTCGCTCTTCTGTTTCTGCTTCATTTTCTTGCGGGCCGGCTTATCCCTGCACCGATCCATGAGGGGCAGACGCACTCGAGTTCCACCGACGCATAGTTCCTCGCTGCTATCTACAGGAAACCCGGGGCACAGTGATCAGCCGTAGGGTATGTTCGCTACACTATCACCGTAACGGCGGGTAGTTGGTAGTCAAGAACCTGCCTGACTACTGCCATTTTTTGCTACATTTATGTGTCTGTTCCCGCCTTGGCTCCCCGCCCACGGCATCACGCAATGGTGGCGCCCGAGGAAACGAATATGAGTGGATTTCTCGAATGGCTCAAGACGTATGAACCCCTAGCGGTGTGGTTGGGAGGAATTGCCCTGGTGTTGATGTTCTTGTGGGATCGCATTGACCGGCGCCGCCATTTCAAGGAAACGCAGGCGCAGTTGGATGCTTCTCAAGAACAGGTCAAAGCGGCAATGACCGTCGCCGAAGCAGCTAAGCAGTCAGCCGCGGTGACGGCAGCTCTTCATCGACCATACATGGGTCTGTCCGCTGTTACTCCCGGGGGACGAGACAACCGCTACTGGAACATCACCTTCGGTCTGATGAACTTCGGCACTCTTCCCGCTTTCCATGTCGGTTTGAAGGTGGACAGCTTCGTGGACGATGTTCCGCGCTCTCAGCACCGTGATCCCACTTCTGTTCAGGTATTCCCAACGGACAGCGTGCACTTCACCTACCTGTTCGATTGGGGCGATGTTGACGGACCGCTGATTCGGCAACAAACCAAGAGACTCAGGCTGGAGGTCTCCATTCCTTATGAATCGGAGGATGGGCGTCGCTTCGAATACAAGGCTGCGGTCGCCTATGACCACGATCGATTCGTCGTCGACAGCTCCAACACCGTTGCCGCCGGTCCTGCCGCGATGGCTGCCAAAGCCTGATTGCACGTTTATATTTCGTAAGCTTGATGTTCGTTACGATCGACATTAAGACGGACAGGGAACACCTTGCGAACACTGCCTACCTTAATTGGCCAACACCATTAGCGAATAGCCCCCCAGAACCCGCGCCGCAAAGTCCCATTTCTGTGTCCGGAGCAGATTCCGCCGCAATCAATCTGGCTGTACCAGGCAAGTCTCCGGCGGCCGGTATTTGTGTGCGAAAGAACCTGGCCGTGTTTAGCATCGACATTCCGCAGAATCCGCAAGCGCGGGAGCAGCTTGTGACCCTGGCAAAAAAATCCCGCTGGCGCGTCTGCCGAAAGAGCCTTAGTCCCTTACAGTCCGTTCGCTACCACAGCAACTTCAGTCCTAGTTGGATCTGCCGCGACGTTGTTGCCGTCGAAGTGATAACTCCCGCGGTGGGAGATGGCCCACCTGTGGCCGCCGCATAAACCACGGGATTCGGTGTGTTCAAGTTGGTGTGATTCAATATGTTGAAGAACTCCGAACGGAATTGCAGATTGACGCGTTCTGACAACGGCCATCGCTTAGCTAGCGCGAAGTCCCATTCCGCCAACGACGGCCCCTGCAAAATATTGCGGCCCGCATTTCCATAGGTGCCCGGAAGGGGCTGAAGGAACGCCAGCGGATTAAAATACTCGTTAGGGCCGCCCAGAATCACGTTCCCGGAAAATTTCGGGTTCCAGGAAGGGCGCACAGGATTCCGCGTGTCTCCATCGTTGGAAGGGTTATAAGAAAGTTGCGGCGTGAACGGCAGTCCGGACTGCAACGTTACGATGCTGCTCACTTGCCAATTAGAAAGCAGCCATTTGCCCCAGGACTCTCCCAGCAAAGAGCCAGGCCGCCCGACCGGCAGGTCATACGTTCCCTGGATTACTCCAGAGTGCCGCACGTCGAATGACGCGCGGCCATAGTCCGCCGTTGGACGAAGCGGATCTGAAAGGAAGGCAGGCGAATTCGTAGCCACACTGGTGTTCAGATTGTCGCCATCGTCCAGAGACTTTGAGAATGTGTACACGCCGCGCACTTGCAGCCCATTTTGCCAATGATGATTCACGTCGACTTCCACGCCGTTGTACGAGCTGATTCCCTCAGAAAACCAATGGGTGGTGTTCCAAACATTATTGTTCGCCAACGCTGCGCCTGGAGGAAAATACAGCTCCCCTGCGGGATATCCGGCCGGGCAAGGAGAATTCGGGCAAATCGTCGGTGTCGGCAAATTTGCGTCTAGCGACAGCAATTCGTGATAACCATGCGATCCGACGTATCCGACACTGATGGTCGTATTGGCAACAAGCTGTCGTTCGACTTTCAAGCTCCAGCTTTCGACCGTTGGGGTCTGCAGATTGGGTTGCACCCCGCTGGGAAGAACTTTCGATTTTGCGTAGGTTGCGTCAGGAGAGATGCTCGAGAACGGAATGCTTTTCACCGCATAGACCGTGTTGTACGGGCCATTCTGATCCAATCGATAACTCAGATTGTCCAGCAACGCATAATATGTCCCGAATCCCGCGCGAATTACTGTTTTCTGCGAACCTAACGGAGACCACGCAATTGCCGCACGCGGAGCCGGCAGGAATTTTGCGTTGTTAACCGCCAGCGCCGAACTTCCGATCACGGGTTCTGTAAGGATCACGCCGTTAGAATTGAACGCATAGTTCGAGGCGCGCCCGTGCGCTTCATTCCAACCACTCGTGGATTCTGCGCGGAAGCCCAACTGCAATTCCAGGTTCGGCTTGACCTTGATCGTGTCTTGCGCAAAACCCGCAGCCTCTGTACTACGCCAGCCAAGTGGCGTGAAACTCGGAGCATAGGTGTACGTGCTGACCTGTCCCTGCAGAAAGGTTTGCAGATTGGTGAAGGACACTTGCCCGTATTGGTCCTGGACCAAGGAGTCGTTGGATTGAATGCGCTGCACCCAACCACCAACGCTGAATGTGTGCCGGCCGCGCGCGTAAGAAAGCTGATCGGACCAGGTGAACAGGTTTCGTGCAGCTCGCAAGTTGCTCCCCGCGTTTGTGCCGCCATTCGTGATCTGCGACGCACCATTCAGGGTGGTGCCGCCGCCAACAACCACCGCACCAACCGGCAATCCGGTGTGGACCCACCCCGGCAAATCGACCGTGGTGCCGCTATTGAAGTAAAACACGCCTCGCGAGTAGCCGAACACGGCTTTATTGACCAGGCTCGACGAGAATACGTGTGTTTCGCTCAAGCTCGCCACCTGCGCGCGCAGAAAAATGTCGTCGAAAGTGTAAGGGTTGGCGGTTGGCGAGTGGGCCTGGCTATCGTCGACCGTGTAGATTCCGGCGAACGAATCCTTATTCGAGAATATCTGGTCCAGCCGCGCGGTTCCAAAATCTTCGCGAATGGTTTGCTGCGGGCTGCTGTAGGCCGTGGCAATGCCGCTGGCCGCACCCGTCGAGGTCCGGATTTCAGGGCCGTTTGCAACCGGCCACAGCGCCAGCAATGGCTGCACACTCGGCACCGCCGAAGCTCGCGAGGAATTGTCCGGCACCAGCGTCACGTCGCTCAAACCGAGATTCTGCCGGTATCCTTCGTAGTTCCCGAACAAGAAAGTCTTGTCCGGTCGAATTGGCCCTCCGAGTGATCCCCCAAAATCGTTTCGCTGAAAGTCAGGGATTTGCGGCAGATCGAAGAAGTTTCGCGCGTCCATAGCGCTGTTACGCACGAATTCGTACAGCGAGCCGTGCAGCTGATTGGTGCCGCTGGCTGTCACGATGTTGACTTGCGCGCCCGGCCTTTTGCCATATTCCGCTCCGTACACATCCTTTAACACCGCAAATTCCCGCACCGCATCAACTCCCAGAAGCTGACCGCTGACTCCGCCGGGTGTGTTGCTGATTTCTGATGCTCCGGTGTATTCCACACCGTTTAACAGAAACAGATTTTCTTGTGGACGATGCCCTGAAACCGAAAACATGTTTCCAGGCTCGGAATTGGACGTGCCCGTGCCGCCGGCGCGCTGTGAAGTATAGTTGATGGCGCCGGGATTCAACGTAAGCAATTGGTCGAAACTGCGGCCATTCAAAGGAAGATCCTTCACCTGCCGCTCCCCGACCAGTCCGGAAGTGTCCTCCGTGGTTGTCGCGATGGTATCGGGATCGGCGGTCACTTCCACGCTCTGGCGAACGTCGCCAATCTGCAAGGTGAGTTCGAGTTCCTCGCGCTGGCCAACCACCAGCACGATTCCTGACCGCCGCGCGCTGCGGAAGCCTGGTTTGTCCACCGTAAGTTCGTAGGTTCCCACGGCCAGCGAGGGCGCGTTGAATCGGCCCGTAGAGTCGGTTCGCAGGTCGCGTTGCATGCCGGTCTCTTGATTTCCCACCTGAACAACCGCGCCTTCCACCGCTGCGCCCGACCCGTCTCTAACAACGCCGCTAATCGACGCGTCTCCCTGCGCATGTAGTGCTGCGACACCGGGCACGAAAATTAACGCCGTCGCTGCCGCCGTTCTCACAACCAATCTCGTAATCACCGACTTGAGGATCATCCGTGAATTCTCCTTACATTCTCACTGCGAGGAGCGCAGAAGAGGCTTGGAGCCGTGAGTCTGAGGTGCGAACATGTCGAAGCAACCGACTGCCCGGCAACACGGCATGATCGTAATCGCGTGTCCTAACTAACGTCTCCATTTCGCACCTCGTCGAAAAAGCTGCCGCAAAAGAAAAACCGCCGGACTCTTTCTTCCGGCGGTTCGTTACCTCTAAGCTCGATTCTAGGAGAGGTCTAGTTCACGAGCTGTCCGCCAGAACACGCCGTACGACAACACGCGGCTCCTGCCGCACTCGCACAGTTCTGGCTTGGGACTCGTGACATGGCCAAAAATCATACAGTGCCACAGCAGTTGCTGCAACATCCGTTTACCGTCATTTTTTCGATTGTTTGCTGCCTCTTTTCGCATCCTGCTGCGCGGGAGGGCATGCGCCTGACTAAGTACCTCTCATATCTCCTTGACAGCAAAACTCTTTCAATGAGGCGGTCGTACTTTATCGAAGATGGCCACCACCCGCGGATCCTGCCTGAGAGACGAAAAGGCGTCATCGTGCAAATTCGGCAGGCACGGCAGATTCACGTCTCTCGCTTCGTAGGCCTTTTGCAGCCACTCAATAGCCTGGTCCCTGTCGCCCAGCCTTGCGTACAGCACCGCGTACGCAGATGGCGAAACGTAGCGATGCTCGCCAATCAGCTTAAGGTGTGCCAGCGCTTGCTTCCATGCGAAATGTTCGGCCGCGTCAAATCCGGACTTCTTATATATCGATTTCACCCCCGCGGCGGCTTCCGGTTGATTATCAAAGAAAAAGATCGTGTTCCATTCAGAAACGGCTTCCTCGTGCCGGCCCCAGGACGTGTATAGCTTGATCAGGACCATGTGCGCGAGGCCCGAGGCCGGATCGAGCTGCAGAGCGGTCTTCAATTCATGTTCCGCTTCTTCCCACCGTTTGGTACAAAGGAGCACTTCAGCAAGAAAGACGCGGCGTTCCGCATTCAACGGATCGAGTTCCACGGCGCGCCGCATTTCCTGCACAGCAGGTTCCGGCTCGTTCTGCGCCGACAAAAAAATCGCATTCCACTCATGGGCCATCGGATCGTTGGCATTCAACTCCAGCGCTTTCTGAATTTCGCTTCCGGCGCCATTCCAGTCGTAGTCAACCGTCAGCATGGCGTCGGCGAGGTAAACGTGGGCCTCCGGTAGAGAAGGATCCAGCAGCAGTGCGCGTTCCGCGGCAGCCTGGGCCTTGGCGTAGGTCGGACGGGGCGGCAAAAACCCTAGGTTCGTGCCGCGCTCATAAACGTGCGCCAAGCTGGCCAGCATCTGTGCACTGTTGGGATTATCGGCCGCGGCCTTCTCAAAAGTGGCAACGATTTGCTCGACACCCTCAGGCGTGTGAATGCTGGATTCAGCTAGGCCGCGCCAGTAAGAATCCAATGCTTGATCATTCATCGAACGGTGAGGCATGGAAGGGTCGCCCAGCATGGTGTTCAATTGCATTGCGATGGTTTCGGCAGCGCGGGTCTCCAGCGTTAGTGGATCTCCTGAATCGAAGTTGTACTCTTGGCTCCAACGCAGAGCTTGATCGGCGGCCCGGATCAACTGGCACGAAATGCGGACGCGCGGCCCTTCGCGACGAATACTGCCCTCCAGTACGTAATCGGCGTGGAGCTCCCGCGCGATTTCATCCACACCTTTGGCTACATTTTTGTATCTCATTGCCGAAGTGCGGGCGATCACATGAAATCGCGGAGAATTAAGTCGCGCCAGCCGGGTAATCGTCTCTTCGGTCATCCCATCGGAAAACGCATCCTGACCCGGGTCGCTGGTCATATTCTGAAATGGAAGTACCGCCACCATCGCTGCTTTATACGCCGAAGGATTTCCGCTGGCTCGCGCATGCCGCGAGCTCAAATAGTACGCGCCGAACGACGCGAACACCATTGCCAGCATCGCGATGGCAACTATGTGAATATATCGAGACTCCGAAGCATTTGCACTGGTTAGGACTGCTCCCTCTGCCGGTTTTCCCGACGGCGTCACTGTCGGGCTCAGTTGAACCGGTCCAATGAAACGATAGCCCCGGCGCGGCACCGTCTCGATATACCGGGGAGCATCCGCATCGTCGTTCAATACACGGCGAAGCTTCTTTACCGCTGTGTTCAGGGCATGATCGAAATCCACGAAGGTGTCTTCGGGCCATACTCGTCGCCGCAGTTCCTCTCGGGTAACCAACACACCGGGCTTTTCCAGCAGCGCTGCCAAAACCTGTAAAGGTTGCTCCTGACACCGTACACGCATCCCTGATTTGCGCAGCACCCGCCCGGGAAAATCCAGTTCAAACACCGAAAAACGAACGATCGAATCGTATGGACTGGCTGTACTCATTGTGGCCTCGAGATATATGACGAAGTTCCGTTTTGGAAGTTCTAAAAGTCCACGGACACCCCACCTCCCAGTTCCTGCTAACTCTTGCAAACACTGTGAGCTAGCTGGCCACAGAGAATCTACCCGGAATACACCGGCAAACTCTTGAGGTACCGCTCTGGACCGCTACCTTCGCGCATACCGTTTTGGAGTGTGCGGCTGGTTTGAATGCAAGGAAGGCACTGTGGGGAACGCTGATCGGCACAATAATAATATTCGTGCCGTCGGCAAGCTCGGCTAAAAGCAAGACTGCTGGCACTTCGAATGTTGACAGGGAGCTGCTGCGACGCAGCAACATCACCATCCCTGTTCATATATACAACGGGTTTTTGGTGGTTGCCACGGGCCAAATTGGTGGCCAAACGCACAACTTTGTCTTGGACACCGGAACAGCGCCGAGCATCTTGAACGAGCGTTCGCTGGAGAAACTGGCACTACCACTCACCCCTGCCTCCATTGTCGCTGTCGGCAGAAACATCAGCACGCAACAGACAGTGCTGCCCAACCTGGATATAGGCCCCATTCACGTATCGGCACTCCCAATTAATGTCATGGACTTGTCGGGTTTGGAGAAGAACCTCGGCATCGAGGTGGCTGGTTTACTAGGTATGGATGTTTTGGCGCGATCGAGTTTCCGGCTGGATTACGAGAAGAAGCAGTTGGACTTTGGACCCGTTGCCCAATACGGGACGCGCGTGTCGTACGACCCCTCCACTGGGTTGGCCTCGGCAGAGGCCACCCTGCAAGGAACGCAGGTCCGGCTGATTGTCGATACCGGGACCGACCTTGTCGTGGTGTATGGCGATAAATGGGCAACATTTGGGTCCGTCACCCCAGCCTCGGATCAGGAAGGCAGCAGCGTGGCCGAGCGCGTCCCGGCCAAGCCCATTGCACACCCCGAACTAGCTCTTGGCGGTCACCAATTTAGTGGCGTGCGCACCTATTACGTGCCATCGGCAGGACAGACTCCGTATGACGGATTCTTTGGCGTTCGCGCGTTGAAACTCCGCGGCATATCGTTTGATCGCGAAACTCAAACGCTATTCTTGCTGAATTGAACGATTTCTCGAGCACTGCCATCTCCATGGCGGGCTCGGAACCGGGTCGAGGCGGAATCTAAAAGGGGAAGGTGTCGACAATATGCTGCTTGCTACCCGGAACCATTTGCTGCTCGTGTGTTTTCGTCTGGCGTGGATCTACGCCAAAGCACTGGCACATGAATTCTGCAAAAAATCGAGGCGAATTCATCCCGCTCTTTCCTGGCGGCTCAGGTCCCACAAATCTGTGGGGCAGTGTCTGCGGCCCGTTTTTGATTCGCGTCTCCGCTCCTCTGGGTTTGTGCTGTTGCTCGTTTGTATGGCGTTAGCGCCAGGGCTGCCTGCGCAGGTCAGCACAGGATCCATCTCTGGAACAATCGTCGACGCCCAAAAAGCAGTGGTAACTGACGCACGCCTTGCCTTGACCAATACACGCACCAACGAGGCGTATAGGACCGTGTCCGATAGCAATGGCTCCTTTCGTTTTACGCTGCTGCCTCCGGGGACTTATCGCTTGGAAGTTTCGAAGGACGGTTTTCGCAAGATAGATCTGGAAAATGTTCCGGTCAATGTGGGGGCGGACACTGGACTCGGCAATCTCACTCTTGACGTGGGCTCTTTGAGTACTTCCATCGAGGTGACCAACGCCCCTCCGGCCATCGAAAGCACTCAGGCGCAGATCAGCACGACCCTCACCGATTCGACCATTGCCGTTTTCCCGGGTATTCTCGAAAACCAAGGTCTGGATTTCCTTGCGCTCACTGTTCCGGGCGTCATCAACAACCGCGATCTCGGGTTTGCCAATCCGAACGGCACTGGATTCGCGGTGAACGGCATCCGCGGCCGCAACAACGATCAGCAGATCGACGGCCAGAACAATAACGATAACTCCGTTGCGGGCCCGGCCCTCTTTCTCTCGGATTCGGAATTTGTTTCGGAATATCAAATCACTACCGCCAATTTCGGTGCGGAATATGGGCGCAATTCCGGTTCGGTCGTCAACGTAGTCACCAAGTCCGGCACTAACGATCTTCACGGTTCACTCTATGCCACCGAAAACAACCAGCGTCTCGACACCCTCACCAATACTCAAAAGGCCTTCGAAGGCTTGACGGCGGTCCCCACATTCAATGATTTGTTCGTTGGAGGCACGATTGGCGGTCCAATCATTAAGGACAAACTGTTCTTCTTCGGCGGCGACAATGTCGAAATCATCAATACTTCTACCGTTTACGGCACAGGTCTGCTGACTCCCACACCCGCGGGCATTGCCACTCTTGCTGGGTGCTTTCCCGGTAGCGCTGGTGTCGCTGCTCTCCAGAACTATGGGCCTTACGCCATTAAGGGAGGTAGCCCGAGGCCCCAGGGCACTCCTCAGCTCGTCGATTTTTCAGGCTGCGCCGGCGTTCAGGAGGACGGCATTCAGCGCGCCCTCCCCACGGACTCCCGCCAATACAACTTCGTCGTCAAGCTTGATTTTCAAACCGCCAAGAACCACTTCTACGGCCGCTATATCTACAACAACACCAACTTCTTTAATCTCGACCCGGGACAAGGTGCGGCCGCTTCCGGTTATCCCTTTAACGAGCCCGCGCTGGCACAGGATTATGGCTTCAGCTGGACCCGCGATATCTCCAATCATCAGGCCAACGAATTTCGCGCTTCCTACGGGCGCGAGAGTGTCGGCTTCGGAGGAAACACCATTGGCAACACCACTCCTTCTCCGGGAAATCTCACCTCCGCGCTCACCAACGTCACCTTTACAGATCCTTCTCTCTTGGGCTTCGGGACCGCTTACTTCTTCCCTCAGCTCCGCATCGTCAATACCTATCAGCTTCAAGACAACTGGACCTACTACCGGGGCCGCCACTCTCTCAAAGCAGGCGTCAACCTCACTCTTCAGCGCTCCCCGAATACCTTCCTGCCACTCGTCAATGGCCAATATGTTTTTAACGACTACGGCGCCGTGGCTCAAAATGTGCCCTTTCAGATCCGCATTGCCGACGGCAGTCCCAATTTCCAGTTCGATGAAAAGGATACCTTCCTGTATTTCCAAGACGACCTGAAGCTCAGCAGAAATCTCACCATCAACCTTGGGCTCACCTGGTCCTATTTCACTCAACCTGCAAATCTTTTTCATGACTCCACCGTTAAAAACCAGACCGGCAGCGACCCGCTCTGGAATCCGGCTCTCCCTCTCAGCGTTACCACGTTCCCCAAAATCCCAACCATCAAAGACAACTGGGGACCCAACGTCGGATTCGCCTGGTCCCCCCGCAAGTGGTTGTTTTCCTCTGGGGACGGCAGGACCGTGCTCCGTGGTGGATTTCGCATTGCCTACGACCCCGCGTTTTACAACATTTATTCCAACATTGCGGAGTCCGCACCCATCGTTTTGAACGACACTCTTTCCGGCTCCGTGGCCGCTTCCAACCCACTCCCCGTCAGCCCGTTTGGCCCCAAAGTCCGCTCGGCGCTGGCTCCGTTCCTGCAAACCGGCGTCTTCGATCCTCGTACCTTTGATAACACCACCATCGCCCCGAATTTCCGTCCGGACCGTGTTTATTCCTGGTCCCTCGGCGTGCAACAGCAGTTGGCGAAGAACGCGGTCGTGGAAGTGCGCTACGTCGGCAATGCCGGACGCGACCTTTTCCAGAGCATCGACGGCAATCCATACATCCTGGGCCTCGCCAATCTGTATCCCAACCTAGTTCCTGCGGGTCTGACCCCTTGCTCCGCCGGCAACGCTTCCGTGCCCGAATCCGTGGGCACGGTCAACTGCAACCAGGGCGTCCTGCTCACTCGTACCAATTCTGCTTTTTCCAACTACCATTCCCTGCAAACTGAACTGCGCCTGACCCGCGTGTGGAACCAGCTCACCCTCAAGTCCGCCTACACCTTCAGCAAAACTCTGGATAACGCCAGCGAAATCTTCGCCACCAACGCCGCCGGCTCTACCAATTCCAGTTCCCAGAGCCAGGTGAATTACACTGGGCAGGAGTACGGCCTTTCCGGCATCGATTTCCCCAACAATTGGGTGCTCACGGCCATCGAGGAAATTCCCTTCTTCCGTTCCCAGCGCGGTTGGCTTGGACACACCTTGGGTGGCTGGGCCGTGTCCAGCGTTTACACGCTTTCCTCCGGTCAGCCCTTTACGCCTTCGCAAGTCCAGCTTAATTGCGTGAGTGGCGGCGGTGCTTGCAGCACGCCTCCGTCTCCTCAGAACCCCTATGACTCCAACTTCAATTCGGCATTTCTTTTGCCAGACGGCGCTTTGCGCCCCTTCGTCGGCAGTTTAGCCGCACCGGCCGATTCTGTCGGCATATACGCCGGAGATGCGTGCAACATTTACGGCGTCGCCTGTTCGTTGGCTCCCAAGCAACTGGTCAGCCTTAACGCCATCAACCAAGGCGACAAGATTGGCACGCCCGTCTCTACAGGTGCGGTGCGCTTTATCGCCAACACCGCTCTTGCCGACCAGATTTTTCACACTCCTTTCGGCAATGCGGGACGCAACATCCTTCGCGATTTCCACACCAATATCTTGAACCTCGCCATTTTTAAGACCGTGAATGTTTCTGAGCGCTACCGCCTGCAATTCCATGCGGACTTCACCAACGCCTTCAACCATCCCAACTTCGGTTCCGTTGTTGGACAAGGAATCGACCCGTTCATCGATGATGCCGGCCAAGTTGCCGAAGGTGTTGGCTTCGCTAACCCGCTCGTGCAAAACGGCGGCACGCTGAACAACGGCACTCGCAGCATTCGGTTAGGCGCGAAATTCTTCTTCTGATTTCGCGCCTTTCCGCTCATCTGGCGCGGCGGACAATCGTTCCCCCCGCCGCGCCATTTGTGACACCCGAATGGGGTCAACTGAAGAACTGCCGCTGATGTTCGGCCTGCGAAGATACTGCGGCGCAGTATCAGCTTCTTGCTAACTCGCCAGTCTGGCAAGCGCCTCGGCAAGCACGGTTACTCCGCGTTCAATATCTTCGCCCGAGGCGTACTCGTCTGGCCGGTGACTGTACCCGCTGCGACAAGGAACAAAAAGCATCGCCACGGGCGTGATTCGGGACATAAACAGGGTGTCGTGGTATGCGCGGCTGACCATCTTCATGAACGCGTATCCGTGTTTTTTGCATGATTCTGACAGTGCCTCAACAACTAACGGATCGCATCGCGCAGGCGCGTCGGCGTTCAGTTCCTCGATCCGCAAACTTACCTGGCGTTCGCACGCAATGGACTCACCCACGTCGCGAATTGCCCGCATCGCCATATCCCTCCGTTCTAGACTCGTATCCCGCAGATCAAGCGTCAAATTCACCCGGCTGGGGATGCTGTTCACCGCTCCGGGGAACACCTCACAAATCCCCACTGTAGCCACGGTGTCCGTGGACCCGCTCGTGCGAGCCGCGCCCTCGACCGCTAGCACTAACTCCGCTGCTGCGCACAGCGCGTCTCGGCGCTCGGCCATCAGCACACCGCCGGCATGCCCGCCCGCGCCTTCAATGCAAATACCAAAGCTCGCAGGAGCGGCAATCTCCGTAACAATTCCAAGCGGAATCTGTTGCCGTTCGAGCAATGGTCCTTGTTCGATGTGCAGTTCCACAAACGCCTTGTAATAGCCGTTTGGCAACTTCACGCTTTCCAGGGGGCCATTCAATCCGGCAGCCTGCCGCGCTTCCTCCAGCGAGCTGCCGCCTTTGTCCCTCAGCTTGCACGCTTGATCGGCCTGCATGGTCCCGGATAACAAACGGCTACCCAGGCACCCTATACCGAACCGTGTTGGTTCTTCCGACGTAAAAACCAGTAGCTCGATGGCGCGTCTCGGGCGAAAGTTACTGCGCTGCAGGGTACGAATTGCTTCGAGACCGCCTAGCACCCCGACCACTCCATCGTATTTCCCGGCATTGGGTATCGCGTCGATATGTGATCCGGTGCCGATTGCCTCGTCATGCGCCTCGGATCCGGCCCAGCGCGCGAAAATATTCCCTATGGCGTCTTGGCGTACCGTCAAGCCTGATCGCTCACAGCGCTCGACTAGCCACCGTCGCGCTTTCAAATCTGTTGGCGTGAAGACAATGCGTGTTACCGCAGGTGGCTCGGCATCCGAAATCGACGCTAGCCCGTCAATCTCCCGCTCCAAGGTCTCCCTATCTACATCGACCTTCATCTCGCCGAGCCTGCCAGAGGATGCCGGTTCCAATTCTTGTAGATAAGGTACTTCGCCGGCGTTTTACCAATAGCTCCAAACCATTGCGGGCACCACGGCCCCATCCAGATGAAATCGCCAGCCTTCACCGGATACCACGAATCCCCTAAGCGGTAAATCCCACCGCCTTCCAGCATCAACAAACCGTGTTCCATCATGTGCATTTCCACCATGCTCAAAGCCGCGCCGGGCTGGTACACCATGGTATTCACCGCAAAATCGAAACTCATCGTGTCCGGAAGGAGGCACTTTACTTGCAAATCGGGGTCGTCGTTCAAAGGGTGAGAACCAACCGCGTCCTCGCTGGAAATAATCGTGCGCGGCGGCTCCACAGACTCCACAGCCTCATAGCGCTTTTCGATAACTGCTGCGCGGCTGCCTTTTATCGCGGTTATGCGATGCGGCGCGCCTTCGGGCAAATACGCACAGCCACGCGCCTCCAGGTCGCTTTGCTGCCCGTCCACTTGCAACTTCAACTGACCTTCTAGCACATACAGGAATCGTTGCGCGGCGGTGCAGCCTAACTCGCCGCCCCGTTCGAACTCGGCCGTGTACTGCGTGAACCGCGCGCCCATCCCCGGCCCTGCGTGGACAATCGCAGCGCACCCTTTCGTCCCCGGTAACGTGGTGCGCACGAACGTGTCCGCTGTGAGCAGCAGGTGATTGTGTTTCTGGCTACTGCGCGTTTGCCCAAGATTATGCACGGCACATCCTTTTCTGAAATTCCTGCGAAGCCGCAAGCTGATCTAGCAATCGCAACCCGCATTCTAGTGCGTTCGCTACGTCCTCCGTCCGGACCGCTTCTGCCGGATCGTGACTGATCCCTTCGGGACTCGGCACAAAGATCATTGCTGCCGGGATTCTTTCGGCCAATATCATGGCGTCGTGTCCCGCGCCGCTCACCATGCGAAGCGGTTCGCATCCCACTCCCCGTATGGCTCGCTCGATTTGGTCCACCAGAAAGGCATTCATCTTGACCGACTTTTGATCGAGCAATTCCTTGGCTGTGACCCTCAAGCCTCGGTGGGTCGCAATTTGCGTCGCTTGCTCCCTGAGCATGTTCATCACCTGCTCGCAAACCGCGTCGGAACCGTGCCGAACATCTAGGCTCACGCGGGCGCTTCCCGCGATCACGTTGACCGCTCCCGGCATCGCCTGAATCTGCCCAACGGTGGCCACCACCCCTGGCCGATTCCGTCCCGCGTTCTCCACTGCGACAATCCATTCTGCCGCCGCGGCGACAGCATCGTGGCGCAAATGCATAGGAGTTGTTCCCGCATGGTTGGCCCGGCCAACAAATTCCAATTCCATCCGTCTCTGTGCGGCGATTCCCTCCACTACTCCCAGCGGACGTTTTCCTTTCAGCGACTCCAGCACCGGTCCCTGTTCGATGTGAAATTCCAGGTAGGCGAGCGCATCCTCTTTCATCCTGGCTCCGGGAATCTTTCCCGGATCCAGGCCAAATGCCTTGATCGCTTCGCGTACCGATACGCCGTTCCGGTCCCGCTGACTCAAGAGTTTCTCATCGAACCGCCCAACCAGAGCCCGGCTGCCCAGAAACGGTGTACCAAAACGCACACCTTCTTCCTCAGAAAACGCGACCACCTCAATGGCGAACGGCAGCCGATGGCCCCCTAATGCTTCCACCAGAGAGACCGCGATCACTACCCCCAGAACGCCATCGTACGCTCCTGCATTGGGCACCGTATCCAAATGCGAACCAATCAGCAGTCTTGGAGCGTTTGCTTCCACACCCGCATAAAATCCGTGCAAATTTCCAACCGCGTCTACATTCACCTCGGCGCCCGCGGCAGTCAGCCATCCGGCGATCTGCCGATGGCAATCCTGCATCGCCCGACATAGAAATGTCCGCCGAATACTATCCCGGTCCTCGGAGAAACTTGCCAGCAGCTGGCATCGAGCAATCACTTCGGCGGCACGATCGCTGTTTCCGCTTCGCAACAAGTTGCGTCACCTTACCGATAAATGCGCGCTTCGATGGTGCCGTGCGGCTCATCGATGGGCACAAAAATCTCGTTTGGATTGTCTTGGCCGAAGCGTGAAAGGTCCGCCAGCAAGCAATGAATGTTTGGCATCGTCAATTCTATGTCCACGATCTGCGGAACATTCGCGAGCGCCGCATCACCCATGGCATACAACGTGTGTTGCACCGACTTGCTATCGTGTTCGGCAAAGGTGCCTAGCAAGCACCCGCGAACCGCCGATCGTGCCGTCACAAATGCGACGTTTGCCGATGAATACTTCCACCGCGCCCGCAGCGCTGTCCCGAACAAACGATCACTCACCTCGGGCAGGGTCGTGAGTGAATCTTTTTTAAACCCTTCGAAAGCCGAGCGCGCGGTTTTTAGTATCGTCAGATTCTCTATTCCCGAGTGTACGCACACCTCGCTGTTGCGTGTCCCCGTTACCTCAGTGGTCTGACGCTCGCGGCTTGATTGAACAAACGCAGTCGGATGCGCTTTGCCGTCGGCGTGCAAGTGCTCCCATTTCTTTTCCCAAATCTTTACTGTCGCGGAGGATACTTGCGGATTACGATCAAGGAAGAACGACACCAGTTCTTTACCGAACTCTTCCATACATTCTGTGGATGATTTTCGCGCCAGCGAGTAAACCGTATTTTTCATTGTGTCGGTCGGAAGGATTTTGCGATTGTCGCCTTCCACGAAACACGATTCGAAATCGCCCTGCAGCAAGATTTCCAGTGTCCATTCCCGAAAATCGTGCTTCTCCGGATGCCGCTTCACTTTGACCAGGCGCACCCGGGACTTGCCGTACGTGTTTTCTCCCAGCCGACTCATCGCCTCAACTTCCCCGGTACGTTGTGTAACCATGCGGGCTCAACAGCAACGGAATATGGAAATTCGATTCCCCTTCCCGCACTTGAAACGTAATCTCCACCACCGGATACAGTCCTTCAATGTTTTGCGCTTGATGATAGCTCGCCGTATCAAATGCCAACCGATAGATCCCCGCTCGCAGCGTGTCGTTTTCCGGCAACATTTGCCCGCAGCGGCCGTCTCCATCGGTGCGCGAAGCGTTCAACCGCGACCATGCCCCCGCCGCCTCCCTTCGGTCCAGCCGCACCGGCATATCTTTCGCCGGCTTGCCTTGTGCCATGTCCAATACGTGTGTCGAGATTTTCTTCATGATGCCAGCCATTTCTTCAGCCGCAAGTGTGTGATCTTTCGTTGCTCTTCGGTTGCTTCCAGAAGCTCGGTTTGCTGATCGTTCTGCAAACGCCGCTGCAGCATCGCCAGAATTTCTGGCGCGGATTTTCCGGTCGCGCACACGATGAAAATTCTATGGAATCGCTGCTCGTATATCGCATTCCCTTCTACCAACGCTTGTTTCACATCCTCCTTGGCCGCACCGGCTCTCTGTTGCTCTTCACCAGACCAAACCGCCGACTTGCCTGTTCGTCCTTGGTCAGGCGATTTCCCGATTCTGGGATGGCTCCGGAACGCCTCGTCCCAATCCGCCACCGTCAGCTGATTCCTGACTTGATCGCAAGCAACCAATAGAGCAGTTTCGTCCACAACCGGCCTCCTCTGCGCCAGGAGGCGGGCCCAGGTGCTAGAACCGCAACACGGTAAAATCTCTTGCGCCGCGCGCTCGGCATCCAGCTCGTTCCATCGCGCCAAAACCTGGTTCATCTACTCGTTCCATTGGCGCTCAACTGCTCCAAAAATTCCGCCACCAGGTTCCCGGTTACCGCTGCGCGATACCGCGCCGTCGAGCGAATATCATCGATCGGCTGCACTTCTGCCGCGGCTGTCGCTCTCGCAAGTTCGATCAGCTTGGTGTCGATCGCTTGTCCTCGCACCACATCCTCGGTCCTTTTCAGGCGCAAGGGAACGGGCGCGACGCTTCCGGCTCCCAATCGAATATCCGCGACCTTTCCATTGGTCCTCCGCCCCAACGCCGCCACACACACTTTCGAGATTGCCTGTGCGTTTCGCGGTCCAACCTTGCGCCCGTACGCATAATACTTAGAAAAGTTTCTCTTCAAGCAAATGGCGCGAACCAATTCATCTGGGCCCAGTTGTGTCTTGCGGTATCCCTGATGAAAACTGTCGTACCGCACCCGGCGCTCGCCTCTGGCCGACACCAGAATCAGTTCTGCATCATAGACCAAAAGCGCAGGCAACGAATCCGCCGCTGGTGAAGCGTTCACTATGTTGCCGCCAATCGTGCCCCGATTTTGGTTGGCGATCCCGCCGGTCCACTGGGCGGCATTTGATAACAGCGGGAATTCGCGGTTCACGGTTTCGTCCCGTCGCAAATCCGTGTACGTGCATCCCGCGCCTATGCGGATCTCGTCTTCCGCACATTCCATCGCCCGTAATTCCGGAAGGTTCCATATGCTCACCAGTTTCCGTGCGCGCAATGTGCCTGCGGAATATTGCACCATCAGATCAGTTCCCCCAGCAATCGGCAGCCAAGATCCAGGCTCTTCTGCCATCAACGCCAACACCGCGGGCAGACTCCGCGGCGCAACCAGTTCATATTCTGCTGGGCGAGCTCTCATCTCGTCGTCCGGCTTCCATCACCGCTTCGAAAATCTGCATGTAGCCTGTGCACCGGCACAGATTGCCAGACAGCCCTTCACGAACATCCTCCAATGACGGACGCGTCTTCTTACTCAATAGATGTTGCGCTGCCAGCAACATTCCCGGGGTGCAGATGCCGCATTGTGCGCCGCCGTACTCCAGGAACGTCTGCTGCAGCGTCGTCAAACGGCCGTCCGCCGCCAAACCTTCAATGGTAAGGATGTTTGTTCCGTCGGCCTGCAGCGCGGGGACCAAACAGCTATTCACCAGCGTTTCACCCATCATGATGGCGCACGAACCGCACTCGCCTTCCCCACATCCTTCTTTCGTGCCAGTAAGCCCCAGCTCCTCCCGCAGAACATCCAGCAAGCGCGCCATCGGGTACGCGCGCACATTCACCGGCTTGCCGTTTACGGTGAACCGAATCTCCGTCTTCCCACTGCTCCCCACACTCTGGCTCATTCCGCTCCCCGCGCTGTATAAATCGGGTCTTCCGGCTTCAGCTCTCGCCAATCGCCTTGAAAATGTCCTCGGGAAGCAACGGAATCGCATCAAATTGAATGCCTAGCGCATCTTCCACAGCATTGACCACTGCTGGAGCAGGGCCATCCATGGGCAACTCGCCAATCCCTTTCGCTCCATAGGCTCCGTGATGGTTTCCCAACTCCTCGAAGTACACGCGGATGAATGGCAGGTCAGCCGACGTGGGCATGATGTAGTTCGTCATCTGCCCGTTTTGCATCCTTCCGTTCCCCCAGATGACCTTTTCATACAGAGCGAACCCGATGGCCTGGGCGACACCTCCAATGATTTGGCCTCGCGCCAAAACCGGATGCAGCACCTTTCCCACCTCCTGCAGCGCCACGAAGTCGTCCACAGATACGCTGTAGGTGTTCGTATCGACCGTCACTTCGGCAACATATATGCCCCAGGCAAACGCTGCGTACGCGGATCCGCGGTATTTTTCTTCATCCCAGACTATATCCTCTGGCTGTTCGTAACGCGCCCAGCAGCGCAGTGTCCCATGCTCCGCAAGATAGGCGCGACACGCCGCGCGGAACTCTTCAGGAGAGTAGGACGCTGCAATCTTGCGGGAACTCAGCAAAGTTTGCGTGATTCCCTTCGCCGCAGACTGCACCAGCTTGCCCACCACCATGGCCGTGCGTGAAGCCACTGTGGGGCCGCTGTTGGGCACCTCCTGTGTGTCAGCCGGAGCAATCGTCACATCTTCGTACCTCAGTCCAGTGGCTTCTGCGGCAATCTGGCACAACACTGTTTTGGTGCCCTGGCCAAACTCGGTGCTGGACACCAGCACGCGAATGCCGCCATCAGCACACGCTTCCACCCCTACAACTGATCCCAAATAGGTTTCGCCCGCACCTGTAAATCCAGCGCCGTGAAGCACCGCGGCAATGCCCATGCCCTTCTTGCGTTTAGCTTGCGGGTTCTGTTGCGCAAATTTCTGTTTCTTTGACCAATATCCTGAAAGCTCCAACGCACGATCCAATAGCTTGCTGAGGTCAATGTCCTCCTGCACAGTTTGACCGGTTGTGGTTGTTTGCCCAGGTTGCAGGAAGTTCCTGTGTCGCACCTCGACGGGCGATAACCCAGCCACTTCAGCGATGCGGTCCATGTGCCGCTCCAGCGCGAACAAAGATTGCGGCGCGCCAAATCCTCGAAAGGCCCCCTGCGGCGGCGCGTTCGTCGCCATAGCTTTCGCGCGGATTCGAATACTCGGCCAATGATAAGGGCCGCCGGCGTGAATCGCCCCGCGCGACAACACCACCGGCGAAAGTGTTTTGTAGGCTCCGCCGTCGATTGTGAATTCGATTTCCCCGCCCAGAATCTTCCCATCCTTGCTGACCGCGGTGCGGTGCCTCGTCCGCGATGGGTGCCTCTTGGTCGTGGCGACCATATCTTCCACGCGGTCGTAGATAATCTTCACCGGCTTCCCGGACTTAATCGCCAACAGCGCAGCGTGCCCGGCGATCATCGATGGATAATCTTCCTTCCCTCCAAACGCTCCGCCCGTTTCCATCTGAACCACACGCACGTGCTCCGCGGGTAAGTTGCAAAGCTTCATCAGCGCTTTATGCACGTAATAGGGGCATTGCAGCGAGCCCCAAACCGTTAAGCCACGCTCCCGGTCGAAGGTCGCGATCATTCCGTTATTCTCGATGTACAGCTGTTCCTGCGCGCCAGTCGTGTATTCGCCTTCGATTACGTAGTCGGCTTTTGCCCAAACCTGATCGACCTCACCCTTTTCAATCACGTAGCTCTTGAACACGTTGTCTGTGCCCCAGATCAGTTCCCGGGCGCTTTCGCTTTCTTCTATGGTAAAGATTGCGTCCAGCGGCTCGTACTGAATCGATACCGCGCCAAGCGCATCCGCCAGGACGTGCTTGTCTGCATGGGCTATCAGCAAAATTGGCTCTTCCGGGTGGTTAATCGTGCCGTCGGCCAGGCACGGCTGGTCATCTTCAATCAAGGCAATGCAGTTCTTCCCGGGAACATCAGCCGCTGTCACGATCACAAACTCGTTCCAATCGATCTGCGGACCGAATTCGATTTTCTTGATCTTTCCTCGAGGAATCCGGCTTCGCACCGTGGCTCCGTGCAGCATCCCAGGCAAAACCATGTCGTCTATGTAGCGCGCCTCACCGGTCACTTTCTCTCGCCCTTCCAACCGCGGGACCGATGTGCCAACGATGCGAACACTGCTCATTGCAATCCGCAATCCTCAATCACTATTGACGATATTCCTGGCCAACTGGCTCTGCCGAAAACCGTCCGTCCTCGAATATCAACTGCCCTCGCAGGTAGGTGGCCCGCACTCGGCCCCGTAGTCTTTCGCCCAAATACGGCGACACGGGATGCCGGTAATACAACCGGTCGGCGGTCACCTGAAATTCCGCCTCCGGTTCAAAAATCACCAAGTCCGCATCATATCCCGCGGCAATTTTTCCTTTTCGTGCTCCGCAACCGGCTAGCTTTGCGGGTTCTTGCGCCATCCACCGCGCAATGTCGCACAGTGAAAAACCACGTTGGCTAGCCTCCGTGTGGACTACCGCCAACGCCACCGACAAACCGGCAATTCCGCCCCACGCATCCTCAAAATTTCCTTGCTTCAGTGCCTTCATTTCTGGCGGGCATGGCGAATGATCGGTCGCGATCAAGTCGATCACTCCCTCGCGCAATCCTCGCCATAACTCTTCGCGGTTGACCTCGCTCCGAATCGGTGGAGCGCACTTGAATTGGGTGGCGCCATTAGGAATTGTCTCGGCAGTGAGATGAAGGTAATGAGGACAAGTCTCGACCGTTACCGCTAATCCTTCCGCGCGCGCGCTCCGTAGCTCCGACAATGCCTCACTGGCCGACAGGTGCACAACGTGCAGTCGAAACCGGAACTCCCGGCATAACCGCAGCAACATTCGAATCGCCGCCACTTCCGCTTCCTGCGGCCTCGATTTCAGGTATGTTTCGTAACTGGACCAATTCGCGCCTGCCAATCTTGCCGTTGCTGCATCGATGGGACCCGCAAACTCCGCATGCACCAATAGCGGCAATCCGCTTCGCGCCACATGCGGCAATGCAGCCCGCAACTGGCCTTCCGTAACCATCGTGAAACTATCGATTCCCGGATGCACCAGAAAGCATTTGAATCCTGCGGCCCCGGCCTTCGCCAGTGGTTCGATGCAATCCTGGTTATCTTTCACCACTCCTCCCCAGGCCCTCCAATCCACCCAGCATCGGCCCTTTGCGGACCCTCGCTTCGCTTCTAGTGCGCCCAGGTCCGTTGTCGCCGGCACGCAATTCAGCGGCATATCCACCAAGGTCGTGTATCCACCGGCGGCGGCACTTCGAGTCCCAGTCTCAAATCCTTCCCACTCTGCCCGGCCAGGATCGTTGATGTGCACGTGCGAATCCACTAAGCCCGGCAAAATCGCCGCATCGCCGAAATCCCGCACTTCGTCGGCTTCCACCGGCGCCTTCCCCGCATCCACTACTTGCCGGATCCGTCCCCCCTCCGTAACAATTGCTGCGGCCCGCAAACCTTCTGGCGTCACTACGCGTCGCGACACGAACACTCGTACATTCATGGCTGAAACAGGCCGTTGCGTAGCATCCACATGGAGGCACGAGCGTAGCCTCATATCTGCTGTTTTTCAAGTCATTGCCATCTACAGTTCAGTTCAAAAAATGTTCTGAGTTGTGTCTGGATCGCCTTATACTTGCTGCCTTGCACCAGGGCATAAAAGGTCTGGCGATTCGCCGCCGCGCCCGGAAACTGCGGGATTCACGAGTACCAAAGACATGGACAACCCTTTCATGACCCGCGCTATCCAGCTTTCCCTCGAAGGCGTGCAATCCGGCCACGGTGGTCCCTTCGGCGCGGTTATTGTAAGGGAGGGTAGGATCATCGCTGAGGGGATGAATCAAGTGACATCGACCAACGACCCCACGGCGCACGCGGAAATCCAGGCCATCCGCCAGGCCTGCAAAACACTCGGCGTATTCGAACTCAAGGATTGCGAGCTCTACACTTCCTGCGAACCCTGTCCGATGTGTTTTGGCGCAATCTACTGGGCTCGCCTTTCGCGCATCTATTTCGCTAACACCGCCCAGGACGCCGCTGATATTGGCTTCGACGATTCCTTCATCTACGGCGAGCTACAACAGCAGCACTCTGAACGACAAATCCCCGCCACTCAAATGATGCGGGAAGAAGCCCTCACTGCATTTCGCGCTTGGATGAAGAAAGCCGACAAAATTCCCTATTAGCACTTTCCCGCGGTAGCTTCTCTTTTATCGCAGGTTCGCTCCCATCATAAGTTCATCGCGAATCGGGAACAAACAGGTAGTCTCCGAACTCCGCACCCTGGTATTCCACGCACTGCGAAGCGGTGATTCTGTAACGGTGCGACCGAAACAGTTCAAAAAGATCGCTCGCCTGTTGACCTTCGGGCAGCCAAGTCGGATGAACCGCCACGATGAACTTGGCCCGGCATTCCTTCAACAAGTCCGCACAACCTTGCAGCACCAGCAATTCCGCGCCTTCCACATCGATTTTCACCAGGTCCGGTTTTAATCCGGTTGTTTTGCAAAATTTGTCCAGGCTAACGGTCCGGGCATGAATCTTTGCTCCCTTCGAACTGGAGTTTCGGGTCAATTCTCCGTGATGGTTGATCAACGAATTTAGAAAGCTTTCTCCGCGATTCACCATGTAAAAATCCGCCAACTTGTCGTCGCCGTCAGCCACGGCTTTCGCCACAATCTCCATCTGGCGGAATCGATTGACCTTCTTGTTATACCGTAAGCACTCGACCAGCGGTGGAGACGGCTCGAACGCCACAACCCTCCCGTCGGGCCCGACGCATCGGCACGCGGCCAGCGACATCCATCCGTAGTGAGCACCCACATCAAAAAACGTGTCTCCCGGCCCTAACAGTTCACCAATCCACTTCAGAATGTGCGTCTCTGTCGGAGATGCGCGCACCATTTCCGGAGCCACCAGCATGATCTTGCCGTTCAGCAGTTTTGGAATTGGGAGCTTGGATTGACGGAGCGCCCATTTTAGGAGCTCATGCACCGACGGTGCGTGTCGTTTTACGGCGTCGGCAGCAGCGTTAAACATCGTAGTTGCGGAGGGCAAGCTTTGAGATCGCTCAATAATGCTGCGGACTCAGGCGAAGAAAGTACGCTTATACAGCTACCCAGAGGTTCTCGGCGAAGGGCCATTCAGAATCTAGCCATCTGCCCACTGGCCGAAAACCCGTACTCGCCGCCAGCACTTGCAGCTCATCGAGCGAATATTTGTGGCAGTTCTCGGTCCAGATGGTCTCATTCCTCGCGAATTCAACGGCAAGATCCGCCCCGGGAATACGCACCACCTGCTCATCCCGCGAGCACAGATGCATTTCGATACTGCTCGTCTCTTCATTGAATATGGCCCGGTGTGCAAACCGGTTCAAATCAAAATCCGACCCTAATTCCCGGTTTATTCTTGTCAGCACGTTCAGATTAAACGCCGCGGTGACTCCAATAGCATCATCGTACGCGGCCAACAATCGATCTACCGGTTTCTGCAGGTCCGCTCCCAGCAAAAGAAAATCGCCCCGGCAAATGATTCCCCGTAATTGCCGCAAGAACTGCTCGCCGTCCTGCCCGTCGAAATTGCCAATCGTGCTTCCAAGAAACAAAATCAGCAGGTGTTGGCCTTCGCGGCGCCGCGCTGCGACCTGACCCAGGCCCTCCAGGTATTCGCGTTCCAACCCTTCGATACGGGCACACGGCACATCGCTCAGCTCCCGTTCGCATCGGGTCAAGGCAGAACGCGAAATTTCAATTGGATAATACGAGAACTGATGGCGCCCGCGGCACAAAGCCCGCAGTACTAACCGTGTTTTTCTACCGGTGCCGCTACCCAGTTCCGCCACAGCAACCGCCCGCGGAACGTCCCGGACAATTTCATCCATGTGGCGCGACAGAATGCGCTCTTCCGCGCGTGTCAACCCATACTCTGGCAGCAGGCAAATCACATCGAACAATGCCGATCCAACGTCATCGTACAGAAGCTTGGAAGGCAGCTGCTTTTGCCCTTCACGAGTCAGGCCTTCTCTCACCAGGTACGCAAACTCGCTCGGAATTGCGACCGGAAGTGTGCCGGTCACAGCGCCGCCCTCTGATTCTCGTGGCTCGCGACGCACCGAAATCCTGTGTACGCGTATTGATAGTGCGGTTGAAACCAATTCCGGAACGACCGCCGCAGCAATGGTGCGGCTGTCCTCGATGACCCGCCTTTCAAAACAAAATGCTGCCCGTCAAAGAAATTTGCGGAGTAACCGGGATAAAACGGAAACGCCTTGAACCCCGGAAATGGTCTGAACTCGCTGGACGTCCATTCCCAGCCATTCCCAACCATTCCGGCTACTCCTAACGCGCTGACATTCCCTTCGAACGCGTCCACTGGCGCCGGATCCCAGCGCAAAAAATCAAAATTCCCGATACCCTTGATCGTTCCCTCGTTTCCCCAAAGATTCTCCTGCTCCGCTCCGTTCGCCGTCCCGTAGGCCGCACGATGCCATTGCGCCTCGGTTGGCAACGTTTTTCCCGCCCAGCGCGCATAGGCGCTCGCCTCGGCGTAGCTCACATACACTGGCCAGTCGAGCGGCAGCTCCAATTC
Source organism: Candidatus Eremiobacteraceae bacterium (assembly GCA_035622555.1). Taxonomy (GTDB): domain Bacteria; phylum Acidobacteriota; class Terriglobia; order Acidiferrales; family UBA7541; genus Acidiferrum. The sequence continues at coordinate 31,781 of DASPVD010000124.1, read as the reverse complement.
TTCGAACATTCCCCGCCACGTCCAGTCTTCCCCTCGGCTCTGCCAGAAAGCCGGGTGGCGAATCTGTCGCGACTGAATCCAATCCCAATCCTGTTCTTTCCAGAAGCTGCGATTGTCGTATCCCCGCGCCAAAACAAATTCCAGGTACTGTCCGTTGGTCACCATGAATTTGTCGATCAGAAACTCAGGAACATCAACCCGGTGCAATCCGAATTCGTTGTCCCACCCAAACCCTTCCTCACGCGTCCGCCCTAGCGTTGCACAACCTCTGGGAATGGGGACCATCCCCGCCTGAGCACAGGATCTCTCAACAATGGCTTGCACCTGGGCGCGCTTTTGCTCATAAGTCACGCGATGGAACAGATAAGCCAGGGTTTCCGCGTGCATCCATCGATGTTCCATGGCTACCTGCAGCAACGTCGACAATCCTGTCTCCGGCGGCTTCCCGTGTTCCTCCAGTTCACCCGTTTCCAGAACCGTATCGATCCGCTGGCGCGTTTCCTCCTTATAGCTCCTAACCTCGGCGATCGATGGCCAATCTTGCGGGCCATCTGTCGGCAGCCCCCCATCCACTGGATCAATACCGAAGGCAAACAGTTGATCGAAGGCCGGCTGTGGTGATCGCAGATCCGCCTTCTGCGAACTCAGCAGGTTCCAGTCAAACGCCTCCAGGTGCCCCAAGTAGAAAATGAGCCGGTGACGCTCCGGAATCGGCCGTTCATACAGCGCGTCGGGCCGGATCATTTCGAATAACCGGTCGGTGTGTACGCGGGCTTCGCGTAGGCGAGGAGTCAGACTATGCGCTTGTGTGGTTCTCACCCAGCCGGTCTGTGCCATTCCCACACCTCCTTGCTCAGCGTTGGATGCAGCACCCCGAAGATTGGTAAAGGAGAGTGCCAGATTTAACAGATAAACGGCAATGATTACTTTGCCCGGCCTACTTCATGCAACGGCTGGGCTTTACCCCATACACCGGATGGATGTCATTCGAAAAGCTGGAAATACTAACTCCCGGGGTCCGGCATTCTGGGCTAAAGCAGACTTTTCCGCCATGGTACATGGTGCGAGGGAAGAAAACTTCCCAAATGCTCCGAGGACCACTCGAGTTTCGGCGCCCCCACCAGGAGTATCTGGACACCCAGGCTAGTAGTGCTGCACCTCGAAAAGCGGCGCTAACCTCCCTTTTACATTTGGTTCTTCGCCCATCTAAAGCATCCAATTTCACGCCGCCCGGGGTCGAACGGCACAGCCTTCTAGGCCATGGCCCAGGCGCAACGCGAAAGGACCATTCTCCATGGCAACAGACAAAAAAGACGACTCCGTCCTGAATCACATCGATCAATTGGTGAAAGAAGAGGAGCGTTTGTACAGCCAAGATCGATTGTCGGATGACGACCGCTCACGATTGGCGCAATTGAAGGTTCAACTCGATCAGTGCTGGGACCTTTTGCGTCAACGGCGCGCCCTTCGCGAGTTTGGCAAGGATCCCGATCAAGCCGAAGTGCGGCCGTCGAAGATTGTCGAGAACTATGAGCAGTAGCCTTACCGCTACCGTCGGCTCCATGAAAGTTCGCTCATCGTTTGACTTACTCGCCTTCGCGCCCGTACTATGTTGGCTCGCGGAGCGCTTCCTGCCCCATGGTTGGACAGACAATTTCTCATTACCGTGTGCTCGAAAAATTGGGCGGAGGCGGAATGGGTGTTGTCTACAAGGCTAAAGACAACCGCCTCGGTCGCTACGTGGCGCTGAAATTTCTGCCGCCTGAACTCGCCACCGACAAAATGTCGCTGGAGCGATTCCAGCGCGAAGCGCGGGCCGCCTCGGCCCTCAATCATCCGAATATCTGTACTATCTACGATGTCGGCGAAGTCGATGGCCAGCCCTTCATCGCCATGGAATTGCTCGAAGGACAGACCCTGAAGCATCGTCTGTCCCGCACTCCTCTGGATTGCGCATTGTTAGTCGATATCGGTATTCAGATCGCCGACGCCCTCGATGCTGCTCACAGCCGCGGAATCGTGCACCGCGACATCAAGCCCGCCAACATCTTCCTGACGAGTCGTGCTCAGGCAAAGATCCTGGATTTTGGCCTGGCCAAAGTGGAGTCACTCGTCCACAAGAACGACGAAACCGTGATAGGCCGCGAAGTCCCTGGCGAGACGCAAGTCGGTCCCAATGCCGATTTGACCAGTCCCGGAAGTTCCGTCGGTACCATCGCCTATATGAGCCCGGAACAGGCTCGCGGCGAGGAATTGGGCGCGCGCACTGATTTGTTCTCCTTTGGCGTCGTTCTCTACGAGATGGCCACCGGCACCGTGCCTTTTCCTGGCCATACCACCGCCATCATCTTCGACGGTATTCTCCACACGAACCCTCCGCCAGCCTCCAAGCTCAACCCTAAAGTGCCGCTTGAGTTGGACCGGGTGATCGCCAAGGCCCTGGAAAAAGATTGCGACCTCAGGTGTCAAACCGCTGCGGAACTCCGCGCCGATTTGAAGCGCCTTAAACGCGACCTGGATTCCTCGGGCCGCCACGATTCCGATCCCCGCGCCGTAACCTCGACCAGCGGCTCGATTGCTTCTGCTCGTCCCGGCGTTCCGGACCAGAAGAAAAAGACCGTCGCTGTGCTCTACTTCGAAAATCTCAGTGGTGCCAAGGAGGACGAATACTTTCGCGATGGCATGACCGAGGACATCATCACCGAACTTTCCAAGATCGCGCGTCTTCAGATTTTTCCCCGTTCCGAGATGCTGCCATTTCGCGACAAGCCGGTAACCGCTCCGCAGGTTGGCGAAAAACTCGGCGCCATGTACGTCCTGGAAGGCTCCATCCGGCGCGCCGGCAACCGTCTTCGCGTTACTACCCAACTGGTCGAAAGCGATACCCGCCACTCGGTCTGGGCCGAGCGCTACGACCGGCAAATGGAAGATGTGTTTGCCATTCAAGAAGAAATCTCCCTTAGCATCGCAAAAGCCCTGGAAATCACCCTCTCGCCTCAAGAAGAAAGAGTCATCGCCAGAAAACCTACCGACAATCCTCAGGCCTACGACTTTTTCCTTCGCGGCCGCAATTATTTGCGGCAACGCCAGTTCGAATATGCTCTGGCTATGTACGAGGAAGCTGTCAAGTTGGATCCCAATTTCGCGTTGGCCTACGCCGGAATGGCCCACGTCTGGGGTGGCATGCACGAATTTCGCAGCCCTAATCCCGAGTTCATTGAGAAAGGGCGCGCCGCGGTCGCTACCGCCGAGCGCCTTGCGCCCGATTTGCCTGAAGTGATTTCCGCCCGGGCTCGCATGCATTTTGCGCAACAGCAATATGACGAAGCCATTCGTCTGGCCAAACGCGCTGTAGCCCTGCACCCCGATTGCGAGGGTGCCCACGACGTGTTGGGCCGCGCCTATTTCTCCTCCGGACGCCACGAGGAGGCCGCCCAACTCGCAGAGAGCGCCCTCGAAATCGTCAGCAACGACTACAACGCTCTGATCCCTCTGATTAATTCTCTGGAGTGCCTCGGACGTATCGCCGATGCCGAGCGCCTGCGGGCCCGCGAAACCGAAGTGCTCACGGAACAGCTTCACCGTTTCCCTGATGATGTGCGCGCCAGGATCTTGCTGGCTTCCGATCTGGCCATTCAGGGCCAAAAACAAGAAGCCGTGCAGCACGTGAAGATCGCCGTGGCCATGCGCCCCACCGACGCGAACATTTTGTACAACGCCGCTTGCACCTACGGCATTCTGCAAATGAAAAGTGAAGCGCTTGAAACCTTGCGTCGCTCCATCCAAGCGGGCTACCGGAATACCGATTGGTGCTCCCAAGACCCGGACCTGAGAATTCTTCACGACGATCCCGAGTTCAAGAAGCTCATTGAACAACGCGCCCATCACGCCCCATGACCCTGTTTCCAGTAAGCGCCACAACTCAACGGCTCAACGCACTTTTCTTGCCCCTGATGACTCGCAAACCCCATTCCAGCTGCAATGAGCTGCGCGACATTCTCGATCTTCGGAGACTTAAGATGCCACGACCGGCCCTGGCAGCCCCGCTGACCATGCTTCTGTTGACGGCTTTATTCGCTGGCAGTGCTAATGTCTACGCACAAGAAAGTTCCACTCGCCCAACCCTCGTCGTTCGTGGCGCAAAAATCTATACCGTTAACGGACCGGCTATTGATCGCGGGATTCTTGTCGTCGCTAATGGGAAGATTGTGGCTGTGGGACAGGAAGGTAAGGTCGCCGTACCGCCCGGCGCAACGGTCATCGACGCGGATAAAAAAGTGCTGATGCCCGGAATCGTGGATTCGCATTCGCATATTGGCATCGATCCTAATCCGGCGGTCGCGGATTCCGGCGATGAAAACGAACTGACTGGCCCAATCGAGCCGGCTCTTCGTGCCCTGGATGCCATCGACCCCGCCGACCCCAATATCCGCATGGCTAACGCCGGTGGCGTCACCACCGCGAACATTCTTCCGGGTAGCGGCAACGTTATGGGTGGCCAATCCGCTTACGTGAAGCTGCGCGGTGTCACCATCGAGCAGATGCTCATTCCCGGCGCCATCGGCGGCATGAAGATGGCCAATGGAACCAACCCCAAAGGGGTTTACGGACGCCGCGATCAAGCCCCCATGACCCGCATGGAAGAAGCTGCCCTGGCTCGCGGCATTTATCAGAAGGCGCAGCAGTACCAAGAAAAGTGGGACGCCTACAACAAAGCTGTCGCTGCCGATGACAAAACCGCCAAGCCCCCGGACCGCGACCTCGGCCTCGACCCGGTCGTCGAGGTTCTGCAAGGCAAGCGCATCGTTCACAACCATTCGCATCGCGCCGACGACATCATCACCGTCCTTCGGCTCGCCGATGAATTTCATTACCGCGTCGTGGTGCACCACGGCAGCGAGGCCTGCCAAGTGGCTGATGAGCTGGCAAAACGCCATGTCCCGGTGAGCTACACCATGGTCGATGCGCCCGGCGGCAAGCTGGAAACCATCAATATCGACATAAGCTGCCCGGGTATTTTGGAACGCGCCGGTGTCAAGGTCGCGTTCAACACCGACGATCCCATCACCCCTTCCAGGCTGCTGTTGCGCCAAGCCGCCCTGGCGATACGGGGTGGCATGAGCGAATCAGCGGCCTTGAAAGGACTAACCATCTATCCCGCCGAAATGCTCGATCTCGCCAACCGCGTTGGTTCCCTGGAACCGGGCAAGGATGCTGACTTTATCGTTTTGAGTGGCGAACCGTTCAGCGTCTATACCCACGTGCTGCAAACGTGGATTGAAGGTCAAAAAGTGTTCGACCGGAGCGATCCCAGTGATCTGCGTTACGCCACCGGCGGATTTGCCATTGCCAGCCACTATCCGGCGCTTGCAGGAGGCCAGTGATGCGGACTTTGCGCTTTGCTGCATTCTTGCTAGGCGCCGGCGCTTTTGCTCTGCCCCTGCGCGCACAAAAAATTGCTGTCGTCGCCGACCACCTCTACACCATGACACCTGGCTCGCAAGGCGGATCGGGTATGGTGCTGATAAATACCGGAAAAATTGAAACGGTGAAAGATGGCTCGAACCTCCGGCCACCTGCGGGATACCAACTTTTTCGCGCCGCTTACGTTACCCCCGGTTTGATTGACACTGACACCACTGCGGGAATCTCCGGCGCTTACAATAATCCTCAGGACCAGGACCAGGATGAAGCCTCCGATCCCAATACCGCCGATGTGCGCGCCTTGGACAGCTTCAATCCCAATGAGATTCTCGTAAAATACATCAACAAATTCGCCATCACCACGGTGCAGTCGGCTCCCGGACCTCGCAACGTGATTGCCGGCCGCGCCGGCATTTTCAAGACTCTCGGCCCCGATTCCCCGGCGGCAACGGCGGATCAATTAGCCCTTCGCACCGAATCCGCCATGATCTTCAACCTGGGCGCAATTCCCAAATCCACCTATGCCGGCGCGCACAAGCCTCCAATGACCCGCATGAAGACTGCCGAAATCATTCGCCATGCACTGGCGGACGCCGGCGCTTACCAGGAGAAGTGGGATAAATGGAAGAAGGAAGGTTCCGACGCGTCGAAGCAGCCGGCTCGCGATGCCAAATCAGAAGCACTCGTTCCTGTGCTCACGGGTGCCATTCCGGCGATTTTTCGTGTCTATCGTGCTGACGACATTATCACCGCAATCCGCATCGCCAACGAATTTCATCTGAAGTACATGCTCGCGCATGTCACCGAGGGCTATCTCGTGCGCGACGCCATTCACCATGCCGGGGTTCCGTGCTTAGTTGGCCCGATCATGCAACGATTGGAGTCCCCTCAAACTGCCAACGCCACCTATGAAATAGCCGCGCTCCTCGATCAAGCCGGCATCCCCATCGCGCTCATGACCGGCTACGAGAGTTACGTCCCGAAGAATCGCGTTCTCCTTTTTGAAGGTGCCATTGCGGCTGCAAATGGCCTGGGAATGGAGAAAGCACTGCGTGCCGTCACCATTAACGCCGCTCAAATCCTGGGGATTCAGGATCGCGTCGGCTCCCTTGCCCCCGGCAAAGATGCCGACGTCGCCTTGTTCGATGGCGATCCGTTCGAATACACGAGCCACGTGCTTGCGGTCCTCGTAAACGGCCAACTCAGCTATCAGAGAAAAAACGCTCCATGAACCCTGACGATCAAAATCGCTATTCTGTCGGCATTGAAGACGTGCAGGATCTCATTGCCGACGTTCACCAGGCGCTCGACAGCCTTTAACCTTGACTCCCTCACTCTCGAACCAGGGAAGTGCTAGAATGACGAATTTGTTGCCTGCGGACCGCCACCGCAAGCCATCACAGGAGCGATTGTCTATGTCCAAACAAGAAGAAGCCTCGCTGATTCTCAAACTCTACGAACTGCGCCGCGAAGACACCATGCGCAAAGCGCGAAACTGGTATTTCCGCGAATTTGATCCGCAATCCTTTGCCGATTTCACCAACGCGCTCTTCAGCGAGCAGAGCGGCTACCTGCGTATGGTCGTCACTTACTGGGATATGGCCGCGGCTTTGGTCAAAAATGGCGCCATCAGTCTGGAAATGTTCACCGACAGCAATGGCGAGCACATTGGCGTTTTTGCCAAGATTGAGCCCCTGCTCCCCGAAATCCGCGCTGCCCATGCACCGCAGTTTGCCGTTAACTTGGAAAGGTTGATCGATGCCATGCCCGATGGCCGGCAGCGTGTCGCCGCGACTCGGGAGCGAATGAAAGCCATTCGCGCCCAACTTGCTCAGCGCGCCAAGGTTCAACAAGCTTAAGATTCGATCCTACAAAACTGAGATTGCCCGCCCATCCGCCGCCATCCGGAACTGATTCAGTGAATCTGAGCGAGAAACTCGTACCGCGCGCGGTGTTCGTCCGGCAGCGCACCCGGATCGGCGCTTAGGTGCATGACTTCGTAGCCTTTGCTGGTATAAACCGGCCAATGGGGCAACCCCGGTCCGTTGGGATCTCCGCTTTTCGCAAAGTTCGTCCAATACGAGCTCATCAGGTCGGACAATTTCTCATCCTGCGGTCGCCACGGCAGATCCTTCGATGGCAGCGCCTCGAACACAAACTCAATTTCCGAAGCGTGCGGAGCCATAGCTTCGGCGCCTGCGCCTGCTCCGGCGGGCATTGGTAGCGTTTCATCGAAACGATACCGGTACACCGGAGCGTCTCCGGTCTTCAATTGCGTTTCAATCCATTCCCACGTGGCAAAGGCAATGAAACGGTCCCCCGCAAGATCCTGGGCGCTTCGCTTCGCCTCGCTCGCATTTGACGCCGGATACCGTTTCAGAATGCCTTCGGCATTGTCGCCGTAAAGCTCACGAACCTTTGCCGCGAAATTCTCGGGCGTCGCAGCTTCCTTTCCCAGGATCATGCCGTAGTGGCCTTCGTCCAGATTCCACCCGGCCAGCAGCGGTACATGCGCCTGCTTTCCCGCCGCGAAAATTTCTTTTACAGTCTCCGCCAAGAAGTACCCGTCGATATTAGGCCAAAACCTCGGCGCGCCTTCCTTGCTGGCTGCCTGCAGCACCTCGGCGGCAGGTTTCGCGCGTAACCCCTCCAGCGAGTCAGTCCCCAGCGCCGATTTTGCGAACTCCAGGTTGGTTTTGTCCGTTTCTGAACGCGGAAGTTGGTGCAGCCTCGGGCCAAAAAATGCTCCGCTCTCTCCAATGGCGCGGCGGAAAAGACCTCTGGTCAATGGCGACGCCATCAGTGCGCTGACCGACAGTGACCCCGCTGATTCTCCAAAGATCGTCACATTTTCGGGATCACCGCCAAATTCCGCAATATTGTCCCGAACCCATTTCAGTGCCGCCACCTGATCCAAGAGTCCGTAATTGCCCGAAGCATCGTGGCCTGATTCTCTCGCCAACTCGGGATGCGAGAAAAATCCGAAGATGCCCAGCCGGTAGTTCATCGACACTACCACCACTCCTTTTTGACAAAGCTTGCTCCCGTCCTGCCGCGGCTCCGATGTTCCGCCGGCTACGTATCCCCCTCCATAGACCCACACCACTACCGGCAATCGCGACTTGGTCGCGGCTTCCGGTGCCCACACGTTTAAGTACAGGCAGTCCTCGCTGGGACCCGCATCCCGGAACACCATGTCCCCGTAAACCCTTGTTTGCATGCAACGCGGCCCAAATTCCGTTGCCTTCCGTACACCGTTCCAAGCGGCAACGGGTTGCGGCGCTTTCCACCGCAGCGCCCCTACGGGTGGTGCCGCGAATGGAATCCCTTCAAAGCTGCGCACTTTCCCATCGGCGCTAATCTGTCCTTCTACAACTCCGCTGGTGGTGCGCTGCTGTACTGCGCGCGCCTGGTCGCCAAATGCTCGGGAAATCCACAACGCGCTGAGCACAACTACACCGGTAACTGCGGCCGCTAACGGCCAATTTGTGGCTACGAGTTTGTGTGGCATAAGTGTGAGGCTAATGTAACACACACGGCCAACCCTTAGGTTGTAACCTCACTCACTTCCCGCCGCGGAAAAGTAAGATCACATCCAGGAAGCACAGCACCGTGATCGCCGCTTCCAGCAAAAAAAGACGCGCCTCATTGAACTGCGCCATCATGAAATCGTAGAGTTCGCGCGTGGTGTTCAGTTTCTTTTCCACCAGGTCGCGATATTCAGGGACGCCGGCACGCGTAGCCGCCGTCCGGTACACCAGTGCGTAGAAGCTGTCGCTCACAAATTTAATGGCGTTATCGATGCGCTCTGTTAGATCCATCACGTCCAAACGGATGGTGTTCAGCCGGTTGGCTTCCCGAGGTAGCGCCCACCGCGAGATCAACACATTGCTTTTGTGATCCAGGCTGTTGTACACGTCCGCCAGCACCCGGTTCATGAAGTTGTCGTAATACCGGAACTCCAGAAGCTGCATTCTCGCGTACTCCAGAATCTGAATCGTCCACACCGACTCTTCCGGGCGGTCGTACACCAATGCCGCATTGAAGCCCACCACCAGCAGATCGGTCGAGTAATACGACAGGCTGCCCTGCAGCAGCCGGTCATTCGTGGAACGGGCCAGCGGTGTCTGCTCCCCTCGTAGCAACTGGCCGATCTGTTCTCCGTACGACGATAGGATGCGCTCTGCCGTCACCGTCGAGCCGTCTTCATCCTTGGTCTGATGGAGATCCACCACCAGATAGTTTTCCTGGAACCACTCTTCACGTCCCTTGGTCACGGCTGCCGACGTTCGTTCCAGCCGCCGCGTCACCACCGCTCGCGCTTCCGAATCAATATCCGGCGCGTCCATCCATCTGGCGGTCTGCGCCATCAGCGCTTCCCACGTGCCCTCGAACGGCACTTCCAATTGCACCTCGATAATCGCGTATTCGTAATACTTCACGAAGCACACCAGCTCCTCGCCGCTCCGCAGCCTCAGTGGCTCGCACGGCTCGACGATCGGCGGGTTTTCGAACCTTACGTATTCCGGAGTGCGCCGTGGAAATTCAGGCTTGGTGGGTCCGCCCCCCGGACCGATTAAAGATCGCAGCTTCTCCAGGTCGAAAGCTTCCCCGACGTCGTAAAGAAAGAAAATGCGGATATAGCCTCGGAGAATCATGGCACTGTTTTATCATCGTTTCGCGCATACCTCACGCTAATCCGAACCGCCTATTCACCTGATTGTCGCGACGCGCATTCGGACTCCTCCGACACCACAGTGCGCCTCCCGCAATTTCTAATTGGCCCTCGCTGATGTTCATCTGATGCTCGCCGCAACCCTGCCGTCCCTAATGAATGCACCTGATAACATCCTGATTCCAGCTGTGTCTATACTGTAGGCTCGCCGGATGCATGTGCCATCAGCTCCTCCAAGTGACTACATTCCATGTCCAACCAATTTCCCGATAACTTGGAAGCCAACGCTTTATCGCCGGGAACAGCTCACGTCATGCCCTTCGGCACCCAGTTGCTTTCTGCAGGCGGTGTTCGCTTTTCGCTCTGGGCACCCGCCCAAGATCGAATGCGTTTGGTGATTCAAGGGATACCCGAGCCCGTTCTCATGGCGAAACAGTCTGAGGGATGGCACGTGCTCCACGTGCCTCAGGCAAAGCCTGGAACACGCTATCAGTTTCTGTTGCAGGATGGCCTCAAGGTTCCCGACCCCGCTTCGCGTTTTCAGCCCGACGACGTCCACGGTCTCAGCGAAGTGATCGATCCGCATTCCTACCGTTGGAACAGCAGTCGCTGGACCGGACGCCCGTGGCACGAATCTATTCTCTACGAACTGCATGTCGGAGCCTTCACTCCCGAAGGCACCTTTCGCTCCGCCATCCAAAAACTGGATCACCTAGTGAATTTGGGGGTCACTGCCATCGAGTTGATGCCTCTTGCTGACTTCCCCGGACGTTTCGGTTGGGGCTACGACGGCGTCCTGCTTTTTGCGCCGGACTCCAGCTATGGTCGCCCCGACGATTTGAAAGCGCTGGTCGATGCAGCTCACGACAAGGGTCTGATGATGTTTCTGGATGTCGTCTACAATCACTTTGGCCCGGAAGGCAATTATCTTCCGTCCTACGCTCCCTTCATCTATACCGAGCGCCATCACACCCCGTGGGGCAAAGCTATCAATTTTTACGGGCCGCATAGCAGCACCGTCCGGGATTTAATCATTCACAATGCGCTTTATTGGCTTGAGGAGTTCCGCTTTGACGGCCTCCGGCTCGACGCCGTCCACGCGATTACCGACGACAGCCCCAAGCACATCCTTCAAGAGTTGGCGGAGCGGGTGCGCGCCTCCGTAGGCTCCGAACGCCATGTCCACCTGGTGCTGGAAAATTATGCCAATCAGTCGCGCTTCCTGATTCGCACGCTCGACCATCAACCCATGTGGTATTCCGCTCAGTGGAATGACGACCTCCATCACGCACTACATGTCGCCGCCACCCACGAAGGCGCCGGATATTACACGGATTATGTAGGTGACTTACAGAAACTCGGTCGCGGCCTGGCTGAAGGTTTTGCTTATCAGGGCGAACCTTCCGCATTTGCCGGTGGCAAGCGCGGTGAACCCAGTGCCTTCTTGCCGCCGGTATCTTTCGTAAGCTTCATCCAAAATCACGACCAAGTTGGCAACCGCGCCCTGGGCGAACGCTTGACCATGCTTGCGAAAACGCCAGCCGTTCGCGCCGTCGCCTCTGTTTTTCTCCTGGCGCCCCAGGTTCCTCTCCTGTTTATGGGTGAAGAATGGGCTGCCACCTCTCCTTTTCCGTTCTTTTGCGATTTGTCGGGCGACCTTCGAGACGCGGTTCGCGAGGGTCGTCGCAAGGAGTTCGCATCATTTCCCGAATTTCGCGATGCCGAAAAGCAGGCTCAAATTCCTGACCCGGTCTCCGCTTCAACGCTCCACTCCGCCAGGTTGCGCTGGGACGAAATCCAATCGCCTCAGCACCAAGACTGGTTAGCGTGGTACCAAAGCCTCTTAGCGCTTCGCCATTCAGAGATTGTCCCTCGGCTTCCTCACTTCCCCGCCCACTCCGGTACTTTCTTGGTCCGAGACAGCTATCTGCGGGTCAACTGGAAACTTACCGATCACTCCGAATTGCAACTGCAAGCTTGTCTTTCCGATCAGCCCGCCGCGACGCCATTCGATTTTCAAGGTCGCCTCCTCTGGCGCCAAGGAAACCCGACACCTGAATTCACACCGCCGTGGTCGGTCCTTTGGTCCATCCGAAATCCCTAATACTAAGTGAGTTCATCCTCCGTGATTTAATTGCTCTAACCCTCATCTGACTTTTCCTGGCCGCAATCGCTTTCCCGGTTTCCGTTCCGTCCGCAGGTTCATCCGCTGATCGGCCGCACAAAGGGTTGATGCACACAACAGAAAGCCAGGAAGTATATGAGGTACGACTTTCGCTAACGTCATAACTCTCTCCCGCCACAACTACGAAGACCTGTTCGATTAAGAGGCAATTTGCTTGCATTGATCTCCAATCCGCACACCACCACGCAACCCCATTCCACCGGGTTAGATTTGCAGACTTTTCCGTTGTGAGCTTTGAACGACAACTTCAGAAGACGGACCGCCCTTGCGTCGTTCGGGTGCGGTTAGCGGCCCGCGTTAGTACGCTCTTCCAAACCGATAGATCACACCGACGTTCAGCTGGCCCTGATTCGCCTTATTTGCTACCGTCGCGGGATAACATCCAAAGAACGGATCGCAATACGTCGCTACACCCGAAGTCGTGTGTGTAGGCGAAAAACGCACTTCTGCCCGCACTCCCCAATGCGGACTGAACGAGTACTTCACTCCACCCCCCAAATTGTATGCAAATCGGTTACTGAACCCCAGCACCGACTCACCATCCACCGGTGCAGCTCCGTAATGCGAGAAGCCCAAGCCTGCCACCGCAAACGGCCGCAATTTCCGGTCCGGCGACAGGAAGTTGTACACCACGCTCCACTGGTACATGTCGAAATTCATGCTGGTCAGGTACAACATGCTGTTGGTAGCCGGATCGTGTCCCGTCAGCGACGTGCGCTCCCGATTCCACATGAACTCACCTTGCAAGTTCGTCCAGAAGGTAATATCTCCGATCACTCCGAAATTCACGTCATTGTTGATCTTGATGTAGTCGATGTTCGGGTTTCCTGACTGGCTCAGGTCGATCGTTCCCCCAAATCGATAACCCACAAACGGTGTGATTTCATATCGTCCATAGCCGCTTTCTCCATATTGCCCGTACACGGCAGACGCCGAAAATACCAGCAAGAGGCCCAGCCACAGCGATTTCCACTTGAACATGTTTGCCCTCATTACGGTCCTTCCAGTAGAGCCTGCAAGGCCACAATCTGGGACGTGTTGTACACCCCCGAGGTTTCCCAGACACCGTCATCCAAGCACGGCTGTACCAGCGGTCACCAATTTGTGCCTTCTAACATGCCCTGAAATAGGATTCCCCGCAGCCAAAATCGTCAATGGTGTGCTAAATGATCACGTCAGGTGTGAAGAAAGTGCACGAAGCTAAGCCTATCGATCGTACAGCTTTTACCGTAACGTGCTTGCTCTTTCCGCTCTCCTACGCTGTGAGCGAAGAACAAATCAATGAGTTGTTCGCATCTTGTTTGCCACGACTGAGAAAGGCTTCGCGAAAAATGTTGGCCAATCAACAGGATTGCAACGACGCGCTGCAAGATGGACTGCTGCTCGCTTTTCGAAAGCTACATCAGTTCGACTTCCTGCATTCGCAAATCATATTTGGCCCGCGGCTTGAGAACACCGGGATTCTCCGCTCGCGGCGGTCTGCGTTTCCGCCCCGCCACGCAGGGCAAAGCGCGTCTACCTTACTGAGAATCCCTTAGCCAGGGGTTGGGCCGCCTGTCGACGGATCTTGTTTGATGCAACTCGCCGCATGATGGTTTAGAGGTTTTTTCATCGTCACCATCAAAAAAAATCGCACCACTTACGGACCTGCGATGGTATATTCTCCCGAACCGGGACTTCCTTTCGCAGTCTCGGCCTAGTTCGAACTTCCGGCCGCTCCCTTGGAGTTCGGATGTATATTAGCAACTCGCAAGCGCTCAACAGGACCCTTGTCCCCGCCCCATCCTGTGGGTCCTGCCTCAGGAGAAACTGGTGCTGGTGGCTGTTCACCAGCTATCCGCGACTCTCAAATCTACTACGGCCATCTTAATACCGTTGCTGAACCTTGATCGACCTGGAGGAACCTATGGCGACGAATCTCATCCGGATTAAGAACGAAGCTCAAATCAAGGAGCGCTTGGAAGCGGAACGCGCGCGGCTACGTAAGATTGCCGGCCTCGACCAGTCCAGTCACTTCCATCGCCCCGTGGAGCGCCCGTTCACCGCCGAAGAGCGCAATCGCGTCACCATCTTGTTCGGCGGCTTCACCTGGAAGCACGAAGACCTGATTCGTGCCGTCTTTCAGGGTTGTGGCTATCGCTGCGAGAAGCTGCCCGTGCCCGACGTGCCCGCTTTCCAAACCGGAAAGGAGTTTGGCAACAACGGCCAATGCAATCCTACTTACTTCACCGTCGGCAATCTCGTTCAATATCTCCAGTTCCTCGAAAAAGAGGGCGTCTCGCGCCAACAAATTCTCGATAATTACGTCTTCTTCACCGCTGGCTCCTGCGGCCCGTGTCGCTTCGGCATGTATGAGGCCGAATACCGCTTTGCGCTCAAGAACGCCGGCTTCGATGGATTCCGGGTTCTGCTGTTCAAAGACAGTGATGGCATCAAGGCCGCTTCCGGCGAACCCGGCCTGAAATTCACCGTCGATTTTGGTTTCGGCATGCTCAATGCCATGCATTTGGGCGATGTGATCAACGATTTGATTTACCAGGTCCGTCCATTTGAAGTGAACAAGGGCGAAACCGACCGCGTTTTCCGCGAAGCCGTGGATGGCTTGTGCGAAGACCTGCGGAATCGCAAGTCCTTCGAAATCGAAGACCGCGCTCCTGACTGGGCCAAGCCAAAACTTAAGAGTAATAAGATCCTTCGCAACCTCTTCAACGTCTTCGGCAAGTGGCACGAGCACATGTGGGGCCAGGATTACTTGCGTGCCTTGCGCCTGGCGCGCGACAAAATGGATTCCATCGAGGTGGATCGTCTTCGCGTCAAACCCGTGGTCAAAATCACCGGCGAATTTTGGGCCCAAATCACCGAAGGCGACGGCAATTTCCATATGTTCGAATTCCTGGAACGTGAGGGCGCTCAAGTCTTGGTTGAGCCTATCGCCACCTGGGTCGCTTACTTGATGTACCAGGCCAAAGCCCACGCCATTGCCAAGTGGCCCGTGAATCGTCCGCACCACAATCCCAAGTGGTACCAACTCAAAAAGCAATTTGCCAATTACATCGGCCTGCGCAAAAAACTCTGGGGCATTGGCGCCGGACAGCGCATGTGGAACTTCTTCTATCACCGCACCATCAAGCATCTCGGCGGCATCACTCACAAACTCGTTCCGCAAAACGAACTCGCCGATTTAGCCCATCCTTTTTATAACCAATTCGCTCGGGGCGGCGAGGGCCATTTGGAAGTAGGCAAGAACGTCTACTACACCATTCACAAGCTCTGCCACATGGTTTTGGCTCTGAAACCGTTTGGCTGCATGCCCTCTTCGCAATCCGACGGCGTGCAGTCTGCGGTCATCAACAAGTTCAAAGACATGATTTTCCTGCCCATCGAGACTTCCGGCGAGGGCGAGGTCAACGCTCACTCCCGTGTGCAGATGGCCCTTGGTGAAGCTAAAGTGAAAGCCAAGGCGGAATTTGAGCAGTGCCTCAAGTCCACCGGCAAGAGCCTTCCGGAGATTCGCGAGTATATCGACGCTCATCCCGAGCTAAAGCGCCCGTTCTATCACGTGCCCCATCGCGAGGGCGTTGCCGGCACTGCTGCTCAATTTGTTCTGCATGTCAGCGATCGAATCGACCACGACAATCGTTTCTGGAAGCGCGCTCGTGTGCCGGTGGTTACCGCTCCCGCCACCTCGGGCGATTGAACCATCGCACACATCGCCACGCGACGCCAATGTGAGCGCAACCTGTTACCAATAAGCACCGTGGCCAACATTTACGATTTCTGAGGTAAAGGGATCTATGCACGATCACACCGGAACACCGCTAGTCCAAATTGCTCCGCTAATGCCCCCACGTCCAGCTCTACATTCCCAGAAGCCACTGGACCATGTCACTAAATTCATGGTTGGCCTCGATGTCGGTTCCACAACCGTCAAGGCGGTTGTCGCCGACGCTGCCACCGACAAGGTCCTCTGGCAGGACTATCAGCGCCACGAAACCAAACAACCCGAAAAGACCCTCGAGTTCCTTAAACGCATGGAAGCCGAAGTGGGCATTGATCGTCTCAACACCCGCATGTTCATTACCGGCTCGGGTGGCGGCGCTATTGCCGATCAGGTCGGCGCCAAATTCGTGCAAGAGGTCACCGCGGTCTCCCTCGCCGTCGAGAAGCTGCATCCCGAGGTTTACTCGGTCATCGAATTAGGCGGCCAAGACGCCAAGATCATTGTCTTCAAAGACGATGAGGAGACCGGCCGGAAAAAGAAGATCCCTTCCATGAACGACAAGTGCGCCGGCGGCACTGGTGCGGTCATCGACAAAATCAACGCCAAGCTTAGAATTCCCGGGGAGCAACTCGCGCAACAGGGTTACAACGGAATCAAACTCCACAAAGTTGCCGGAAAATGCGGCGTTTTCGCGGAAACCGACATCAACAGCTTGCAAAAGGTCGGTACCTCTTCCGACGAACTCATGGCTTCTCTGTTCGAGGCCATCGTGCTCCAAAACCTGAGTGTCTTGACCCGTGGCCACACGCTGCGCCCGCATGTCTTGCTGCTCGGTGGTCCCAACAGCTTTATCCGTGGTATGCGCGAAGCCTGGCAAGCAAACATCCCTCGCATGTGGCAGGAGCGCAAAGTCGCCATCCCCGAGGGGTGCAAGCCGGAAGACCTGATCAAGGTCCCCCAAAACGCGCAGTACTTCGCCGCGCTCGGCGCTATTGAGTTCGGCCGCAGCGAGGACGATTGCATCGGCTGCTATCGCGGTTACCACCAATTGGTTCACTACATCGAACACGGCCGTCAAGAGGAAAAGACCAAATCCGGCGGCAAAGGCTTGGTCGAGAGCACCAAGGAACTCGAGGGGTTCAAGGATTCCTACCGCCGCAAGAAATTCACTCCAGCAACCTTCCAGAAAGGCAGCACCGTCGGTGGTTTCATCGGAATTGACGGAGGTTCCACGTCCACCAAGGCGGTTCTGCTCGATGAAAAAGGGGACATTCTCTGCAAGTCCTATCAGCTTTCCAAGGGCAATCCCATTCAAGACACCATCGAAATGTTCGAAAATCTGCGCGGTCAAGTGGAGGCGCAGCACGCCCAACTCGAGGTGCTTGGCGTAGCTACCACCGGATATGCCAAAGATATTCTGAAGGACGTTCTTAACGCCGATGTCGCGCTGGTCGAAACCGTCGCGCACACAGAATCCGCTCTGAAGTTCTACGAGGATCCCCACGTGATCGTTGACGTCGGCGGTCAGGACATCAAGATCATCATTCTTCACAATGGCCGCGTCAAAGACTTCAAGCTCAATACCCAATGCTCTGCCGGTAATGGTTACTTCCTGCAATCCACCGCCGAGGGCTTCGGCTTGAACGTCAATCAATACGCCGATCTGGCGTTTTCCGCCCAATCCATGCCGGTCTTCGGTTATGGCTGCGCTGTATTCATGCAGTCAGACATCGTCAATTTCCAGCGCCAGGGCTGGCAGGCGGAAGAAATTCTCGCCGGTCTCGCCGCCGTGCTTCCCAAAAACGTTTTCCTGTACGTCGCCAGCATTCCCAATCTGGCCGCGCTTGGCTCGCGTTTCGTTTTACAGGGCGGCACGCAAAACAATCTTGCCGTCGTCAAAGCCGAAGTCGATTTCATCCGCAACAGTTTCCGTGCTGCCGGCAAGCAGCCGGAAATTATCGTTCACGAGCATTGCGGCGAATCCGGCGCTATTGGCGCCGCTCAGGAATCCTTGCGTTTGTGGCGCAACGGACTGCGCACTACCTTTGTCGGACTCGACGCGGTGCGCAAAATTGAATATCGCACCACTCGCAACGAAGCGACTCGCTGCTACTTCTGCAAGAACAATTGCTTGCGCACCTTCATTGACATTCGCACCGAACCAATCCAGAACCTGGTTCCCATCGAACGCGTCACCAAGGTCCCTCTCATGCGTGGCGAGCAGCGCTTGATTATCGCCACCTGCGAAAAAGGCACCGTCGAAGATCTCAACGAAATGAAGGAAATCAAAGCCGGACTCGACCACATTCGCGACCAGCACCCCAATTTCGTCGATTTCGCCTCCAAGGAAGTCTTCCGCCCTACCAACGCCAAAAATGTCGCCGACCCTCTTCCTAAACGCGCTTGGACTCAAGCCGTGAAACAACGCATCGCCCTCATGAACAATCGCGGCAAGGTCCGCATCGGCATCCCGCGCGTTTTGAACATTTATACTTACGCGCCCCTGTTCAACGCCTATTTCGAAAGCCTCGGTGTGCAGCCCGAGAACATCGTCTACTCCGATTACACCAGTCCCGAGCTCTACCGCGCCGGCGCCAGCCGCGGCGCCATTGATCCGTGCTACCCGGCAAAGATCGGAATCTCCCACGTTTACAACCTGATTAAGGAGAAGCACAGCAAGAAGCCGCTGGACGCGATTTTCTTCCCAATGTACGACGTGCTGCACTCTCCGCTGATGAAAATCGTGGGCACCAACGCTTGCCCGACCGTCACCGCCACTCCGGAAACCGTAAAAGCCGCGTTTACCAAGGAAAATGATGTCTTCGCTGAAAACAAGTTGAAATACATCGATCCTGTACTCAACTTCGCTAACCACAAGTTGTTTGCTTACCAGATGTGGCAGGCTTGGCAGCCCGTTCTTGGCCTTTCAGAAGAGGAAAACGACCGTGCCGTCGAGTCCGGGTTCGCCGCTCTCAAGGAGTACGAGAATAGCATTCGCCGCCGGGCTCGCCAGGTCCTCGATCAACTCGAGCGCGAAGATCGCATTGGCATTGTTATGCTCGGTCGTCCCTACCATCATGACCCCGGCTTGAATCATGAGATTCTCGACGAATTCCAAAAGCTCGGCTATCCCATTTTTTCTCAGAACACTCTTCCCATCGACGAGGACTTGCTCGATCGCCTCTTCGGTGAGGAAGTCCGCGCCGGAACCGTCACCAGCCCCTTGGACATCAGCGATGCCTGGAAAAATTCCTACTCCTGCAGCACCAATCACAAGGTCTGGGCTGCCAAATTTACGGCTCGCCACCCCAATCTGGTTGCCCTGGAAATTTCCAGCTTCAAATGCGGCCACGACGCGCCGATCTATGGCGTCATTGAGGGCATCATCGAGCAGTCTGGCACTCCCTACTTCTGTTTCAAGGATCTCGACGAAAACAAGCCCTCCGGCTCAATCAGGATCCGCGTCGAGACTATCGACTACTTCTTGCGTCGCTATCGCGAAGAGATTATCCGCCGCCGCAACGCCGTACAGGACATCGACGCGCAGCTTGCGGCTCTGGAGGCACAGCTCCGCCGCGAGCACATGGAACTGGAAGACTCCGGCAATTCAGACGGCTCTCAAGAAACCTGGAGCGAAACTCGAGGAATAGCCGCGGACTGAACGACTCCCGTTCCGCCTCATCCTCAATCTGCGCCCATTGTGGTTCCGGTTCAGCCTCCGGGTGGGTTCGCTGTGGCCTCGCAACACTCCTCTTCGCGGCGAATTCCTCAAGCCAGAATCCTGTCCGGCATCCAGTATCGCCCTAGACCGTGGGAAGTTAACACCATCAAAATCTTCATCCGCTTCCTTCTTGATCGCGCCGTATCGATCAAAGTGCTTTGCGCTGCGGTGTTTAAAATGACAGTGCGAGCGAGCATCCCAAGTCGCCCCGAACAACTCCAGCCGAAAAGCGGAAGGTTTTAGGACGCCAAGTTATACGAAAGTATCGCCAACACTATCGTCCAATTGTTTCACCTCCGCTTTCTTGGCCTAATCGCAACTGCGTATAGCATCCGAATCGATCGGGAACGCGCAATACACAATTTCGTTGGGGAGAGCTCACCATGGCCATCGTAAGAGCTTTGTACACCCTCCATTCCCCTACCACGAATAGGAGGGACCTCGATACAAGGAGACACGAAAAGTCAGATCCCTGCTCCAGAGATTCGATATGAAGCGTGTGTCGATACAGGAGTGGTACCGAATTCTGCGAGTTCACCATGAATGGACGATATTCCAGGCCATTCGATTTGCACTGTGGCTTGCACGCTAAGTCGTGTCCATGCTTCCCAGCGATGATGCCGGACACCTCCACTGTGTGAACGAGATTGCCGGAAGGCGTTTGCGGTCTAAAACCACGATAAAGTCGAGCCGTCGTACAAACTGCTTGAAAAACTCACACAAGTGAAACGCGAGGGCTAGCGTGACCTTGGCGCAGCGTGGACTTGGAGTTGAAATCTCTTTTTGGCCGGTTCCGGTCGTGAGCGCAAGAAAATGGTATCCATCGGTGTCGTCAATCCATCTGAGGGAATGAGACGGCGTAACTCGTCTTGAAACAGAAAAGAAGTCTGGATAAGCGAGCGCGACCAATCCGGGAACTCTAGTGGGTAAACTCCTCCGCTTGGGTTTGAGCCGTTGTCGCTGGTTCCAGACACAGGAGCAACAAAGTGAAGCCAATTCGAGTGGTCATCATCGGGGGAGGATTTGCAGCCGTACAATTCGCAAAAACTCTTCGCGCCCAGCTGCGCCCATCCGACTGCGAAATTCTCCTCTTCAACCGCGAGAACCACATGGTTTTTCATCCTCTGCTGGCCGATGTCGCAGGAGCCTCCATCAATGTCGACGCAGCTGCCGCGCCGCTTCGCCAGATGCTCCCCGGTGTTGGCTGCCGCACCGAGCGCGTGGAACGAATCGACTTGTCCGCCTCCGAAATTGAATATGACGAGGGCAACGGCGTCCGGACGCGCCTGCACTACGACCACGTGGTCCTAGCCTGTGGCGCGGACAGCAACCTCGGCATCATCCCAGGCATGACGGACCACGCTTTCGCTTTCAAGGTCATGCGCGACGCCATCGACCTCCGGCAGCACGTCGTCCGTCAAATGGAACGCGCCGAAGCAACCACCGATCCCGAGCGGCGCCGCTGGTTTCTCCATTTCATCATCGTGGGTGCCGGGTTCAGCGGGGTCGAAGTTGCCGGCGAACTCAACGAACTCGTTCGCAGCAGCACCCGCTTCTACCGCAATTTCCGGGAAAAGGATGTCATCGTAACCATGGTCCACTCTCAGGACCAGATATTGCCGGAAGTTGCCCCCACGCTTCGAGATTTCGCCCGCAAGAAAATGGAAAAAGCCGGCGTCACCATTCTCTTGAATTCCCGCGCCGTCGCCGCCACCCATGAAGGCGTCGAACTCAAAGATGGCCGCAAGCTTCTTGGCGCCACGATCGTTTGTACCATCGGCACCACCCCTTCCCCTCTAGTTCGAAGCTTCCATGTCCCCAAAGAAAAGGGACGCATCCGCACCACTCTCGAAATGCGCATCGAAGGCCAAACCAACGCCTGGGCGCTCGGCGATTGCGCCCTTATCATCAACGACTTCGACAAAAAACCGTCGCCAACCACCGCCCAATTCGCCCAACGCCAGGGCCGCCAAGCAGCTCGTAACCTCGTCCGCATTCTTCGAGGAGAACCGACTAAACCTTTCAGCTTCAAAGCCCTAGGCCAACTCTGTTCCATTGGCGGTTACTCCGCCGTGGCAGAAATATTGGGCATGAGATTTTCCGGGTTTCTCGCTTGGTTTTTGTGGCGCGGCGTCTATCTCTTCAAATTGCCGACGTGGTCCCGCAGATGCAAAGTGGCCCTGGATTGGGCCTGGGACGTGCTCTTCCCGCGCGACCTCAGCTTTCTCAACACCGATGTTACCCTGAAGGTAAATCACGCCTACTATCTCCCCGGCGATTACATCCACCGCCAAGGTGAATTGGCAAACACCTTCTCCATCATCGATGAGGGCGAAGTTGAAGCCTTGAAAGCGACACCGCCAGATCCAGAGCCCAAGATCGTGGCTGTCCTAAGCAAGGGCGATTTCTTTGGCGAGGCTACGCTCCTGGGAGATCACCCGCATGAAACCAGCGTTCGCGCGCGAACCGTGGTGCGTCTCATGCAGATTGGCAGTGAACTCTTCGCGCAGCTCGCTGGGGCGTCCACTCCGCTACGCGACCTGCTATCCCGCACGCTAACTCGGCGCTCCGGCGATTTCTGGCGCCGTCTGCCTCTAGCCAAGACCTTGATGGCGGATGAGCCCATAGCCTCGCTCCTGGACCCTCTCCCTTCCAAATCTCTCACCAAAGACACGACTTTTGCCGATGCCGTCCTCGCTCTCAACCAAAGCCCAGCTGGCGAACTTCTAATTCTCGACGAAAAGCAATGCCTTTGGGGAACGCTCGACCGGGACGACCTCTACGACATGATCGCGCGCATCGCCGTAATTCCACCCGAGTCTCGTGGAGACATCACCCGCCGCAAACTAAGCGACCTTCTCCCGCCCAATGCTCTCTACGCCTGTCTCGACGACTCCGCCCTCGTCGCTATCGCGACGATGCTTGATCACGGCATCTCCTGGCTCCCCATCGTTCGCAGCAAATCCGACCTGCAACCGGTTGGCTGCGTCCGCCGCGCCCGAATCGGCAGCCGCATGATCCAAAAAATCAGCCAAGGCGGGAGTGCCCACGCCCAAGCCCACACCGCCAGCTAAGGGCATACGAAGGATCGATACGATACCTTCGTCCAATAGTTTTCTTTTCGCGTCCATGATGTCATCGCGTATGTGCATCAGGTGCCGCAAGACTCGATACCGCAATGAACTTGCCCCTCCGGTCAATTCCGGCACTGGGATGACGTCAGTCTACGTCTAATATTATGGAGACTAACGATGAGCATTATTGATAAGGCGTTAGCAGCAAACCGCAACTACGCAAAAAACTACGATCCAACACTGGGGAAGCGTCCGGCCCCGAAGATCGTGGTTGTAACCTGCATGGATCCTCGCCTCTCAGACCTCCCTGGAATCTTGGGTCTGCCGCAAGCCGATATCGACGTTATCCGGACCGGCGGACCCGCGGTAACAGAAGATGTCCTCAGTGAGCTTGTCGTTTCCACCCGTGTGCTCGGAACCAGAGAGATACTGCTTCTCAACCACACAGGCTGCGGCTTTACCACCTTCACAGATGCTGAGCTCAACGCGAAGCTGAGCGATTCGACCGGTGATGCTTCGCCGGCTCCAATGCGCTTCTTCTCCTACAAGGACCCCGAGGTAAATACCCGGGAGCAGATCAAGAAAGTTAGGTCGCACCCTTGGATTGACAAAGGCATCCCCGTGCGCGGCTGTGTTTTCGACGTGGAGACCGGGCTCCTGCGGGAAGTTCACCCAATCGGACACCACGCAACTGCCTGAATGAACCTCGGCTTGTAAGATTTCAGACTCCAGCGCGTCGCCCAAAGGAGCTTTGACCAGCAAATGACGCTGCAATGACGATTTCTGGATAAACTGGACCTGGCAGACAGGATTAGGGTTATCCATTGCGAACCGAGTTTCAGTTCGCTCGCGACGTCCGCCGGCTATCACGGGCCAGCTTGCCGAGTGATACGGCTGAGCTGGCCCGATATCTCATCGGAAAAACCATTGTGCGCAACACCGGACGAAACAGGATTAGCGGTCGTATTGTCGAGACCGAGGCTTACCCACCGGGCGACAGGAGTGGGCATGCTTATCGTGGACGAACGGCCAGAAACCAATGCCTGTTCCTAGACAAGGGATTTGCTTACGTGTACTTCATCTATGGGACATCTTACATGCTCAACGTGTCGGCTGAAGAGCCTGGGATTGGCGCGGGGGTGTTGTTGCGTGCCATTGAGCCTCTTGAAGGAATCAATCTAATGAAACGACTGCGCAAGACCGACAAACTCACAGATTTGGCCAGAGGGCCGGGACGCCTCGCGGTTGCTCTGCAAATCGACCAGCGGTTGGACGGAGTTGACCTGTGTGCCGACGGTCCGCTTTGGCTTGGGACTGCGGTTCGAGAGAGTGCGTGCGTCGGCACTACTGTGCGCATCGGCATCACCCACGAGAAGAACCGGCGGCTGCGTTTCTTTGAAGCGGGCAGCCCGTTCGTTAGCGGCCCCCGCAAGCAGATCAGAATTCCAGGCGCTCGGCGTTAGCATTCGTCCCGTAACAAAAGGAGAGAGGAGGCCATCTTCTGGCAGATATCGGTGATGGCCCGCGAGTTCGGGGAGCTGTGATCCTCGAAGGTTTGCCGTAATAACCGCATGGAATCACCGCTTATGGGCGCAGGTGCGTCCTCTTCGTGTGCGATCCACGCGGCGATGTGCATAAGTTCATTGCTATATTCGTTTAGAAAATGGTCCAGCGCCTGATCTTGGCGCGGGCTCCATTCGGAGTCGATCTCCCGTCGCCCACGATGTGACAGCAGACTGAGCTCCAGCAGGTAGATCGATCGCAGGGATGGCTGGGCCCTCTGAATCCGCTCGCACTCAGTAATGTCTTGCTCGCGCCGATGGCGAAACTGAAATTCAAACTGCGCGGTATCTATCTGCGATGTCAGGGCAGCGAAGTTGTCATTGATCTGAATGCGCAGACGGCTGATCTGCGAGACGGCGATGGCTTTGTCGCGTTCCACCAGACAAACTCCCAGCTGTGCCAGCATCCTTACGCTCCGCACCAGTAGTTTCGGGAGTTGCTCCGCATCACTCTTCGTTCCGAAGCGGTCGAAGATAAAACCCATGGCGAGAATACCCAATAACGCGCCAATTACCTTATCGCGCGCGATCGTCAGGTCGGTCTGAATCTGGAAATCCTGGAGGTTGACGAAGTAAAAGCCGAGCGCCATCTGCACGCCAAAAAAAGACAGCCGCGGGCTCGAGGTGGCAAACCACGCAGCGATCGCGGTCGCCGCCGCAAAGAACAGAGCAAACCCGAAGATGCTGTCGATGCTGGGCAGGATCAGAATCTGCGCCGAAATCCCCAACACCAGCCCTCCGGCAACAAACCCGGCAATGCGCAGAAACTGTGCCTGGAGCGAACTGCCAATCGTGCTCAGGGCCGTAACAATGCAAGTGAGCACGCTGGTGTTGATACCGGGCCAGTCGAGCGCGTTGTAGAGTAAGTAACACAGGCTAGCGGCCAGGCATCCCGCAATGGCGAAGCGCAGATATTCCGGGTTCTCGAATACATCAGGCACAAACAGAGCTCGCCACCAGGCTCGTCCTGGCACGTTCTGGGAACCATCGACGATCTCGTCGCGTTGGAGCACTTCAGTCATGAGCGCGACGGTTCGTTCCATCTCTTGAAGCTCGGGGAAGCTGGGGGACGGCTGCCCTTCAAGCGCAGGAGGAGACGTGTGAATAGACACGGACACGCGGAGCCGCGTTCGGATTGCTCCGAGCCTCTCAGAAAGCGCGCGCAGGCGGATCAAGTCTCCGCCACCCGGCTGAGGGCAAGTACACTCGACGTTCGCGGCAAGACCAATGAGCCGGTCCGCCAGCAAAATCATGGCGCTGCGCTTCGCCCGCTGGGTGGGGTCCACACCTTGGCGCAGCAACGCCATTCTAATGCGGCCAGTGCCCGTAAAATGGTATTGACGAACTCTCCTGAGGACCGAGTCCGGCGGGCAATGGGAGGCGGCAATACTTTCCACTACTTGCTGCACTGTGAGCAAAAGTTCGTCGACAGATGCGATGAGCGGATCGGAGCGATCGAAGATGCGGTATAACGCTTCGGTTCCCACCGTGGCGCCAACGCCTACGGCGATAATCAAGACAGGCCAAAGAGTACCCTCCACTTGGGCCTCGCTCGGCAGGGGCCGGTCCCAAACCGGCAGGGCAACGGCAATCGGAATGGAGAAAGCCGCTGCCGCCGCGTAGTTAGTCATCGTGCGTATAACGAAGAAGATCAGATACAGGCTTCCGATTACCCAGAAAAAATGAGTGATGGGGTAGCCCCGAAACAGCATCATCCCGACCAGGGTGTACAGGCTCGCGACCACGAATGCAAGGACGATCATTCGACCACCGCGCCAGGTGGCGGCGAGGTTTTCCCGAGCCAGGAGAATTGAAAACAAAGCGCCCAAGAAGCCCGCGCCAGGAATGCGAAAGGTCACGACGATAAGCATGACCAGCGTAGCCGCGATCGTCATGCGGATGACCGCGTTCACGCGTCCTGGATACGGAGCAACTTCCCACCGTAGGAATTCGCGAAACCAAGGCCAAGACACCGTTCGGCGGGCTGGCCACTGGCGGAGCTGAGTCGCTCGCGTCGCCATATCAAGGCTTCCGTTTGTATCCGCGGATAACCACTACCGCAGATTCCCCCAGACGAATAGCGTCGGAGGGCGGTGACTTAATCCGGATGCGGACGGGGTAGCGGCTCGCCAGGTGTACCCAGCTCAGAGTGCGTTGTATGTCGGGCAGGCCGGGCGTGATCCGGCCCACAATCGAAGGATCGGGTATAACTCCGTACCCCGTGCTCTCGACGATGCCCGCAAATCGCAATCCCGCGTCAGACATAACATACACGTCCGCAGTCATACCCGGCTGGATATGCTTCAGCTGGGTCTCGCGGAAATTCGCAAGTACCCACCAGACGCGAGTGTCGATTAGCGTGAAAATCTCCTGTCCTACGTGAGCATAAGCACCCTCGGAGATAACCAGGCTGGTTACACGTGCGTCGAACGGAGCGTAGACGCGGCACTGGTTGTAGTTGTATTGGGCGTTGGCGATTGCGGCGGCCCGTCCCTGCCGTTGGCCCACGAGCGGGTCGAGGGTAAGTACGCTGGACTGGGATTGATGGAGCTGCGCCGTACTCTGCTCTGCCGAGGCCTTCGCCTCCGCCAGGGCGGCCAGCATCGAGTTGAGGTGGGCTCGATTCAGAGCCAATTGCGATTCGGCTTCGTGCACGGACTGCGCGCTGGCCCGCTCTGTGGTGCGCGCCTGGTCCACCTGGTCAACGGTGACGTACTGCTTGACGAGCAGGGGCTCAATGCGGTGCAGGTTATTTTCTGCGTATGTCGACTCCGCTTTGACCCTATCCAGCGTGGCCTCAGAGTGGGCGACGTCGGCCTCCGCCTCACGGATCGAGGCTTGCGCCTTGTCCACGTTGGCGCTGGCGCTTCGTGTCGCCGCCCCGGAGGCGGTAACAGCGTGTACTTCGGCCTGAATGCGACGCTGTTCGTCCACGATCTGGCCTTCGAGCGCCGTTTGATCCGACACTGCGCGGTCAAGGGCATATTTATAAGGTCGATCATCAATTTCGAATAGTAAGTCACCTTGTTTGACGTGCTGATTGTCGGCGACGTTTAGGTGCAGTACCGGCCCCTCGACAACGGGGGCGATTCCGATGTAGTTGGCAAAGATCTCCGCGTCATCGGTCTGGGGACGCCGAGTTGAGACGAAGTAGACGGTAATCAAGCCGACGATCGCCAGCAGAACCGCGACTGCGGTGAAGACCCGACCGTACCACGCAAGTCTTGCTATGCGATTATCGCGCTCAGGTTGGCCAGCGTCTTGGGTCGGCATGGTATTCGCCTAGCTGTAGAACAAAAGCCACAACGCGCACGCGAGGAAGATCGCCACGCTGAGATACAAAAGCACAGGGGCAGCCAGGTGCTCGGCGATGGCAGTGCGAGCGATCAGGGCGCGTGCGCCCGTCGCCAGCACCAAACCTCCGGCGGAGCAGAAGATCCACGCGGGAAAGAAGGAGCCGAAAATGCTGTATTCGGGTGCGTGGGAGCAACCAACCAACGCTAACGGTACCGCCAGAGATAGACCGGCAACGTGGCGAAGTAAGGTCATTCGGTCGCGCTCCGCCGGTTTAGTATTCATGTCGGGCTGACCTCACATGCGTCGGTCGCACCTTGCGATCAAGCCACATGATTAAGGACCAAATCTATTGGACGAAGGTATTGCCGATACCATCGTCTAATTATTTCGCGTCCCGAGTTTTGATGTAATGCGCTGACCGAGGTTGACTCGGGTCGTGCCGGTTCAAGGCCCACCGAAGCAGAGGCATTACTGTGAAAGCGAACCCTCATACGAGAAAATCGTGGCTAGCAATTGGTCACGTGTTGCTGGCAATGAACCGGGAGAAGTTTCGATTAATCGAATGCAACCCATCATTGAGCATTCTGCTTTTGTCGCTGCTTCTCGCCTTCTCTGCGGCGCGAGCTCAGGGGCAATGTGCGGGCAAAGTGTCTTCTCCAGCAGCTGTCGCCGACTGCGACGCTCGCGAAACCCCTCGCGAGGGAGCAGCGATTCTGGATCCAGTCCACCCCTACACCTTGGCTGAGCTGATTGACATTGCCGAGCATCATAATCCCGCCACTCGAACCGTCTGGGAGCGCGCAAAACAGAAAGCACACGAACTGGGTTTGGCAAAAAGCGCCTACTATCCCGAGTTGGATGGCCTGGCTGTTTTCGGCGACGAGAGATTGATAAATCCGTTCCCCGAACCACTCGCTCCCCGCGGCTATGTCATGGTCGAGGTCCCCATCGTCCGGCCAGAAGTCGCGCTTCAATACCTCATCTTTGACTTTGGTAAACGCGCGGCGAACGTAGACTCCGCGAAGGCGGAGAAGCTCGCCGCGGGTGCGGAGGTCATCCAGGTCAATCAAGCGTTGGCGTTTCGCGTCGCCAGTGCCTATTACCAGCTGGTGACCGCACAGGAGAGATTGCAGGCTGCGCAGGAGACGTTGCGAACCGCGCAAACCACCCAGGATGCGGCTGAAAACAGGCTGAAGAACGGGCTTGCAACTCTTCCCGATGTTCTCAACGCCCGGGCCGAAGCGTCACAGGCTGTGTTCGACCTGGAATCCGCGGATGGAGACGAAAAGATTGCGCGCGTCACGCTCACTGAAGCAGCTGGGGCTGATCCGTCTCCCAACATAGTCATTGACAGCCAGGGGAGCGTGCCTTTGCCGGAGAGACTCACAATGTCCATCGACGCGCTGATCGATCGCGCGATGCAGAATCGTCCCGACCTCATGGCCCAAACTCTGCGGGTCCGCTCCGCCGAGGCCCGCATTCGTGGAGCCAAGGCAGAGTACAAACCACAGATTGTTCTATCGGGATCCGTTGCGCAGACCTCGGTGTGGCCCGCCGCGGATTACGGCCAGCTCGGCTCAGCCAGCGAGCCTACCTGGTCTGCCTCACTCAGCATCCATTGGCGCATCTTTGACGGAGGTGAGCGCAAAAACGAAGTGTTGATCGCTGAATCGAAACGCCGGGAAGCGGAGGATGAACTTATCTCCGAACATGATCAGACGACGCGCGAGGTCTGGACCGCGTACATAGCATTCCGGACGGCGTTGCGAAAGCACGATGCTGCTGTGGCACTTCTCGAGTCCGCTAACGCCTCGTACTCCGCATCGCTCGATGCATACAAATATGGAGTCAAGAACCTGGTCGATGTTGTCACCGCGGAGAAGCAGTTGGCCCAAGCTCGACTATCCAGTGTCTCTGCACGGTCAGAATTATTTCTAGAGGCAGTCAACCTTGAATTCGCCACCGGAAATCTGCTGAGGCATCAACCGCCGGCAACAAGCCTTCAATCTCAGGACGTAAACCATTGATTTCGACCAGACCGCAATTGCCCTCATCCGATACGAAGGTAATCTGGCGTTTTTTTGTTTTGGGAGCGAAAGGGGGAGGAGGTGCGGCGATGAAAGACACACACCAGCAACAGGTCGTCGTCGCCTATGGCACAATTTTTTCGCCAAGCGACCATCCGGCCTTCAATTATTTCGGAATCCCCAGCGCGAGTTTCCGGCAGGAAGTCGCCCCCCAGACGCTCTTCCAGCAACGCTGATTGCTCCACGATTCCCAGAATGGTTTGCTGAGCCTGACGGTGCCCTGATGCAGCGCTGTTGTCGTGATCTGTGAGTATGTCCGTGTGCTTCTTGGGGCCGTCTTGCCGTTTGCAATTATGGGGCCTGGTACGCTACTGCTCGTAAAATGAAATGAACGTACACGTGCCTTTGCTGCCTGCGTCGCACACCCCGCCCGCGACCTTTTCCATATCCTTTTCTGAGAGCACATCCTCGACCTCGGGCACCTCGGGTTGGCGTTCCTGCCCCTTCTCAATCGTCTTTTCTTTTTCGTCTGCCATTTTTTTGCCCCTTTTCACTGAGGTGCTCCTCGCAGGTCCCTTTACACAGGTAATCGAAAACGGAGGGCGAAAGACGACAGGCGAAATAAAAAAATCAGCCATCAACCAACCGACTGAGCCCGAATTGGTATCGCCATCAAGGCGAGGCCGAGCGTCACACTAAAACGGCCGGATGTTTCACACCCACTGCATTCTTCACTACAGGTCGTTTCCAAGCAAAAAGGGCTTCCCTAACTGCTACCGGGAAGCCCTTCAGTTTTCAAGTGAGCGGCCTGAGACATAGGTAACACATCGTACCGGACACATAGGTGACACTTTCCTCCCTGAGTAGGGGAGGAAGAGATGCCTTGGAAGGAGTGTTCGGTGATGGACGAAAGGATGCAGTTTGTGGCTCGCCGGCTAGCCGGCGAGGCGATGGCGGAACTTTGCCGGGAGTTTGGGATCTCTCGCAAGACGGGCTACAAGATATTCGATCGCTACCAGGCATGTGGGGTGCAAGGGCTCACGGACCGGAGCCGTCGCCCCTATCGCTATGCCAACCAGCTCCCCTTCCAGGTGGAGAATTTCGTCCTGAACGTGAAGCGGGAGCACCCCAGCTGGGGTGCGCGCAAAATTCGCGAACGCTTACTGCGCCGGTTCTCCGGTATTCCCATCCCGGCCAAAAGCACCATTCACGCGGTGCTGGATCGCTACGGCTTGGTGGAGCGCCGTGGTCGCGTGCGTCGGCGGGCACAAGGAACGCCGCTCTCCCTCGGGCAGCGCCCCAACGAGCTGTGGTGCACCGACTACCAAGGCGAGTTCTTGCTCGGCAATCACCACTACTGCTACCCGCTGACGGTCACCGACCACGCCAGCCGCTATCTGCTCACCTGTGAGGCGCTTTCTTCGACCAAAGAACACTACGCTTTCACTGTATTTGAGCGGCTTTTTCGGGAGCGCGGCCTGCCCGCCAACATCCGCAGCGACAACGGCGTGCCGTTCGCTTCCGCACATGCTCTGTTCAACCTGAGCAAGCTGGCGGTGTGGTGGCTGCGCCTGGGCATCGGCATCGAACGCATCCAACCCGCTCATCCACAGCAAAACGGGCGGCACGAACGCATGCATCTGACCTTGAAAAAAGAAGCCACCAAACCGGCGGCCAGCAATTTTCTTCAGCAACAGGCGCGCTTCGACAAGTTTATCGAGGTCTTCAACAACGAACGCCCGCACGAAGCCCTGGACATGAAATGTCCGGCGGAGGTCTATCAACCTTCCCCGCGCCCCTATACCGGACTGCCGGATATCGACTATCCCCTCCACGACAAAACCATCGTGGTCACCCGTTGCGGGCGCATCTGCCTGGGCAAAAAGAAAATCAATTTCAGCCAGGTCTTTGCCGGCCAGGCCGTGGGCATCAAAGAAGTGCACGATGACATTTGGCTGGTGAGTTTTATGGACTATGATTTGGGATACTTTGATCTGGAAACTCGAGTGCTGGAACCACTCGAAAATCCGTTCGGCCCAAAAGTGTTACCTATGTCTTAGGTACGTTGTGTAACCCATGTGTCCGGGCCGGACCG
>DASPVD010000123.1:0-9554 GCA_035622555.1 Candidatus Eremiobacteraceae bacterium | reverse complement strand
CGGCTCCAGCAAGCAACAAAAATGCCAGTGAAACTTCGGCGACAACGAGCGCCCGGCGTATGGTCTGGTGGCCACCCGCGATGCGCTGAGCCCCGGGTTGAATTCCGGCATTCAGATCGCGTCGCGAGGCGTACATAGCGGGAACCACGCCGATGACCATGCCGATGAGCCCGGTAATGACGACGCCAAAGGCGAACACGGAAGGATCCAGGGCGATGGCACTTAAGCGCGGCAAATCGGGCGGAGCCAACAGGAGCAAAGCGCGCACACCCAACTGAGCTACGACCATGCCGAGAATGCCACCGAATACTGATAGGAGAAGGCTTTCGGTGAGCAACTGACGCAGCATGCGCCTGCGGGATGCGCCGAGCGCGGCACGCATGGCAAATTCCGCGCGTCGCTGACTTCCGCGAGCCAGGAGAAGGTTGGTCACGTTCACCGAAACGATAGCGAGCACCAATAGGACCGCGGCGAAGACGGCAAGCAAGGCGGGGCGAACGTCGCGAGTCACTTCGGCTTGAAGAGAATTGACGAAGAAGCCGGAGTTCATGGAAGCCCAGGGCGCGCGGGGGAAGTCCGGCACGGGCGAATTGGCGACGGTTCTAAGTTCTTTAGAGGCGTCTTCCGGAGTGACACTTGGCCGTAGCCGCGCAACCATGCGCAGGTGATGTCCCCACTCGGTGGTTTGCAGGTCGGTAATGCGGGTGGGGTCATACTGCATGGGACACCAAAGCTCCGCGGATGGAGCGAGGACATTTTCGAAGTTGAGCGGCATGACGCCGATGATTTGGTAGCTGTCGCCGTCCAGGGTTATCGCTTTGCCGATGATGTTGCCATCAGCATTGAAACGCCGCTGCCACAGCGCGTTGCTAAGAATGGCGACTTTCGGTCCATGGAAGGCGTTGTCGGAGAGCAGGAAGTCGCGTCCCAGTGCCGGCGGAATGCCGAGCACGCGAAAATAATCTGTGCTGACGCTCTGCCCCTCCAGACGCTCAGGCTCATTCGCGCCGCTTAACGTGGGACGCCAGGCTTCCAGCGCTGCCGTGGATTCGAAGGAATAACTGCGACTGGTCAACTCACGAAAGGTGTGAAATGTCACATCGGAGCGCGAGCCTTGAAAAACATCCCAGACCATCATGATCCGGCCAGCGCGCGGATAGGGCAGTGGTGCGAAAAGGGTGGGATTCATCGCGCTGAAGATGGCGGTGTTAGCGCCGATGCCGAGAGCCAAGGTGAGGATGGCGATGGAGGCAAAGCCAGGGGATTTGCGGAATTGGCGAAGAGCGAAGCGGCAGTCGGAGAGGATGGAGTGCAGCCAATTGCCGAGGCGCTGTTCGCGGACCTGCTCTTTGAGTTGCTCGACGCCACCGAGTTCGATGAGCGCGGCGCGCTGCGCTTCGCCGGGAGTCATGCCCGCTTGAAGGTTTTGCTCGACCAGCATTTCCAGGTGGGATTGCAGTTCCTGGTGGAAGTCCGCTTCGACACGGCGAATAGAGAAGAGGTTACGGAAGAAGCTGCGGAGCTGGACGAAGAGCGGCATGCTGACCTGTTCTTACGAAGCTTCCAGGGCCTGAGCAATGGCCCAAGAGATGCGGCCCCAGCGCCTGGTTTCGGCCTCGAGTTGTTTGCGGCCGGGTTTGGTGAGCCGGTAGTATTTGGCGCGGCGATTGTTTTCGGAGTCACCCCAGAAGGAGGAAATCCAGCCTTCTTCCTCCATGCGATGGAGGGCGGGGAAAAGTGATCCGGGTTTGACTTGGAAGGTACCGCCGGAGATGAGCTGGATGCGGCGGGAAATGCCCAAGCCGTGGAGTTCGCCGGCGACCAGGGATTTAAGGATGAGCAGATCGAGGGTGCCTTGCAAAAGAGTAGTAGTGGTTGTGGATTCCAAGGGGTCTCCTATCGATATTCGATAGGATGATACGGCGGGACCTATAGAGTGTCAATAGGAAGAAACACAATGGAGGTGGAGGGAACGGAAGCGGCGGTGCATCGCCATGGGCAGGGCGTAACCGGCAGCTACACAGGGGGCGCGGAGTGGAGTATGATTTGCGCCCTGAGCCCTGGCTGGGCACCTTTGGACGGACCCCGGAGATGCGTATGGCTACACCTTCGTCCAGTACAGAAGCGGCCCGAGTGGCAGCGCTGAACCGCTACGCCATTCTGGACAGCGAACCGGAGCAGTCGTTCGATGATTTGGTGATCCTGGCGGCGCATATCTGCCAGGTGCCCATGGCGATGCTTTCGCTGGTCGACGACCACCGGCAGTGGTTCAAGTCCAGCTTAGGGGTGCAGATCCGGGAAACGCCGAAAGAAGTTTCCATTTGCGTTCACGCGATTCAGCAAAACGACTTGTTCATCGTTTCCGACACATTGCAGGACGCACGATTCCGCGACAACCCCTTAGTGACAGGGGAACCGCACATTCGCTTCTATGCAGGGACGCCACTGATTAATGACGACGGGTTCGCGCTGGGGACGTTGTGCGTGCTGGACCGGCAACCGCGGCAACTGGACCCTGGGCAGAAGGAGGCCATCAACGCATTGGGGCGGTTGGCGCTGCGGCAAATGGAGTTGCGGACGAATCTGCGATTACTAAAGGATGCGTTGAATGACCGGACCCGCGAAGAGCACGCCCGGGAATTGGAGTTGAAACGGCTGGAAGAGAAACTGGTACGAGTATTGGGATTGAAAATCTGAAGCGCAATTCGCGGTAGAAAGTGGGAGAAGCAAGGGCTCTGCCGGGCGGCAGAGCCCTCACTATTTTGGCGTGGATTAACTGGGCTTGACTGAGTTTTGTTGACAGCAGGTGTGCTGAGCAGTGCAGCAGTTCTGACAGTCTTTGCCGTTGTTCGCGGATGCACTCTTGCCACAGCAGGACGCGCAGACATTGGCCGTGGA
Source organism: Candidatus Eremiobacteraceae bacterium (assembly GCA_035622555.1). Lineage (GTDB taxonomy): Bacteria > Acidobacteriota > Terriglobia > Acidiferrales > UBA7541 > Acidiferrum. The sequence goes on along the minus strand of DASPVD010000123.1, from coordinate 6,656 downwards.
AGGTTTGCCATCTTTGCCAGCACAGCAGTTCATCGCAGCGGCGTTGTCATCTGTACCCTTCTTGCAGCAGGACATGGATTTACCGTGGCAGCAGGCCATGGTTGAACCTTTGCTGTCGCCGGCTTGCGCTTTGGCGTTCTGGCAACAACAACCTGCACACTTGTCCGCGGACTGTGAAGAATTTGCGGATGCAGCAGGCGCCTGAGGGGCAGGGTTTTGCTGAGCGACTGTGGAAAGACCAGCGGCGAGCGCAAGGCTGAGCATTACGACGAAGATACGGATTTTCATGTTTTCACCATTTCGAATCATTGGGTTGGTTGGAGAAGTGGGAAACGCGTCCCACGCGGACACAGCTTGAGAGCGGAATCGGACAGAAGGAGGAGTGGGTCTCAGAGGCGCAAAACAGTGAAAGAGGGTGATGCGACGCCCGGAAAATTCAAGGGCGCGAAGACAAAGTGTCGGTCGTTGGAGCGAGCCGCAGTTCCAAATCCCGTGAAAATCGTCAGCGCAAGTTCGGTGGACAGCGATTCCTGGACGCGGCTAAAGGTGAGAGCGCTTTGCGTGCCGCCGGTGAAAGAGCAACAGTCTGGATGAGACGATGCGGGGCGATGACAAGGAGGAAACTGTGAACGAGCAGGAGAGGAACGGCTTCTCTCGCGTGGGCAGCAGCTATGGGGCGTAGGGGAAGGTTCAGGTTGGTTGGCAGGTGAAGCTCCTGCCGGCACCATAACTGCTGCCCGAGAGTGTCGGCCTTGACACTCGAGAGGCTGGTTGACGGTCCAGCCCAGGAGCGTGACGATCAAGACCACCCCGAGAGATCGTCTGGCCATTCCGGGGCTAATTGTGATGGCGAAGGGAAGTTATTGCTGTGACCGTCGTCACCTAAAGGTGTTTGAGTGATTTCCGGGCGCGAACCGAACCGGGTATGCTACCAAGGCTATGCTTCGAAACGTTTTGATAAGGATATTGCGTGCATATTTCCTGCTGGTTTTGACGATGGCGTTGTTTCCCTCATCCATGATGGCGCAGCTCCGGAAGAACTGTCCGGATGGCATAGCCATGAAAGTAAGTACCCGATCGGCGGTGCAAGGGTCGCTGGTGCTGACTGAGGTGCTTGCGCCCAAAACGGTGTCGGGGCTGAGCAGCGAATGGGATGGCCGGTCGATTTCGCTATGGCACGAACCGGAAGAGACGGGTCTGCATGGGCTGATTGGTGTGGACCTGGAGAAGGCTCCGGGACAGTATGAATGGAAGATATCGTGGCCGGGGCGAGAGGGAGACGCGCAGTCTTGCGGCATGGTCATCAGCGTACGAGGGGGAAAGTTCGTTACGGAACGGTTGAAGGTGGAGAAGCAGTTTGTCCAACCGGATCCGGAGCAGCAGAAGCGGGCGGAAGAGGACAGCAAGAAGATGCAGGCTATCTACGACCACGTGACGCCGGAGCGATTATGGGAAGGGAAGTTCCGGTTGCCATTGAAGGTGATCAGCACGGGTGGAAACTTCGGACGGCGGCGAATCCTGAACGGTGAAGCGCGATCGCCGCACGCCGGGGTAGATTTTCCGGCGAAAGCGGGGACACCGGTTTATTCCTCACAGGCGGGGAAGGTGGCGCTGGCCGAGAATCTGTACTATTCCGGGAACACCGTGGTGATTGATCATGGCTATGGAATTTACACCATGTACGCGCATCTGTCGGAGATCGGGGTGCAAGAAGGTGACAAGGTGGAGGCGTGGGAAGAAATCGGGAAAGTGGGAGCAACGGGCCGGGTCACCGGACCGCACCTGCATTGGGGCTTGACGATCAATCACGCGCGGGTGAACGCGATGCAGATTTCGCAAGTGCAACCGTAGAGCGAGCGAGGCAGGCAATCACTTCAAGAAGGTAGCGAGAAGGCGGTTCGGACTTTTTCGCGATTCCAACGTTTCAAGCGCGAATTTCCTTGCGTACCATAGGGGGTATGGTATCAAGGCTGGCGTGTGCCCGCACGGGGCGCCACACCCGGGTTGAGAGCAGGCCACCGCGGCCAAAGCAAAGGCCGGAATAGAAAGAAGGAAGGAGAGGCCATGTTAATGACCGTTCATCAAAAGATAAGGGCCCCTCGGGCATCCTCAATCTACTGCCGGTGGATTCGGGACACGCGGAGGGAAGGCGCGCCGCTGGTAACGGTGTGGATCGACAGCAACATGAGCTGCTTTGAGCGGCAGTTTGTGGTGAAGCCGGAAGCCGGGCGTTTCGAAGAAGGCGCTTTGGAAGAGCCCGGGGGAGCCTTGCCGGTGGTGTCGGGAAGAACGACAAGCGCACAGGAAATCACCTGTAAACGTCGATGAAGTTCAGGGTTGCAGAGAGACGCGCCACGGCGAGCTGCGCACAGTTTGCGTTTAGGTACGGGTGTGCGCTGCTGCTGTGCTTATGGTGTGGGGGGTTGCTGAAGGCGCAAGACAGCGCGTCCGGCGGAGGGTCGGAAGACACGGGGGAAGTGAACGCAAGTTTCGTGGACGATGACTCAGTGGCGACGATGCTTCCGCACGCGGAGTGGGACCGAATCTGGCTATCGGGACAAGCCAATTTCATATCCGAGTGGCACCCCACGTTCCACTCGCCGTACCAAGGGCCGAACAGCTTGAGCGCACAGGCACAAGACGCCACCTCGCGGGTGCTGACGCTGTACACCGGCTGGCGGGCTACCGACGCGACCGAATTTTTGTGCGACGTGCAGGAAACTGGGGGACGGGGACTGGGCAACGCCCTGGGAGCGGCGGGATTCTTCAACTTGGACGTGGTTCGCAACCCTTATCTCAGCAAGGTGCCGTATGTGGCGCGATTGATGTGGCATCACGTGTTTTCGCTGGGAAACAAAAGAGTGGTGGCGGAACGCAATCCATTTTCGCTGTTTCGGGAATTGCCGGAACGGCGGCTGGAAGTGAGATTCGGGAAGTTGAGTTTGGCGGATTTTTTCGACGTGAACTCGTACGGATCGGACACGAATTTCCAGTTCATGAACTGGACGGTGGATAACAACGGCGCTTACGACTATGCGGCCGATACGCGGGGATTCACCTACGCCGCGATGTTGGAATTCCACGACCGCAATTACGTGGTGCGGTTCGCGGAAGGGTTAATGCCGAAAGTGGCGAACGGGATTCACTTGGACGCGGACCTGGGCCGAGCGAGATCGGAAAACGTAGAGGTAGAGGTACACGGACGGGTGGTGAAAAAGCAGCCGGGTACCTTGCGATTGCTGTCGTTCGTGAACCACGCGAACATGGGCAATTACAGCCAGCAGATCGACGAATGGCTGGCGACGCGCAGCACGCCAGTGCCGGAAATTACCAACCATCCGTTGCACACGACGGTTAAGTACGGTTTTGGCGCGAATTTCGAGCAGCCGTTAACAAATTGGCTGGGGCTGTTTGGACGATGGGGCTGGAACGAGGGCCAACATGAATCCTACGCGTATACCGAGGTGGATCAGACCTGGGAAATCGGGGTAGGGGGAAACGGGGCGCGCTGGGGCCGGCGGCTGGATCGCTTGGGACTGGCGTTCGTCAGCAATGGAATCAGTCGCGCACACGCGCAGTACCTGGGATACGGAGGGTTGGGCTTTCTGTTAGGCGATGGGAAATTGAACTACGGGCGAGAGAACATCCTGGAGAGCTACTACACGCTGCATCTTTGGAGAGGGATTTTCCCGGCAGTGGACGTGCAATACATGGCGGATCCGGGATACAACCGTGAACGCGGACCGGTGTTGGTCACGAGCCTGCGATTGCATGTGGAGTTTTAGGAGCGAGTAACTTTTTTAGTGGGTATGGCAAGTTGGTTGTGAGCATTGGCCATGCGCGCGCGAGTGCTCTTGATGATTGCAACGAAACGCCGCGTGAGTTCGCGGATGCGATCGGGTTTGTGCAACAGCATGGATTCGTGAGGAATGATTTCCCTGCCAATGCTAAGGGCCACGGCGCCGGCCAGCAGGTATGGACCGGCGTTTTGTTGAGTGATGCCACCGCCGGCAATCAGCTTGATGTGCGGAAAAGGCGGACGAAGGGTGCGGATGTAGTTTTCTCCGCCGACCGCGGAGCAAGGGAAAACCTTAATAAAGTCGGCGCCGGCCTTCCAGGCGGCCAAGATTTCGGTGGGCGTGAGGGCCCCGCTCATCATGACGACGTTGGGATTTTCGGTGACAAACTGAACGGTGGGAAGGTCCAGAGCAGGGTTGGTGATGAACTTGGCGCCGGCATTGATGCAATCACGGGCGGTCGGGACATCCAGAACGGTACCGGCGCCAATAATGACCTTGGGGATAGTTCGGACGATCTCGCGGATAACGTCGAGGGCACCGGGGACGGTCATGGTGACCTCGATGATGGGGACTCCGCCGTGGGCTACTTCTTCAACTGCGAAGCGGGCATCCTCTGCGGAAGAGGTGCGAATTACGGGCACAATGCCGACTTCTTCCACGCGAGCGCGCAGTTCTTCCTTTTTCATGATTCGAGGACTCCTGAGGCGCCATCCGTAGGAGCATTTGGGCGGCAAAAAACCTACTGGGAGCATTATAGAGCCGGGGAGGGTAAATTCCAGTAGGGCCGAGGAGCAAATTCTCATAGTAGACTGGCAAAGCGGGTACACGTATGGCGAAAAAGAAGAAGAGTAAAAAGAGCGGTGCAGCAAAAGCGGTAAAGAGTGGGGCCAAAAAGAGTAACGCACGGGCCAAGACGAAGAAAAAGGCCGGCAAGGCAAAACCACCAGCAAAGCGCCGGGTGCGCGGACAGAGCGCTCCTGGGGAGATTGTCGCATCGTACCAGCCACGCGGACTGGGAACAGCGTCTGGCGGTCAGGCCGGGGATACGCAAGGACTGTCGGCCGAAGTGGAGGAGTTGCAGGAAGAAGGGCAATCCTTTGAGGCTGAACTGGTGAGCGGGGTAGAGAATGCGCCCGAGCCGGACCAAGGCGAGATTCGGACTCGGGAAGTGAGCGAAGAAGACGTGCCGGAGGAAGACCGGCAACCGGACGAATACCGACCCAAGGATTAGAACAGTTCCATGATTGATGTGGCGCGAAGCACTTGGCCCCGCAGCCGCCGATGCAAGTTTCTTGGCGCCGCACGCGCTGCGTGATTCATGGAACTGCTCTAGGTTCCAGTAACTAGATTCAAGTCAGAGAGCAAATGCGCGTCGGGATCATCTCCGATACTCACGGTGTGTTGCGCCCGGAAGCAGAACGGGCCCTCGATGGGTCAGAACTGATCATTCATGCCGGTGACGTAGGGCATCCCGATGTTTTGACGAAATTGAAGCAAATCGCGCCAGTATTCGCGGTGCGGGGCAATGTAGACAGGTCCGATTGGGCCAAGGAATTGCCGGTTACGATCGTGGTGGAAGCCGGCGGGGCAACCTTCTATGTGGTGCACAACCTGGAGGAGTTGGACGTGAAACCGGAGGCAGCCGGGTGGAATTTTGTGATTAGCGGGCATACCCACCAGGCGAAACAATGGGAGCGGAATGGCATTCTATACGTGAACCCCGGGAGCGCGGGTCCCCGGCGATTCCGCTTGCCGGTGACGCTGGCGAAGGTGGATTTGCAGAAGCGGCCGTGGCAAGCGGAGTTCGTGGAACTTGAGTGTTGAGATGGCGCGTTAGAAGAGCGCGAGGCTGTGAAGCGGGCATGCTTTTGACGGGTTGCAGCTATTGGGGTGCGTTTTCAACAAAATGCAGGGCAGTGGTGGAGGACTGGAAACCTGCGGTTCCGTTTCTGCAGCAGACTGTGTGAGCCGAGAAGACGATAATGTGATGGAGAGACGGTAGTGGACCGTTCGTTCTTAGCAACGCCCGTGCCGGAAGTACTGGCGTACTGTAACGTAAGGCAGTAGATTAGTACGGCTCAGCTATTGTTGGGCTTGCAGGAACCGAAGAAAATAGCCTGTCGAACCGGATGCATGTCCATTGGTGGGCAGAAAGTCAGTCTGGCCCACACGGTACTTGCCGAGTTGGTGAGTTTTCCGGCGGTGGTTCGAGGCGACCCCGAGGTAGCTGAGGAGAAGGTCCCCATGGGCGTCTTACACTTTCGATATCGGGAACGCCGGCGAACCCTGCGCGTAGCGATGGCTTTGCCGGTGATCGTGCACGGGGAGAATGACGCGGGAGAGAAGTTCTGCGTGCGTGCAATCACCCGGTCGATCAATCAGCAAGGGGCGTTGCTGACGATGGAAGAGGTGGTAGTGCCGGGACAAGCGTTAAAAGTGGTCAATGAGAATACCAGCCATTCGACGGATGCGCGGGTAGCCTCGGTGCGGCGCGAACGCGATGGCAAATTGTATGTAGGTCTGGAGTTTGTGAATCCCGAAGTGAATTTCTGGATGATGACCTTCCCGCTTCCGGGAGCGCGCCCGCTGCGCCGGGCCTCGGGAGCGAAAAGCTAGCGTCGACGACGCTTTCCTGCCAGTTTAGTTTTCCTTGCTTTTGTAGCCGCTTTTTTCTTAATGCGTTTGCCGCCGGCAGGCTTGGACGCCAGCGATTGCCGAACAGATCTGGGTAATTTATCCACGACAAGTTGATAGGATTTGCGCAGAAGCGCCTCCACTTCCGCGGGCGGCAACGCGTCGGGGGTTTCGATGGCAATCCATTTGGCACGTGCCAAATAAGGTGCGGGAACCACGCCG
>DASPVD010000122.1:0-155940 GCA_035622555.1 Candidatus Eremiobacteraceae bacterium | reverse complement strand
GCCGACTTTGTGGAAGAGTGGCGCCGAGATGTGGCGGTGAACCTCAAAGGCAGCACAACGAGGGCGGCTGAATCGCATTTGCGGGCTCACATCATTCCAAAACTGGGCGGCCTGCGCCTGACGGAGATAACGACGAAAACGGTGCAGGGATTCGTCGCCCATCTCGCCAGCGACGGACGGTCCCGCAAGACCGTGGAAAACGTGTTGCTCACACTCTCCTCACTTCTCAGAACGGCCAGGGCTTGGAACTACAGATGCGGAGACTTTCGCTTCGCAGACCTGACCTTGCCGCGCGAGTGCGTGAAGAAGGAGCCGCGTTGCTTCACAGACGATGAGGTGCGGAAGATCATCACCAATGCCGCGGAACCATTGAGCACAATCGTCGTGGTTACGGCTGTGCTCGGCCTGCGTATCGGTGAAACTCTCGCGCTTCGCAAGTCAGATGTGGACTTCGCACAGCATGTGATCCGTGTTCGCCAGAGCGTAGACGCAGCTACGCGAAAGGTCGGAGCCGTGAAGTCAAAGGCCAGTAGCGCGGATTTGCCTATGTCAAAGGAGTTGGAGCAGAAGGTGCATGCTCATCTCCTAACCCACAAGGGCGAGAGCGAGCTACTCTTCGTGAACAAACGAGGCAGACCATTCTCAGCTAACAAGCTACGGGAAAAGCAACTGCACCCGCTGTTGGATGGATTGGGCATTCCCCGTGGTGGATTTCATTCCATGCGCCATGGCGCGGCCAGTTCCCTGCTCGCTGACGGCGCAACGCCGGCAGTCGTGCAGCGGCAACTCCGACACTCTGACGCACGCATTACGCTTGGAATATACGGCCACGTGATCGGTGATGAACAGCGCACTTTTGTTCAGAATCGATCGGCGAGGCTTGTGAACTGAATCGAATTGTTAGAAAGGGAGTTTTGTTAGAAAAGAGAGCTGCAACTGACAGAAAACAAATTGGTTTGGTAGGGGCGGTGGGGATCGAACCCACGACCTTCGGCTTAAAAGGCCGCTGCTCTACCACTGAGCTACGCCCCTAGAATCGCAAGCGGAATCGCGGCGCCGCGCCACTCGATTCGCCCGCACCCCGCGTTCAACTTCCATTCGCACCGTGCCAATACACGTCACAACGTCCTGTGCGGAACCTTTCTATCTTAACAGCACGATCGCTGTGGTCCAAACGGAAGCCCATCGATAAGCGCATTCTGCCCGTGTATTCGATCAATTCACGTGATTCGAAGAGCGCTGGAAAAATGGGCGCAAATCCCTAACGCATCCCGTTACATACCGGACTCGCCGCATCGCTGTGCTGTGCCCGCCTGAATTGGCGACCCGCCTAAGTCCGCAATCTCGATTCAAAAATCTTTAGAGTGTTGTAGACTCATCGCCGCGGAAGGTTTGACCAATTAATGTTCAATCCCCTGAACCACCCCTTCTTCCTGCTGCTTGTATCGCTGGCGGTCTTCTGGATCGCCGCGAAAATTGGCGCGTTCTTCCACGCGCGTCAAACCAATGCGGGCGCAGATACCTTTGAAGATTTCAAGCTGATCCTTGGCGCTACCTTGACCCTATTGGGGCTGATCATCGGATTCACCTTCTCCATGGCCGTCAGTCGGTATGATCAACGCAAGAACCTTGAAGAAGAGGAAGCCAACGCCATTGGAACCGAATACGCCCGGGCAGACCTATTGCCTGCTGACGACGCAGCGGCGCTGCGTGCCATGCTGCAGAGCTATCTCCATCAGCGCATCCTTTACTACACCACCGCCAATCAGCAACGGCTTCAGCAAATCACCGCGGAGACCAGCAAGATTCAAACCGCAATGTGGTCGGCAGTGGCTATCTCCGCATCGCAACAGCCCACTCCCGTTCGGGCGCTGGTGGTTGCGGGGCTAAATGACGTGTTGAACTCACAGGGATACACTCAGGCTGCCTGGTGGAACCGTATCCCTGTCGCCGCATGGATGCTGATGATCACCATCGGGCTGTTCTGCAACGTTTTGGTCGGCTATGTAGCGCATACCAGGAGCGCTTTGCTCCTTTGGATTTTGCCCATTGCGCTGGCCATCTCTCTCTTTCTGATCGCCGACATCGACAGTCCCGTCCAAGGAGTAATTCGCGTAGCTCCGCCAAATCTTCAAAGCCTGGCCGCTTCCATGCAGTCACACTGACAACGCTTAGCCGTCTTTACGGCATCACGCAATTTTCCTGGGCCGCCCGACCACACTACTACCCCGAATCATTTATGATCCACCTGGGAATTCCCGCCGCCGGGTCACCCGTTCTTCTTCTCTGATCCGCTAAATTCAGTTCGCCGCGCCGTCCCCGAAATGGATTCGGAACGCGTATGCGTACTTCCCCGGAACGTGTTCGGGAACTTGGATGTGCAGTCCATCTGAGCCCTGGTGAAACTGCAGCTTCGCGTCATACCCCAGAAGTTCTATGGACTGCACATTCTTCGTACCGGCAGTTCCGTTCGCTAGCTCGTGAATCACTGCCTCGCCTTTTGTCGGCCATGCCAGCTCAATCGCGTACAACGTGTCTCCCTTTGCCGTGAAGCGAAAATCTTCCGCGGTGTAAGGTCGCGTATCCGTGTCGTGAAAGGCTCCTTCCACGATCTTCGTTGGTCCCTCCCCATAGACCCGCCAAGCTCGTGTCCCGTAGATCGCTTCGCCATTCACTTTCATCCATCCGCCGACGTCCCGAAGTACCTGCTGCACTTCCTCCGGAATCGTGCCATCCGAACGCGGGCCAAAGTTCAACAGCAAGTTGCCATTCTTGCTCACGATGTCCACCAGTTGATGAACGATGAACTCTGGCGATTTAAATGTATCGTTCTGGATGTAGCCCCAGGACCTGTTGCTCACCGACGTATCCGTTTGCCAATAAAGCGGGCGAATACCGGAGAGCTGCCCCCGCTCGATATCCAGCACCCCCGAATTCTCCTGCATTGCGTAGTCTTTGTAGTTGATCACCCCAACCGGCCTGCCTTCTTGCAGATTCGTGTTGTAGTAGAATGCGGCAAACTTCGCCAGTTCCCCGCGCACCGATGCTTGTCCAATCCACCAGTCAAAATACATGACGTCGGGATGATACTTCTCAACGATTTCCGCTGACCGTGCCAGCCAGTCCTGCGTCCATGCTGGCGATACGAACGTGAAGTCGTTCGACAGCGGGGTCCCCTGCTTGTTCGCCAGCCATTTGTGTGCCGGGCCGTAGAACGCCGCATATTGTGGGTCGTTCACGTCCGAACGAATCGCCCGGCCTCCTTCCAGAAAGAAGTTGTGCTCCACGCGATGCGACGACGCTCCGAAATGCAGTCCTTCCGCTCTCACCGCCTTGCCCAGATCTCCCCACAAATCCCTATGCGGTCCCATCTTCACCGCGGTCCAGTCCGATAATCCGCCGTCGTACATCGCAAACCCATCGTGATGTTCGAACACCGGCACCACGTATTTCGCTCCCGCTTCCTTGAACAGCCGTGCCCATGCTTCCGGATCGAATTTCTCCGCCGTGAACTTTGGGATGAAATCCTTGTACCCGAACTTGTCTTGCGAACCATACACCGCCAAGTGATGTTTGTACTCCTCGCTTCCGGGAATATACATTTGTCGCGGGTACCACTCGCTGCCGAAGGCAGGAACCGAATACACTCCCCAGTGAATAAAAATTCCAAATTTGGCGTCTTTGTACCAGTCAGGAACGTTGTATTTCCGCAGCGATTCCCAATCTGCCCGGAACGGTCCCTTCTCATCGACCGCGTTTACCTGCTCCAATATGGCCGCGCGTTTGCCGTCGTACTTGCTGCTGGCTTTTTGCCAGCTTTCGTCAATCGCCGCCGGGCTGAGCGAATCCGTGGGAGCAGTCGGGTCGTTCGTTTCCGTCAGTGCCCAACCGGCCGCAAAGCTCATCAGTAGCACCGGTACCGCCAAAAATATAGACTGCCACCTGAATTCTCGTAGTCCCATCGCAGACAGTTCTCCCTTCACTTCGAAGCCAAGATTCCCTGATCGGGTGTGCCGCCAAAATCTTCGTTCGCGTATTCTCTTCGCCGGAAGCCCACCACCGAATAAAACGCTATGAAAATGTACGAAAGCAATGGCACCAGGTACGCCGCGGCGATCTGCTTCGTCGCTTCAGCGATGTATCCCATCGCTGGCGTCAGCACTGCTCCCCCCACGATGGCCATCACCAGCAACGACCCGCCAATCTTCGTGTTTGGCCCCAAACCTTTCAACCCCAGCGCGAAGATCGTCGGGAACATCAGCGACATGAAAAAGCTCGTAAGGAAAATCGCCCACATCCCCAGCCATCCTGGACGCAGCACCCCCACCGCGACCAGGGCTATGTTCACCGCGCTATACGTGGCCATTAACTTGTTCGCCGCTATTGTCCGCATCAGGTAAGCCGACACGAACCGGCCCACTCCAAACGCCGCCAATGTCCCCGTCAAGAAATATCCCGCGATCTTCTCCGGTTCGCGCGTATATTCCTGCACATACTGGATGAAGTAACTCCACGTCCCAACTTGCGCTCCCACATACAAAAACTGCGCGATAACCGCCAACACGAAGTGTCGATGCCGGATCAATTCTCCAAAACGCCCGTGGTGTGTCCCTTTCTGTTCCACTTCGCTTTGAATCACCGGGAATTTCGTACGTGCGATCAACAGTGCCCAGCAAAAGCACACGATTCCCAGCACCAGATACGGCTTAATCACCCGCAAAGTCTCGGTCCGCAGATATGCTTCGTAAATACCTTGTGCTTTTCGGGCTGCGATTTGTTGTGGCGAAAGCTCAATTCCCGAAAAAATAAAGATCGTCCCAATCAATGCTCCGGTGATCGCTCCAAACGGGTTGAACGCCTGCGAGAAGTTTAAGCGTTGTTCCGAACTCTCCGGATCGCCAAGCTGCGCGATAAACGGATTGGCCGCTGTCTCCAAAAACGACAGCCCACTCGCGATCACGAATAAAGCAAACAGGAAAAAACTATACCGCCCGACCAGTGCTGCCGGCCAAAACAGGAAGCATCCGCTCCCGAACAGTAATAGACCCATCACGAATCCAATCTTGTATCCCGCCTTCCTCATCAACAACGCGGCCGGCACGGCTAGCAGAAAATAACCCAGGTAAAACGCCGATTGCACCAGGCCGGCTTCCAGCCGATTAATCGCGAACGACTTCATAAACTGCCGGATTAGCACATCGTTCAGGTTGTTCGGTACGCCCCACAAGAAAAACAGCGCGGTCACCAGGATGAACGGCACAAGTTGACCAGCAGGATATAACCGATGGCGAGTCGTTTTGATCGTGGAGTCTGCCGCGCTACCTGCCTTGCGTTTCTCCATGCGTTCGCTGCTCCCCGTACTGGTTGCTCATGCTATTCCCTCAATCAAGGTCCACCATGATCTTCGCGAATTGCCCTGGATTCTGACTCCACTCGCGCAACAATTTCGGTGCCTCTTTCATCGGCGCCACCACCGTGACCGCCTCCGACGCCGGGAATTGCCCCGCCTCCAGCATACATATCACTCGCCGGAAATCGTCCGGCAAAGCGTTACGCGAACCCAAAATGTCCAGTTCCTTCTGCACGAACAACCGGCTTTCATACGTCACTGGCGCCTTCGCATACCCGATATACACCACTCTCCCGGCAAACCCCACGTCCTCCACCGCCGTTCGGAACGTTTCTGGCGAGCCAATCGCCTCGATGAACACATCAGGCCCCAATCCATTCGTTATCTCCAACAATCGATCGTGCAGACGCTCACTCCGCGCATGGATCGTCTGGTCCGCGCCTGCCTTCCTGGCCAATTCCAATTTACTCTCTTCGATGTCGATGCCAATGGTCCGTGCGCCCGCAAAGTGCGCCGCGGAAATCGCGCCCAGACCCACACCACCACATCCCATAATCGCCACTGTGTCCGCTTTTGTGACTCGCCCTCGCGCCACTGCGTGGAATCCAACCGTTAGCGGCTCCACCAGGCACAGTTCCTTCAAACCCAGAGCTGACGCATAGAGTTTTCCCGCGGGCAGCACAATGAATTCCGTGAGCGCCCCATCTCGTTGCACTCCCATTGTCTGATTGAATTGGCAGGCATTTGGCCTTTGCTTCCGGCAGGCCGCACACTCCCCGCAATTGCTGTACGGCGACACTGCCACGTTCACTCCAGCCGACAATCCTGGATGCGACTCGTTGCCTGTGACGATCGTAGCTGCTATTTCATGGCCCAAGATGCGTGGGTAACTTACCAGCGGATTGGTGCCTCGGAAGGAATTCAAATCGCTGCCGCACAATCCCACTCGGCGCACGCGCAGCAACAAATCGTCTTGCCCTCTTGCTGGTTCTGCGATCTCTTCGACCGCCACCTCACCTGGATGTTTAAGCACCAAGGCTTTCAAAACTCATCCTCTGAAAACGTGCCACACCGCCCACAAACCAACTATGCCTCGAGCTTGAAAATCCGCCTCATTCTCACCCACTTTTCACCGGGCGCCGCTTCGGGCACAGCTTGCTGGAACTTCCACATCAACTTTTCCCATTCCTGCACTTTTGCTTTCTGGCGGTCCGTTTCCGCTTTCTTTTCAAACGAAAAGCTCTCATCAACTTCCATGATCATGAACAGTCGCGTCCCCAACAGGTAGATCTCCATGTCCTGAATGCCCGCTGCTTTGATGCTCGCGGTTATCTCCGGCCACACTTTCTCGTGATACCGGCAGTATTCGGCAATCAGTTTGGGGTCGTTTTTCAGATCCAGCGTCAGGCAGTATCTCTGGTTCATGAATTGCCCCGAACACACCATCCCGTAGAACAACTGCTGCTCTCATTACCGCCAAGGCCAACCGCTACAGCGACACCGCCCTCTTCCATGGAATGAAGTCCTCTTGCCTGTTCAGTTCCGCCTTCGTCCGCACTGCTCCGCTGGCCACCTGAATCACCAGTTCCAGCACTCGTTCGCCCATTTCTTCTACGCTGGATTCTCCGGTGATGATTCCACCCGTGTCAATGTCGATTATGTCTGCCATGCGTCCTGCCAGCGCTGCGTTGGTGGACAGCTTCACCACCGGCGTGATCGGGTTTCCCGTCGGCGTGCCCAACCCCGTCGTAAACAGCACTACATTCGCTCCGGCTCCCACCTGCGCCGTCACGCACTCCACATCATTTCCCGGCGTGCACTGCAAATTCAGTCCTGTCTGGGTTGAGTATTCAGGGTAGGCAAGAACCGCTGTCACCGGCGAAGTCCCTCCTTTCCGCACCGCTCCTGCCGATTTCATCGCGTCTGTCAGCAAGCCATCTCGAATATTCCCGGGTGAAGGATTCATGTCCAAGCTTGCGCCCACAGCGCGGGCCCGCTTCGCATACTCACTCATCAAATGTATGAAGCGATTCCCAATCTCCTTGGTTGCAGCCCTGTCAATCAACTCCTGCTCCACTCCGCACAGCTCGGGAAATTCCGAGAGGATCGTCTTGGCTCCCAGCGCCGCCAGCAGGTCGGACGTGTGCCCGATCGCCGGATTCGCGGAAATTCCCGAAAAGCCATCCGAGCCTCCGCACTTCAACCCCACACACAATTGCGATAATGGCGCGGCAACTCGTCTCGCGCTGTCTGCCTGGGTCAGCCCTTCGAACGTTTCTCGGATTGCCCGCGAAAGCATGGCCGCCTCGGACCCGATTTCCTGCTGTTCGAGCAGCACCACTGGCTTATCCAGCCTTGGATTTCGCTTGTGAATCTCCTCCCGCAACACCGCCACTTGCGCGTTCTGGCATCCAAGACTCAACACCGTGGCTCCGGCCACGTTCGGGTGGTGGATGTACCCCGCGATCAATCCGCACAAATTGTTGGCGTCTTCTCTGGTTCCTCCACAGCCCCCTTCATGCAAAAGAAACTTGATTCCGTCCACATTGGCAAAAACCGGCTCCGCTGTTGTCCTGACAACCGCTCCCCCTGCGTTCGTTTCATCGACCTTCTTGACTCTTCCACTTTCCCGGTAGTGCCGCACCAGTTCGGCCACTTGGCTGCGGTACGCTCCCGGAGCAGCAAAGCCCAGTTCTTCCTCCATGGCTTGCTTTAAATTCAAAATGTTCCGGTTCTCGCAAAACACCAGCGGAACCACCAACCAATAGTTCCGCGTTCCCACCTGGCCGTCGGTCCGGCGATATCCCAGAAATTCCCGCTGCTTCCAATTCCTCACATCCGGCGGTGTCCATCGGTATTCCTGCAACTTCTCCCGGAATCCCGCGGCATGATGACGAAGATTCTTGCTGGTTAGCCGCTCCCCGCGGCAAACCCATTCAGTCGTTTCCCCAACTGGCACGCCGTACATGATCACGCTTGCCCCAACTGGAAGATCCTGTGTTGCAAATTTATGTTTCCCCGGAACGTCGGATGTCAATGTAATCAGCGATCCGGACCACTCTACCGTTTCGCCCTTATGCCAGTCGCACAGCGCTACCAGAACGTTGTCGCGCGCATCAAGTTGCAGCACCTTTCGTCGCATGTTCATCAGCCCGCTGCTAATCTCCAGAATCGTTGTGCGTTGCCGCCCAGCACCGCGTCAGCTACTTCCCCCGGAAATTTCCTCAGATATTCCATCACGATGTTCATCACTGCCGAATAGCTCCCCGCGACTGTGCACACCGGCCAGTCCGAGCCTATCATCAGCCGTTCCGCTCCGAAATATTCGAACGCGGCATCCAAGTATGACCGGAAGTCCTCCGCTTTCCACGAACCCCAGTCCGCTTCGGTCACCATTCCGGATAATTTGCAGAAAACATTCGGCCATTTTGCCAGTTCTCGCAAATCGCTCTTCCATGGCTCCTCAATTCTTTTTTTGATCAGCGGTTTGGCCAGATGATCCAAAACAAAGCGCTGTTGCGGGAACCGCTGGACAAATTCGGCTGCCACCGCCAAGTGCCGCGGATAAATCAGAATGTCGTAGGTAAGCCCGAATCCTTCTAGCATCGCTATCCCCCGGAGAAATTCAGCCTGCAACAGGAACCGCTCGTCGGGCTCGCTCTGCGCGATGTGGCGAACTCCCACCAGCTTCGTTTCCCCGCGGAGATTCTCGAGCTGCTTTCTAACGTCCGGAGACCGCAAGTCAACCCAGCCAACCACACCCAAAATGCGCGGTGATCCTGCGGCCAATTTCAACAGCCAGTTCGTTTCTTCCAGAGATTGCCGCGCTTGCACCGCGATCGAACCGTCAAATCCCTTCTGCCGCAACTCTGGCTCCAGGTCACTCGGCAGAAAGTCCCGGCGCAGTCTGGTCATCGACTCGTCGATCCAATCATATTCCGCGGCCTTGTAGCTCCAGAAATGTTGGTGCGCGTCAATCCTCATGTTCAATTTGCGCCGTTCAACCGATCCTTCGGACGCACACAGAACTTTGCGCGCCTCTGGGGTCCACTTAGTCTCTGCTCTATTTACGGCCTCAGGTCCGGACCGGCCGTTTGCGCTTCCATTCGTGCTCGCGCCGCAACAATGATTGGTGCTTTTTCAGTTGCAGCTCCAGTTCACTGAACGCTTTTTTGCAACCTGCCAGTACGTTCTTTCCGTCTCCGGTTGCTCGAAGCGTCCCCGTCGGCAACGACAGCGTCAACGCCAGGGATTGCTCCTCGGTCCGCGAATTTCTCGAGAACACCCCTTTCAGTTGCACCAGGTCCGGTTGATAGCTCCTCAGCAATCGGTTTAGCTTATCCAGCCTCCGTGTCACTTCCATGGCCACCGGTTGTTGCGATTCGACATGCTTGTAGCTGATCGAAACATTCATGGTTGCACCTATAGGCTTGAGGTGTATTCGGGCAGGAACGCGACGCAGTGACTCTTCTGCACCGCATGACAATGCCAGCCTAGCACTCACCCCTGCCCCGCGCAATGCTGCCTCGCGTTGACAGCCACTTCATCACTCCCTAGTCTGATTTCAGGCTACCGTCGGCATTTCCGGAACTCGCCATTCCCAGCCGACGGCCGCTCCCCATCATGAACCCTCATCTCTCGAAACCGGCTCTCGGCATTCACCTTCGCATCGGTCCTGCGGGCTGGTCCTATCGCGATTGGGATGGCTACGTCTATCCCACACCGCATCCCAAGGGTTTTCATGAAGCCAGTTTTCTCTCCCAGTTCTTCGACACCATCGAGATCAACACTTCCTTTTACCAGCCTCTTCGTCCCGATCATGCGGCTAGTTGGCTCGACCGCGTCTCTGCCAATCCTTCGTTTGTTTTCACCGCAAAATTATGGCGGCAGTTCACTCACGCTCCTTCTGCCACTCGGGAAGACGAGCGCGCTGTTCGGGCTGGTCTCGACGTCCTCCGCAACTCCGGTAAATTGGGCGCCCTACTCGCCCAATTCCCTTTCTCTTTTCATCGCACCGCCGAAACAACCAAGTTCTTGACTGCCGTGCTCACCCGCTTTCAGGATTATCCACTGGTCGTTGAACTTCGCCATTCCTCCTGGCAAACCCCCGGCATTCTTGAACTCCTCCGCGAGCGTCGCGTCGGTTTCTGCAATATCGATCAGCCCGTCATCGGCCACTCTACGGCGCCATCCGAATACAGTACATCCCAGGTCGGCTACGTCCGCCTCCATGGCCGCCGTTACGATTCCTGGTTCACCAACGATCCCGACACTCCCTCTCATGAGCGCTACAATTACCTTTACACCTCCGACGAGCTCAATCCTTGGGTTGCACGCATTCGGGCTATCACCCAACAAGCTCGCGACACTTACGTCATCACCAATAATCACTATCAAGGCAAAGCTGTGGTCAACGCCCTCGAGTTGATCAGCATTCTTAATGGTACCAAAGTGAAAGTACCTGAGCCCCTTCGTCAGCATTACCCGCAACTCGAGCGAGTTGCGAGTGAAATGCCCGCCGCACCCACACTTTTCCCTTTGGGTTCACTGCCCATGAATAAAGCGAAAGGAAGGAAGAACTTTACTTCTTGAACAGATTCTCGAACGCTTGCCGCGCATCCATCGGCCGGGCCTGCGCCGGAGCCTCCGTGGGTATCTGCGTGGGCTGCATGTAAGATGTCGGCGCCGTATCTTTCTCCACCGTGGTCCGAAACTCATAAAACGTGCAGTCGTTCTTGGTGTCTTTCGGAGAGATTCGCGCCGGTATCGGCTGGGTGCACTCGAATTGTGCTCCGGTGTCAAAAAATCGGCACTGTTTACAGCAGTGCAATTCGAAATTACATTTCGGACACTTCCCAAACGGATCGAAACCCGCCACCAGTACCGCTCCGCAATTGGAACAGCGCGCTCGTGTCACCGTACCCACCATCCGGGGTGTCCGCGGGCCCAGGTGATCGGCCGCTCCTCGCGGTCCGCCTTGCGGCGGTTTTCTCTCCCTTTTTTCGTGTTTCTCCTGCTTTTCGGCTTCTCGGTAGCCGCGGTGACTGTACTTGCGATCCACAAACGCCTCCGTCCGTCAGCCGCACCGGACTGTAACTACAGCTTCACAAACGACTGGTTTACTGCCTGTCTTTTCCCGAAAGGTATCCAATCGGAACGCTACAAGCGCCCAGCACACCAGTCTTCCCCTTTGAAGTTATTCTGGAATGCTGACTAGCGTGAGCAGAAGATGGGACATCTATCTTTGTAATCCTCTGGGAGTTTGAAGTCAAGTCAGGAAGTGCATCCTGCCCTCAAAGAGCCTACAGCCATGTCCGCGGGTTCGGCTCTTTCGAAAGCGATTCACCTCTCCTGGTACCTCAACTCCAGCGGGATTCCTCCCGCCCTCTTCACTACTTCACGATCGAACCCTGGGACTCGAAATCCTCTATTCCTGGCTTTTCCGCTCGCCGCCGCCAATACCCGCTGGCGCTAAACTAGCAATCGCATTAATCCATCTGCCGGCAAGTCCGGTTGCAAAATCGTTTTCGGCGTGCCCGCGGCGCGCAGCACCGCCTCTGCGGCCAAATATCCGCTTCTCACCGCCCCTTCCATCGTGGCTGGCCACCCGGTGTCCGTCCAATCTCCGGCAAGAAACATCCGTTTTACTGTGGTCTGCTGCATTGGACGCAAACCATCCACTCCGGGTTGCGGAGAAAACGTGGCCGCCGGTTCCTTTATCACTGTAGCTTTCAACAATTTTGCCTCTACTGCCGCCGGCAGCACCCGCCGTACTTCCGCCAGGCACAAATCCACAATTTCCTGGCGCGGTTTCTGCAAAAGGCTGTACGAGGCGCTGATCACTAGCTGCAAATATTGTCCCTTGTTCTCGCCGGCCCCGTTTTTCGTGCCATACAAAGCCGTCTTATTGAAAATCCACTGTGTCGTGGCGTCCAGCAGTGCCAGGAACGGTTCTTTCATCACTGCCCGGTCGAACCACAGATGCACGCCGGTAATCGGAGCGTCTTTAATCTCCCCAATCCCCGCAAGTCCCGGGTTGTCCCGCTTGACCTGCTCGGGCAGTAGTTCATCCACGCTGCTGTGCGGCAGCGCCAGGATAAACGCTTCTCCCCCCTCTTCTCTGCCCCCATCGAATACCGCTGCTTTCAATTCGTTGTTGTCGAACCGCAGACTTCGTACCGGCAACCGAAACTGCACCTCTCCGCCCTTTTCCTCGATCGACTTCCCGCACAGCTCGTACAGCAAGCCCAATTCCACCACCGGCACGCCCATCAAATAGCCCTTCCGTGTCTTCAGCACGCTTTTCCAAAATACCGTCACTCCATACCGCGCGTCGATTCGCTCCAACTCTTCAGACAACGCACTCACTAGCACCACACGCCAGAAGCGCTCGATCCCTCTCTGCGTTTGCCTTCGGCTCTGCAACCACTCCAGCATCGACATCTTTGGGTTGCCACGGAGCTCCCGCGGTTCCCCTCTAGCCCGGATAATGGCAAACATCGCTCGCGCAATTGCTACCTTGTCTTTCGTCGACAGCGGCGCAAACGTCAGGAAGGATCCACTCAGGTGCAGCGGCGCGGGCAAGAACCCGCCATGCAGCGCCCCTCGCCGTCCCTGTGGATCCACCAGCAGCAGCCGGTCGAAGAATCGAATCTTGTCCTCCACTCCTACTCGTCGATAAAAATCCTCCAGATTGGTACAGCACCCGAACGTCACATGTTGGCAATTGTCCACGTGCTCGCCGTCTGGCAGCCAATACGACGTTGCTCGCCCCCCTAGAAACGGCCGCTGTTCGAATAACCGCACGCGCCAGCCCGCTTCAGCCAGCGATACTCCCGCTGACAGCCCGGCTAGCCCGCCCCCGATCACGATCGCGTTTGGCAAGAATGTTCTCTTTCGTGTGGCGCCCGAAGCGCGCCCTGGCTACTAACTTCAGTTTCTCCGCCTTCGCGAGCTTCACCTTCTCCCCGAAAACGGCAAAGTCCTGCGCCTCAATTCGCGCTAACAAGGCGCTGTATGTATGCACCAGCAGCCACAGTGTGGCGCGGCTGTCTTCCTCGATCATTCCCAGCAGCGACGCCCCCTCCTCGTACAATTTCCAGGCGCGCTCGGCTTCAAACCGCAACAGCTCCCTTACTCCCAGGCTCGGCTCCTTCCGTCCCAGGTCTTCCCGAACCACTCGATAGTGCTCCAGGTCTTCTTCAGGCAAATACACTCGCCCGAATCCGTAATCTTCCTGCACATCTCGAATGATATTGGTTAGCTGAAATGCCAGTCCCAGCTTCTCTGCCATTTCCAGCGCGCGAAAATCATGAAATCCAAAAATATGCGTGCAGGTCAAGCCCGCCGTTCCCGCCACTCGGTAGCAATACTCCTTTAGCCGTTCGAATGAACCATACGCTCGGATCGTTAAATCCATTTCCGCGCCGGAAATCAAGTCGTGCAGATAGCGCGTCGGCATGTTGTAGCGCTCGATCGTATCCACCAAACCCGGCAGAATCTCCGCGGCACCCTTTAGGGCCGTAACCGGCGAGGCGATTGCCGCCGATCCATCCACCACTTGTTCCTGCCGGTTGATCGCCTGGTCCAGCGCCGCTCGCCAACTCGCCAATCCCCGCTGCTTCGCCGCCAGGTCCACTCCCTCGTCCGACACATCGTCGATTAGCCGCATAAATGCGTACAGCGCCACAATTCCGTCCCTCTTGGCCTTTGGCAGCAGGAAAAACGCCGGGTAAAAACTGCTGTGCGCTTCCCGCGCAATCCGGTGGCACTCTTC
Organism: Candidatus Eremiobacteraceae bacterium; assembly: GCA_035622555.1. Classification (GTDB taxonomy): domain Bacteria; phylum Acidobacteriota; class Terriglobia; order Acidiferrales; family UBA7541; genus Acidiferrum. The sequence continues at coordinate 141,814 of DASPVD010000122.1, read as the reverse complement.
ATACGAATCCGGCACATCCAGCAGTTCCGGGGGTTCGCTTCCTGTGGGCACGGCACTGGCTGGCCTCTGGGCCTGGGTGATCGGCGTAGGACTCTTCCCTCCCCACAGCTTTGCCACCATCGCCCGCCCCAGCAACCGGACTTGTTTCCCTTTGCTCACTTCTGGCCGCCGGTTCAGCGTGTCATAGCCGATCGCTTCAATCGCGTCCAACACAGCCAGCCCGCCTCGGCTGAACATCGCCAAGTCCACGCTGAGCTTCCCCTCGACCATTTTCGAAAGTGGCATCCCTTGTTTGAACAGCCCTCGCGTGTACCCAATCAGCTCCTTCATCAATGCCACATACCGTTGATCAAACTTCTTCTCGACAATGTCTTGTTCACTGATTCCATGCGCCGCCGCTCGGTCCAGGGGAACATAAATTCTTCCCTTTTCCAGATCACGTGCCACGTCTTGCCAAAAATTAGCCAACTGCAACGCCGTACAGGTCGCGTCGGAGAGCTTCTGCCGCTCCTCATCGCGGTACCCGCACAGGTACAGCACCAGCCGTCCCACCGGATTCGCCGAGTACACGCAGTAATCCAGCACGCCATCCCAGGTCTCGTAACGCTTTATGATTTGGTCCTGACGGAACGCTTTCAGCAGGTCGGCAAATGGTTGTTTCGGCACGTCCTTGGCCAGGATCGTTTCCCGCAACGCCACGAATACCGGGTGCCTTGGCCTACCTTCATAGCACGCGTCCAATTCCGTTTCCCACCATCCCAGCAATTCCAGGGCCCGGTCCTTGCGCGGTATTTCGTCCCCCAGGTCGTCCGCCCATCGGCAATATGCGTACACGTTATAGAAATGCTGGTGCAGCTGCTTCGGCAACAGCCAGGAAACCACGTTGAAATTTTCGTAATGATGTGTGGCCAGCCATTTCGTGTACTGCTGCGCGGCCTTCCGCCCACACCCGTCCGCGGGCAATTTCTCCATCAGCGCGAGTTCGCCGGGGCGCAGCATCAGTTAACCAATATCCCGATACCCTAGCTTAATGTGGACTGGACCTCGAATGGTCTGATTTTCTCGAATCACGAAATACGAACTGCGAATGGCGTTCTTACGGTCGCACCGCCAATTTGATCTCTCCGCTTCGGGCTTTCATCCGTTCGAACGCTTGCGGCAAATCTGCCAACCGGATCTCTTCCGTAACAAACTCTTCCGCTGATACGTCGCCGCGCCGCACTGCCTCCAGGGCTTCGCGAATGAACCTTGGCGTGTGATGGAACGGGGAAATCATCTTGATTTCCGCATAGTGGATCGCCGCTGGCTCAATTTCCACCCGTGTTCCCGACGGTAACCCGCTGAAGAAATTCACCACCCCTCCGCGCCGCACCATCTTCAACGCTTGTTGCCATGTCGCGGGGTTTCCTGCTGCTTCCACCACCGAGTCTGGCCCGCGCCGTTCTTCCGTCAAATCTCGAACCGCTCCCACCACGTCTGGCACTTCGGTCACGTTGATCGTCACCGCCGCGCCCAATTTCCGGGCCACCGCCAGTGGGCCTTCCCTCCTCGCCAGTGCGATCACTCGTACTCCGCGGCGCGACAGCATCCGTACATATTTCAATCCGATCGGTCCGCAACCGATCACCGCCGACGTGTCCCCGGTTCGCACTTCCATTTCGTGGATCCCTCGCAAGACGCACGCTAGCGGTTCCACGAACGCGGCGCTGTGATCGTCCACCGAATGCGGCACTTCCAGCATGTTTTCCCGCACGATTCGTCCCGGAATTCTCATGTACTCCGCATAGGCCCCGTTGTTGAACAGCAGATCGTCGCAAAGATTTTCCTGTCCGCGTCGGCAGTGATAGCAGCGGAAACACGGCGCCGAATTCGCCGCGATCACTCGCGTGCCCAAGCGCCACCGCGAATCCACTCGCTTCCCCATGGCCACAATCTCGCCCACTACTTCATGGCCAAAGACCGCGGGGGGTTGAATCATCTTGGCGTGATAGCCCCGCCGCCAAACTTTCAAATCTGTCCCATCGGTCAGCGCCAACCTCACCCGCAACAGCACTTCATCCGCTGCCAGCGCCGGCACCTCAATCTGCTCGACTCGCAGATCTTCGCTGCCATACAGTACCGCCGCGGTCATCTTCGATGGCACCGCTATCCGCACCGGGGCGGTGATCTCTTCTACCCCTGCGTCCATCTTCTTTGTCGATACTGTTCTCATGCGTGCGTTATCAGAATCTTCAACGATTCTTCCGTGGGCCTATTTGCTAGTTCCAGTCCTTCCTGGATTCTAGCCAAGGGGAACCGATGCGTGACGATTTCCATCACCGGCAGTTTCTTCTCCAGTACCAGCGCTGCCGCACTTTCTTGGATGTCCACGGCGGCACTATAGCTGCCCAGGATTTCTTTCTCGTCAATCCCTACTGCTGCTGCCGGAAACTCGATCTTTGTTACTGGGTCGTTCGCCGCAAATAACAGGACTCTCCCGCCTGGTCTGGCCGCTGCTAACGCTTCCACCACTACCGCTGGATGCGCCACGGCTACCAGCACCGCATCTGCCCCGCGACCACTCGTTCGCCTATGGATCTCTTGTACAAGCTTACCACTTATGGGGTCAAATGACTCTAGCGCCCCTAACTCCAGGCTCTTGGCCCTCCGCGGGGCCATAGGGTCACTTGTATAGATGCTCGCCCCTAGCGTTTTGGTCACCATCAGCAACTGCAGTCCGATCGGCCCGCACCCGATGATCAACACCGTCTCCTGCCCTGCCACTCGCGCCTTCTGCACCGCTTTCAGAATCGTGTTGATCGGCTCGATAAACGTGCCTTCCTCAAAGCTCACATTCGCCGGCAACGCCACCATTCCGTGTTCCGCCACCCACGGCATCGCCTTTACATATTCGCCGAATCCCCCGCCGTTCGGCGTGAATCCCCCGGTCAGTCCGGTGGTCTTGTACTGTTTGCACTGCGAAAACAAGCGGTTTTTGCAGTAAAAGCAAGTGCCGCACGGAATGTGGTGAAAACTCATTACCCGGTCGCCCAATTTCCATTTGCTCACTCCGCGCCCCAGGGCCACCACCGTCCCCGCCAATTCGTGTCCCAAAATTTGCGGCGGCTCTACGTACCGCTGGAAAATCTTCTTTATGTCCGTGCCGCAAATTCCGCAAGCTGCCACCTTGATGAGCACTTCCCCGTCGCCCACCTCCGGCACCGGCACTTCTTCCACCCGCACCACACCCTTCTCCCGGTACACCCCGGCCCGCATCGTCTTGGGAATCGGCCCCAGCGTCCGCGCCTGTTCCGCCACAATCCCCGCCCCGCTCATCTTGATGCTATCCCCGCCAAATCAGGAGGAGGCCACCCGTGGGCTCGAAACGACAACTCTCTTATGAACGCTTCCAGGAAATGTGCCAGAGCCTCCGCGGCCATTTTGCTTTGACGGCCCAGTCGGATCAACGCCGGGACCTGCAAGGGATGAGTAGCCACGTGTTTGATCACGCCCCCAACCTTCACCCGCCCCGATTCATCTACCGTGGCGTCAATCTCGGCTGGCATGTCTTGATCAAATCGGTCACTGATCACTCGCACCGCCACGCATGACACATTCTTCTCTCTTGCAACGGATACCGTCGCGAAACTCTCCATGTCCACTGCGTCCGCAAACGGGGCCAGGCGCTTCTTCTCTTGCGCGCTGCCGATCACGTGGTCCGTCGTCAGGAACATCTTTGCCTCAATGGCCTGGTTCTCGCAAGCGGCCATCACCAGGTTTCCAGAGCATTCCAGCGTTTTGCTCTTCCCCAGCGCTTGAACCGATCGTGCTGCTAGCACGTCTCCAATTTTCAATGTACTTTTCAGCGCGCCCGCGAACCCCGCGCCAATGCACGCCTTGTGCTCGGGCCTGATAACTGCCTGGGTTGTTCGCCTCGCGTTTTCCATTCCCATTCCGGTGACCACAAAATCCACGTCTCCTCTACCGATTTTCGCCTCGTATACAGTAATGCCGCCGGATTCGCGAGTCGCCATGTTCCGCAGCTTCCGCCACGGCGCAAATTCCGCTTCCACCGCAAATGTCACCAGCACTCTCATTCTGCTCTTCACGCCGCCAGCTTCATCTTCTTTACCCGCCCGGCCTTCACATATCCATTCGCCTGATACCACCGCACTGCTCGCTCCAGCGCTGCCGCCACCGGCCCCGGCCGAAAGCCTAATTCCCGTTGTGCTCGCGAACAATCCACAAACATCTTGTGCTGCGCAATCTTCACGCCTTCGACGGGAATCTGCGGTTCTCGTCCAATCAGCCTCGAAAATGCGCTCTCCACATACGCCATGCTCAACGCCACACCGTGCGGGATTTTCATCGTCGGAGCCGCCAAGCCCGTGATCTTCGCCAGCGTATCCAGCAGTTCTTTCAGCGTCAGGTTTTCTCCCCCCAACAAGTACCTCTCTCCCAGCTTTCCTCGTTCCGCTGCCAACAAGTGCCCCGCCGCGCACTCTTCCACTCCCACGAAATTCAACCCTGTCTCGACGTACCCCGGCATTTTTCCATTCAGAAAGTCCAAGATAATCTTCCCCGTCGGCGTCGGCTTCCAATCCCACGGCCCCACCGGAGTCGTGGGCATCACTACCATTACCGGCAGTCCTCCCCTCGCCGCTTGCAGCACTTCTCTTTCGGCCATCCATTTCGACCGCTTGTAGTGCCCGATCATCTCCTCCAGCGTGCTCTCCGTAGACTCGTTCGGCAATTCCGGCCGCTCCACCGCAATCGTTGCTACCGTCCCCGTGTAAATCAGTTGCTCCACTCCGGCATTTTTCGCTGCGGCCAACAGGTTCTTCGTCCCTCCAACATTCGAGTCATAAATCTCCTGCGAGTCCTTCGCCCACAACCGGTAATCGGCCGCAACGTGAAATACCCGTTTGACCCCATTCATCGCGCGTGCCAGTGAATCCCCATCCCGCAGATCCCCGGTCACGTACTCCAGCGACAAATCACTCACCGCGCGATTGTTGCTCGACGCCCGCATGAGCACTCGCACATTTTCTCCCCGCGCCACCAGTTGCCGCGCTACGTGGCTCCCCAGAAAGCCCGCCGCACCTGTCACCAGCGTGGTCATGCTTCACGCGTCCCTTCGCGTCTTTCTCCCAAACTCCCTCCCAGTTGCCACTTCAACAACTTCCACAGGTCTCCCGCCTTTGGATTCATCCCCAGCAGCGCCGCGGTTTCGTACCCCGCATAACACTGGCAGTTCTCGCAGCGCGGATTCAGACCCCGTCCGTAGTTTTCCCACACCGTCTTTTCCAACAGTTCCTTATAGCTTTGCGCATACCCGGTTTCCAACAAGCTGCACGGACTCAACCAGCCACGCGGTCCATACACCGGGCCACCCCACACACTGCAATCCAACTCCCTTTCTCCGCGCAAATACTCCAGGTAAATCGGCGAGGTCATCAGGTTGTAATCCCCGAGCACGTCGCTGGCCTCACGAAACTTTTCGTGCATCTTCTCCTTAAATCGTGCGCTCCCCTCGCGGCAGAATTTTTGTTCCGGGTAGTGTGGCGACAGCAGGTATCCATCCACGTGCATCCTGTGCAATCGCGCGTACAGCGCCGCCAAGTCGCTGATCTCGCCGTCGGGATAAATCGTGCTGCTGACTACCACGAAAAAACCCGCGTTTTTGGCCGCCTTGATGCCGTCCAGCGCTTCCGCGAAAAGCCCCATTCGATGCCACCGCGCGTCATGTACCCCCTGAGTCCCGTCCAGCCTTACGTTCCAGAAGAAATTCGTGTACGGAGGAATCTCGTGCAGCCGCCGTCGAATCAGCGCCCCGTCGGTGCACACAAATAAATGCTGTTTCCGTTCGAGGATGGATCTCGTTAGCGGCGCAATTTCCTGATACTCCAGCGGTTCTGCCCCGCAAATCAAAACTATAGGGGTGCGGCACTCTTCCACAGCTGCTAAGCACTTCTCCACACTCAGCATCTGTGCCGGCCCGTTGTTGGCCCTGCTACTGTCACCGCCGTTTACCCTCACGCCGCTCCCCAACGGCTCCAGCGATAGCATCACCGGAAACTTTCGTTTCCCTTGCAGATTGTTCCTGGCTAGGTGTTTCGCGGAATCGAGAACCAGTCCGATGGGGTACCGCATTTCGGTTCTTAGCAGGCCCGCCGCTCACGCGCTGTGTACAGGCCACTGCGCACGCGGAAATCTCTCGGGTTAAACTTGGCCGCGCAATACTCTGCGGCTCGTCGCGCTTGGCTTCGGTATCGCGCCAGCGCGTACACCGGGAAGGAATTCTTGTACAAGTGATATTTCAAATAGAACACGCCCGGAAAACCAGTTCCCGTGAATTCGTCTTCGCTCCACGAACCGTTGGCGTGCTGTTGGCCTATCAGGTAAGCCGCCGCTCGGGCAATCGCCGGGTCGTTGGGATCTGCTCCAGCCAGCAAGCCTATTAATCCCCACGCCGTCTGCGAGGGTGTGCTCCTCCCATGTCCCTTGCTGGAGGGCACTTCGTAGCTCTTCAGCGATTCTCCAAAGCTGCCATCCGCTAGTTGCACCTGCCTCAACCAGTTCACCGCTCGCGCGCAGTAGTCCTGCGCCGTCATCGACACCGTTTCCAGCGCCCGCAGCACTCCGCCCGTTCCGTAGACGTAATTCACTCCCCAACGCCCGAACCACGATCCGTCTCGGTGCTGGTCCTGCGTCAGAAACCCAACAGCCTTGCGGATCACTGGGTGTTCTGCGGTCCAGCCGAATCGCCCCAGACACTCGATTACCCGCGCTGTCACGTCCGCGGTTGACGGGTCAATCATCGCGTTATGATCGGCGAACGGAATGTTGCACAGCAATTCCCGGTTGTTGTCGCGGTCGAACGCGCCCCAGCCGCCATCCCGGTTCTGCATGCTCAGCAGCCACTGGATTCCCCTCCGCATGGCTCCTTCCATCCGTTGCGCATCGGGAAATTTCACCCGCTGCAGGGCCATCAATACAAACGCGGTGTCGTCGACATCCGGATAAAAGTCGTTGCGGAACTCGAACGCCCATCCGCCCGGCTCGGCGTCCTTGTTCTTGACCTGCCAGTCTCCTCCACCCAATATCTGTTTTGAAAGCAGCCATTCCGCCGCCTTTACCAGCGCCGGATGATCCGCCGGCAATCCTGCTTCTTCCAGCGACACCATGGCGATGCAGGTGTCCCACACTGGCGACACGCACGGCTGCAATCGAATCGTGTCGTCTTCCTCGATCTCAAACCGCGAAAACTCTTTGATCTCACGGAACGTCAGCGGATCGTCCGGTCCGTGCCCCAGGGCGATCAACGCCAGAATCGAATTCATCATCGAGGGATAGATCGCCGCCAGCCCCTCGGTCCGCTCCAGGTGTTCCACCATCCACTGCTTGGCTTCCCGAATGGCCTTACGCCGCAGCGGTTTCCACGGCAGCTTCTCGTACAGCTTCAGCCCACGGTCCACCGCCAGGAACACATTCTTCCAAGACAGGATTTGTTTGCTCCAGGCAAACGCCGCGCTCTTCTGCGACGAATCCTTGAACAGCTCATCCACACGTGCGTGCTCCGGCAACCGGAAATCTGGACGCAGCGACGACAGGATCGCCATCGGGATCACGATTCCCCGCGTCCACGACGACATCTCGTAAATATTGAAGTAGAACCAGTCCGGAAGCAGCATCAGCTCCGGAGGAATCGACGGCACCAGCTCCCAGCCCACGGCCCCCACCAACGCCAGGTAAAACCGCACGTAGGAATTACTGTGCTCCAGCCCCCCCAGCCGGTGTACCGTCTCTCGCGCCTTCACCATATGCGCCGCGTCCGGCGAATCGCCCGCCAGTTTCAATGCGAAGTACGCTTTCGTTGTGGCGTTCAGCTCAGAAGGCCCGCCGGGATAGATCGGCCAGCCGCCGGACTCCAGTTGTCTCCGCCGTACATAATTCGCCAGTTTTGCAATACGGCCCGGCTCCGCCTTTCCCAGCACGTACAGGTAGTAGATGTAGTCGGATTCCAGCGTGGTATCGGCTTCCAGTTCGCCCAGCCAGTAGCCTTCGTCGGTCTGCAGCGACAACAGGTATTCCGCCCCATTCTTGACTGCGGTCTCCACCCGCTCGGCCCAATCCTCCTGCAGCCAGGGCGCCGGCGCTGGCGCAACCGGCAGTTGCTCCCCCATTCGTACGAATGACGCCATCCACGCTCCTTCAGGTGATCACCACAACTACAGTTCCAGCGATCCCCCGCTCCCACTGCCGAACCTTACTAACTTGCCTGTTGCGTTACACTTCCGTAGGGCCAATGCTTCTGCTGGGGGTACCCCCAGTACTCTTTTATTATCTCCGCCCCTTTACCGAGGGTCAACGACTAAGATGCCAGGCCCTTCGCCCCAGTTGTCGTGCCCTATATCTGCGCCCCAGGACCTTCCTCCAACATTCGATGCACCAGCGCCCACAACGGTTCGGGCAGTTCTTCGCCTTCTCTTTGCAATATCGACGGCTTCTCTCTCATCAACTGCTGTGGCAATCTCATCCATAGCGCCGCTGGCGGCCCGTCTCCTTTCACTTCCCCCCGCAACACCAATGCATCGGCACGATCCAACGCCATCTGCGCCGACTCCTTGAAATCATCCTTCATCGGGTCGATGACCGCGAAATACAGCGATGGCTTCACGAACTGCATCAGCGAGTTGCTCTCTACAATCAGCGCTCCTGTTTTGTGAGCCCCCGGGTTCTCCTCCAATGCATTTTCGCTGTTCTCCACTTCCTTCAACGCTTGCCTTAACAACGGCAACCCTTCCGCCAAATACCCCTGTTTCGTCCTTAACCAAAACGATCGTTTTGCCCCGGCTTCCAGAAATCGCGCGCTATCTGTTCCCGTGTCCGGCCGCGTCTCCCAATCCAGTGCGCAAACGTGTTCCGTGGGTGCGCAATCGCAATTCTCCCCATTTCGTGCGCACACCCCATGTCCATATTGGGTGATCTTTCCCGCGATCCATTCCACTTCCGGGAACGCCCGAATTACGTCGGACACCAGCTGCGTCTTCCCAATGCTTCGCGTGTGGCCGCCCACCACAATCAACCGCCACAGCCGTTTTTCCTTCCCTGCTGGAATAGTCATTTTCTTCTCGAACCAATCGCTCCAACGTCGGTGCCGTTGCCCATAATGTGTGCTCTTTGCACTAATTAGCCAGAGGGCAATCCTCGGCCTCCATTACAACGGTCCTTGCGTCTTGAGGCTGCCCTACTTCCCCTCCTCCAACCTTCGAATTCTCTCCCCTAACTCCGGCAAGCGCGCAAACCACGCGTATGCTTCCTTGAACTTGTCCAGCGGCCTGGCCGGAGTCCCCCAAACCGTTTGCCCGCTGCGAATCGTCTTGCCCGTAGGAATGCCCGCCTGTGCCCCGGCAATCGACTGATCCTCCAACGTGCAGTGGTCTGCGATTCCCACCTGCCCGCCGCAGATCACGTGGTGTCCCAGCTTGCTCGATCCTGAAATCCCCGTCTGTGCGGCAATCACCGTATGCGCCCCAATCTGCACGTTATGTCCAACGTGTACCAGGTTGTCGAGTTTCACTCCCTCCGCGATCCGGGTATCATCCAGCGAACCTCGATCGATCGTCGCGTTTGCTCCAATCTCCACATAATCCCCGATCTCCACAATCCCTGCCTGCGGAAACTTCCAATACCGCTTCCCGTCGTACGCATATCCGAAACCGTCCGCGCCAATCACTGCTCCCGCGTGTATCTCCACCCAATTTCCGACCCTTACCCTTGGGTACAGCGTCACTCGTGGATGAACCCGGCAGTTCTCTCCAATCCAGCAGCCTGCTCCAATCACCCCGTGCGATCCTACTTGCGTGCCATCTCCGATGTGAACTCCTTCTTCAACCACCGTATACGCGCCTATCCCTACGTCTTTCCCGATTGACGCGGTTTGCGCCACAAGTGCCGTCTCATGAATTCCTGTTGCGATCGGTGCCCGTTCCAACAGTAGTTCGGCCGCCTTCGCAAACCCCACCTTGGGCTGCGCGCTCCGTAGCACCGTCTTGCCGGCAAGCACGATCCCTTCACCACATATCGCGCACGTCGCTGCCGATGCCCCCGCCCGCTCCGCATGTTTCGCCGTTTCCACATAAATAAGTTGTTTCGACCCGGCTCTTTCCGGAGCCGCAACACCCTCCAACTCCAACCCTCCAATCCCTTCCAACTTCGCCCCAATCGCCTCCGCAACCTCTCTAGCCGTCATCTTCATCGAGATGCTCCTCGTCTCTTGTCGCAATCTCTCCGCGCACGGCACGAACCGGCTCAGCTCAAAAACTCGTACACTGGTGCCTCTCCTTTGGGCCGGTTCTTCCACCGCGCATGAATCCAAATCCACTGTCCCGGATGCTTCCGGATAATTGCTTCCAGCACCTTCGCAAATCTTTGCGTGTTCTCCACAATGTCGCGTTCGCTGTCCCCGGTGCGCACCAGTTCGACTGCCGGCTCGAACCTCAGCTTGTACTTCTGTGAGTCTTCATCCCAGTACGCGTACCCAGGCACAACCGCTGCATCGGTGTGCAGCGCCACTCGCGCGATGCCCGTCGTGGTACATGCGGGAACCCCAAAAAAGTCCACAAACACGCCCTCCCCTGGCATGGTGTTCTGGTCCGCCAAAACTCCCACGGTTCCCGCGTCCTTTAACACCCGCAACATCACTCGCGCCGCTTCGTTTTTGTAGATCGGCTTGTTCCCGGAACCTCCCCGGTATCGATTCACCAGCGCATCCAGCGGCCGGTTATCCAGCGGTCGCGCCATATAGTCCAGTGGGAATCCGTACAGCGCGTGCGCATACGAAGAAAGTTCCCACGCGCCAATGTGCCCGGTCAGATACACAACACCCTTTCCGCGCCTCTGCCCCGCCAGAAAATTCTCATGGCCCTCCAGCGCGATCACGTCCTCGATATTCTCTCTTGTGTATTTCGGCATCCGGGCGAATTCCACCGCCATCCACCCCAGGTTCCTTGTCATTTCCCGGAGCACGGTTGCGCGTTTTGACTCCGTCCAATCCGGGAACGCTATTCTTAGGTTCACTTCGGCTGTCTTTCGCAGCTTGGGCAAAAACACCAGCAACGCGCGCGTTGCTGAAGCCGCCACTTTCCTGGCCATCCCCCGCGGCAGCGCCCCAAGAGTCTTAATGAATGTCCAAGCAATCGCGTACTGTAGCCACTCAATCATGTTTTCGTGGGCTTACCAAGCCCCACATCACCACCCCCCGTGACTTCCACACTCCAAGATACACTGACAATGCTAGACTCTTCCTTTCGTGACGGAAACCAACGCCGCTCCCATCTCTCGCAACCCGGCCGCGCGTCTCGCCTGGATTATCCTCATCCTCGCCACACTCTTTGTTTCTTATTTCTACAATCTAGGCGCGGTCGGCTTCCTGGGTCCAGACGAACCTCGCTATGCCTGGATCGCTCGCAATATGGCCGAGTCCGGCGATTGGGTCACCCCCCGCCTTTACGGCCAGCCGTGGTTCGAGAAGCCCCCGCTGTTGTATTGGACGGCCGCCCTCAGTTTCAAACTGTTCGGTGTCAGCGAGGCCTCCGCGCGCCTCCCCAGTGCTATAAGCGCTCTACTCGCCACCCTCGCGGTAGCTTGGCTCGCTTGCCCTGTCTACGGTTCCGCTGTCGCTCGCTGGCTTCTTCTGCTGCTCCCTACTACTGTGGCCATGATCGGTTTTTCTCATGCCGCCGCTACAGACATGCTCTTCGCCGGAACGCTCACCATAGCCATGGTCTTTTCCGCACTCCTCGTTGGCGCAGCTCCCCTTACTCCCCCTGGCTCTTTAACCTCCTCCGCTTCGTTCACATCTCTGTTGTTCGGTGTCTTTCTAGGTTTGGCGGTTCTCGCGAAGGGTCCCGCCGCAATTGTTCTCTCTGGTGGCGCCGTGCTCCTCTGGGCCATCTTCACCAAGCGCTGGCGCGACGCCTCCCGCTGCTTTCATCCGGTGGGCATCGTCGCTTTCTGTGTTACTGTCCTTCCCTGGTACATCCTGTGTGGCCGGCGCAATCCCGGCTTCTTTCGCGTTTTCATTATCGAGCACAATTTCAATCGCTATCTCACTCCCGAATTTCAACACATTCAGCCCCTCTGGTTCTATCTGCCGATCTTGTTGATCGCATTCCTCCCTTGGACGGCCACGCTGGTTTGGGTCGTGGCCCGTGAATCGAGAATCTTCTGGAAAGACCGGAGACTCTCCTCGCTGGCTGTTTTCCTGTTGTCTTGGCCCTGCTTCTGTTTTCTTTTCTTCTCCGCCTCGCAATCGAAATTGCCCGGCTACCTCCTTCCTGCCATTCCTCCAATCGGACTGCTCCTGGCCGTCTCGTGCCTCCGTTTGCCATCGCCAGACCAACGTGTGTTTCGATCGCTTCATGTTGCAGTTGGACTGATCGCCATCGCATCCGCGGCTGTACTCTTCTCCAACTGGTTCGTGCCCGCCAGTATTGACCCGCCCAGAGCGCGAGCCGCCGCGCTCGTGTTATTCGCATTCGGCGTCGCTTACCTTCTGCTAGCCAATCGCGTCAGCCGCAACAATTTCCTGCGCCAAACGGCGCCCCTGTGCGTCCTGCCCATCCTCATTCTTGTTGCAGACTTCCGCCCCCTGGTCCGCCCCTGGCTTTCTCCCGATCCCTCAGCAAAGTCCATCGCGCTACAATTCGAAAAGCTGCAATCCCCGGTCGCAAGCTCCCCGAACGTCTATGTTTCCTCGATGCCTCGCGCGCAACAGTATGCCCTCAGCTTCTATCTGCATCGCCAAGTCCAGACTTGGAATGCCCAAACGCCGACCGAAGGGCCTCTCCTGCTGCCTTCTCCGGATTTGCGCAGCTGTGCAGTGGAAATGTCTGGATCTTGGAGCTGTTCGAAGGATCCGATCAACTTGGGCGCTACCGGCTGGTTTGTCTGGCAAGTTCAACCGCAAAAGGAGAGTTCAGGACCACAGTGAAGGCTTATGCGCGGATTATCCGGCGGCCTTCGCTATTTTCGGACTGCGCGGGGGAGTCGCCGGAACCGCGCTCGCCGGCAATCGTGTCAGGAAGAAGGTCACCACCCGATTCTCGTACGTGCGCTTTTCTTCATCCGGCAGGTTCACGAAATTCCCGTGCGCAATGATGGCTTGCTCTCGTGGTTCCGGCGCCCTTAAGAACATGTCCCGGGTGATCGCGCCTAATTCCGGATCATCGGTCGCCTGAATGAACAGGATCGGCACGTCGTTCAGCGTCTTCATCTTTGAAGAAAGCGACGGATCGTCCTTATACGCGTAATTCAACCATTCAAATGTCGTCTGAGCCGACTTGATCATCAACGGGAATCCGCCTACCCCGGTTTTCTCGACTCCAATTCTCACCATCTGCTTCGGGTAATCGTACACCGAGTCCAACACCAGCGCCCTCACCCGCGGGTCCTTTTCCGCCTCACGCAACGCTGCATACGCTCCTAAGTTGTAGCCCCACAGTCCAAACCGGTTCCCGTCTACGTCACTCCGACGGGCAATCGTGTCTACCGCCGCACGCACCTCGTCACCCTCGCGATACCCGAATGTGGTGATTCCGGCGTTCGCCCCATGGGCCGCAAAGTCAAAAACAAACACGTTGTACTGGTGATCCTGCAGCGCCGATACCAGCGTCAGCAGTTCACCTCGGCTGGATTGATACCCATGGCACAGGATTATCGTCGGCGCACCACGCAATCCCGGGAAAAACCAGCCCTTGCGGTCTCCCGGTTTCAGTCCGGCCACCGTGAAATCCACTTCATCGGGCCGCCCGGGGAAGCTCGCCATGTTGATTTCAGAACTGGTCCGCTGCGGCTTCACGATCCAATACGTAAGCACCCCGGCGATCGCCAGCGTCGCCAGCGCCACAAAGAACACCAGGGTCAGCACGATCACCGACGCCTTGGTGTACCAACGCCTCGGATAACGCAACTCATCGACCACCGACATGACATTGGACCCTGTGCCCATGACGCTTATACACCCCGCCTGGGTTCCCAATCCCGAACCCTCATTTAGCCTAGCATGCGCTATTCTCCCGCCATTCAGCCTTCTCCCAGCCATGTGCTCGATCTGTATCTGCCTCGCCCCGTTTGGCAGTCTGTTGCTCGAATCGGCTATCATGGCAGTGGTACCAGGCACCACCGTAACTGCCGCCCATGAACATCATCGATCTTCGCCAAGCAACCGTCCGCCAGATCGAGCCGCTTCTTCAGGAAGAAGCCAGCCACTGGCGCGAAGAACTCCATTGGGATTACCGCAGCGCCTTGGAACTCATTAAGCGCTTTCTCGAGGCACATGCCCTCTCGGGCTGCGTCGCTTTGGAGCACGGTTCCGCCGTGGGTTATTCCTTCTATGTTTTGGAAGACCACAAGGGGCTGATCGGCGGCATGTACGTCTCGCCGCAGCAGAATCAAGGTCCTATTGGGCGGCGCTTATTGGAAGAAATGTTGTACAGCATGCGTGCCCTGCCTCAAATGCAACGCATTGAAGCACAACTCATGCCCTTTGGTGGCCCGGTCGACGACGCCCTCCGCGAGCAGGGTTTTCGCCTGCACACCCGCCAATTCATGCTGCTCGATCTTTGCAAGCACAACCAACGCGTTTCTACTTCACCTTCCAGCCTGCGTTTGGATCGCTGGAACGACCGCTACTTTGAACCCTGCGCCAAACTCATTTACCTGGCCTACGCCAACCATATTGATGGCGACATCAATGATCAATACCGCTCGCGCAGCGGCGCTCTCAAGTTCCTCAAGAACATCATCCTGCTCCCGGGCTGCGGCCAATTTCAACCCAGCGCCTCCTTCGTGCTCCGCCATCCTGGCGGCGACGAACTGATTGGCTGCGTGCTCACCAGCGAAGTAGCCGAGGGTGTCGGTCACACCACCCAGATTTGCGTTCAACCCGGTTTTCAGGGGCACGGGCTTGGCCGCATGCTCATGCTCACTGCCTCCGATGCTCTCCGCAGCATGCGTTTCAAAGAACTCTCCCTCACCGTCACTGCCGAGAATCGCACCGCCGTCCATTTATACGAGCAGCTTGGATTCACTACCATCAAGTCTTTCACCGCCGGTGTCTGGCCCCGCTAACCGCATTTCACCATCTTTCAGCATCCGTTCCGGAAACAGCCAATTTGTATGTTTAGTTCAGACCTCCGGGCTGCCATCCTGAGCCTGCCTGCGGCGTTTTTCTCCACCCTGCCTGCAGACAATTGGTACAGTCATCGAACACGCCATGCAGCCCAAACCGCACCCCACTTGGAAAACTCTACTCGCTTTCTCGATTATCTATTTCGTCTGGGGCTCCACCTTCCTCGCCATTCGCATTGGCGTCCACGAAGTCCCTCCCTTTCTTTTTGCGGCCATGCGCTTTCTACTCGCAGGACTGGCTCTTTATGGCTGCGTGATGGTCCGCGGCGAGCGCCTACCCAGCCTCCGCGAGTGGCTTTCCGCAACACTCCTCGCTCTGCTGATCTTCGTCTTCGATTACGGCCTGCTGTTCTGGGCTGAACAACGCGTGCCTTCCGGCATTGCCGCTGTAATGTTGGCCACCGTTCCCGCTTTTATCGCGCTCGCGGAGATTGTCGTTCTCCAAACCCAACGGCTCACTTTTCGCCTTGCATCCGCTCTTCTGATCGGCCTGGCGGGCGTAGCCGTGCTAATGAGCCGCTCCATGAATCTCGGTGGTGCCCCCGTCGACCGGGCAGGCGCGCTCGCGCTAATCCTTGCATCCATCAGTTGGTCCATAGCCTCTGTGCTCACCCGCAAGCTTCCTCTTCCCGCCTCGAAAACGATGAGTTCGGGAGCCCAAATGCTTGTTGGCGGAGTTTTACTCGCGATCACCTCCTCCGCGCTTGGCGAATTTCGCAATTTTCACCCGTTAGCCGTATCCCGCGCTGCGTGGGTTGCCTTGCTGTACCTGACCGTCGCTGGCTCGATCATCGCTTTTACCGCTTATCTCTGGCTGATTCATCACCAATCCCCTACCAAGGTGGGCACCTACGCGTACGTGAATCCCATCGTCGCTGTCCTGATCGGCTACTTTTTCGGAGGGGAACTCCTCGGAGTTCGCACTATCCTGGGCACGGCCTTCGTGCTGGTCAGTGTTTTGCTAATCACCACCACTTCCACCACAAAACCACTTGCTCCCGCGACCATCGAAGACCCCGCTTAGTTTACTTCCCCACTTTCTTATGGTTTGCGGTAGATGGTGCCGTCCTTCATCACGAACGTCACGTGTGTCACCGCGCTTATGTCCTCCAGCGGGTTGCCCGGCACCGCGATAATGTCCGCGAAATAGTTCGCTTTCAGCGCTCCAATTTCGTTCCCCCAACCCAGCAGTTTTGCCCCATTCAGCAGCCCGGCCTGCAACGCCTCCAACGGCTTCATCCCGTATTGCACCATCAACACGTACTCTCGCCCCTGCGTGCCGTGTGGAAACGGTCCTACGTCCGAACCCACCGCCATTGGCACCCCTGTCGCCAGTTGCTTGTGAAACTCCTTCACATGCAGTTCAAGCAGCGCGTGTTCCCTCTTCCCCAATTCCGGCGTGTCCGCATGGTCGGCGAAATATTCCGAGATCGTGAATGTAGGTACTGCCGGAATCTGCTTCTCTTTCATCAGCCGCATGGTTTGTTCACCGAGCTGATACGCATGGTCCACCGACTCCACCCCAGCTTGCGCTGCGTACAGCGTGCCCGGCTCGCCCGTGGCGTGAACCGCAACCCTCCTCCCGGTGCGTGCGGCCTCCTGCACCGCCGCCGCAAGTTCCGCCTCAGTGTACTGATACGGCGTGTGCAGCATTCCATCCCGAATCGAATCGGGTCCTGTCTCGTAAATCTTGATGAAGTCCGCTCCCTCTTTCACTTGCTCGCGAATCACCGTAACCAACTGTTCCGCCGAATTGGCATACGTTGCATTCGACAAAACGTGCTGTTCCGGATTGAAATGCATCGCATCTTCGTGCCCGCCCAGAATATCTACCGCATTCCCGCTGATTCTCAGCCGCGGCCCCGGCGCCAATCCCTGATTGATGGCATCGCGCACCGCTGTGTCCGCCGACCCTGCTCCTTCCGTCCCCATGTCTCGTTCGGCCGTGAAGCCCGCCATCAAATCCTCTCGTGCCGCCAGCAGCGCCATGATCGTACGCTGGGGCACAGACTCTTCCACCGTTTGCAGGTCCTCCGCTCCTGGATGCAGAAACAGGTGTACGTGCGCGTCAATCAACCCCGGCATCAGGGTGGTCTCGCCCAAGTCAATCACCTGCGCTCCCGCGGGGTGTCTCACGTTCGAGCCCACCTCCACGATTCGCTCACCCTGCACCAGCACTTCTCCCGGAGCAACAATCTTCCCGCTCTCGATTTCTAGCAGACGTGCCGCGTGCAAAATAATCGGCACGTTTGCCGTGCTTGTCGTTTGCCCGAAACTTGCGCATGCGCTTAGTCCTGCCAGTACACAGAAAACCACCGCGTGATACAGACGCTCTTGGCTATTCATGGCCGGAATCATACCACCCGCGCGGCGTCTTTTTCGCGCTGCGCCATCGCTGCCCAGCCAACTCGCGGCAACCCCGGATCATCACTGGCTATAAAGGCTATGGGCCGTCGCCGCTAACCTGGTTTCGGGTAGAATTCCGCTGGAGAAAACGAATGACCAAAACGCGTAGGCAGTTTCTTGCGGACACCACCTTGGGAGTTGCCGCCGGTATCGTTGGAGTCCATGCTGGCACGCCCGCTGCAGGCCCTGTTCACCAATCAACACAAGATCCCGCACAGCAACAGCCCGCCGGTGCCCCTCCCGCATTCGGCACCGGACCCGCTGTCGGGCCCGACGTATCGCCCGCCACCTTCGCCGAAGCTGAAAAACTCGTCCAGGTGCAACTGACCGGCTCGGAGCGCGCTCAAGCCGCTTCCAGTTGGCGTGGCAACATGGCTTCCCTTTACGAACGCCGCACCGGCCCTCGCAAAGTCGTTCTGAACTCCACCTTGGCTCCCTTTTCCCGCTATCAAAGTGCCCTCCCGGGACAAAAGATGCCCTCGACCAAGGATCACTTCGTCCGCAGCAAGGCCGATCCAGGACCTTTGCCCACTAATGACGAAGACATCGCCTTCGCTCCAGTCACCAAGCTTTCCAAATGGATCGAGCAGAAAAAGTTAACCTCGCAGCGCCTCACCCAAATCTATTTGCAGCGCCTCGAGCAGTACAATCCCAAGCTTCGCTGTGTGATCACTCTAACCCGTGAACTCGCCCTCGAGCAGGCCAAGGAGGCCGATGCCGAAATCTCCGCCGGTCGTTACCGCGGCCCGTTGCACGGCATTCCCTGGGGCGGGAAGGATTTGCTGGACACCTTGGGAATACCCACCACCTATGGTGCCGAGCCCTACCGTAATCGCATTCCCGAAGACGATGCCACCGTTGTGAAGCGTTTGCGGGCCGCCGGCGCCGTCTTGGTGGCCAAATTAAGTCTCGGGGCGCTGGCTCTCAACGACATTTGGTTCGGCGGCCAAACCATGAATCCCTGGTTGCTCGAAGAAGGTGCTTCCGGCTCCAGTGCCGGCCCCGGTTCAGCTACCGCTTCCGGTCTCGTCGCCTTCTCCATCGGCAGCGAAACCGGTGGCAGCATTGTCAGCCCCAGCATGCGCTGCGGCATCACCGGCCTGCGTCCCACTTACGGGCGCGTCCCGCGTACCGGCGCGATGACCTTGTGTTGGTCCCTCGACAAACTCGGGCCAATGACCCGCGCCGTCGAAGACGCTCTCCTCGTTTTAAACGCCATCTCTGGTCTCGATCCAGGCGACTTATCGAGCGTCCCCTGCACTCTGGATTTCGACGCCAATGCCGGCGTCAAGGGCCTCCGCGTAGGCTATTTCCCCGCATGGATGAAAACCGCTCCAGCCACCGACGTGGATCGCATGGCCCTCGATACAGTCAAAAAAATAGGCATGGAACCAGTCGAAGTTGCACTGCCCGACTGGCCTTATGATTCGCTCAATCTCATTCTCTTTGCGGAAAGCGCCGCTTCTTTCGAGGAATTAACCGAAAACGGCGACATTCGCCAGCTCCGGGAGCAGACCTACGATGCCTGGCCCAACATCTTCCGCCAGGCCCGCTTTCTTTCTGCCGTGGATTTTGTTCAGACCGATCGCTTCCGCCGCAAGGTGTGCGAAGAGATGGCTCGTGTTTTCGAACGCGTGGACTTGCTGCTCGTCCCTTCTCTCCGCGACGAAATTCTCACCGTCACCAACAACACCGGGCATCCTTCCTTGACCATGCGCGCGGGTTTTGTTGAAGTCGCCGAGGCCCGCAGCGATTGGGCCCCCGATCCTTCACGCCCCCTGCCCAAATTCTCACCCCCGCGCCGTGTCCCGCACGGCATAACCTTGATCGGCAGGTTGTTTGATGAAGGTACTCTCGGAAGAGCCGGTATCGCGCTGGAACGAGCCTTTGCCGTGTGGAGTGAACGGCCGGTGGGATTTTGAGGACGGCAGTGAGAATCCAGTGCAATCGTGAACTTTAAGCGTGAGGCCTGCCCGAAGCCCGAGGGCGACTGCTATTCCGATGGTTGTTAGGCGGAATCTTCGAGGGCTTCGGCCATTTCGTGGAGCTTTAGAACGGTGTTCCAGTTGCGGCCGGTGGCGGGGGTGTTGAGGATTTTTTCGATGGCCGCGCTCGAGAGTTTGGTCTTGCCCATGCCGTTTTTGTAATAGATGTACAGTTCGTATCCACGGGCGTGGAGTTCTTCGCCACGGGTATCGAGTCTGGCGAGATTTTCGCGGGCCTCTTTGCCGGGGTTGGAAGCAAGAAAAGCGACGAGGAGTTTTGCAGGCTCGATGCCATGGCGGGAGGCGAAAGGATTGCGCGCGATGATGTGGCGCATTTCCGAGGCGGTGCGAAGGATGACTTCCGGGCGAAAGCCAAAGTTGGATTCGAGGGCATCTTGTATGCGTTTGGACAGGAGCGCGAGGTTCTTTTCGCCGGTACGGAAGACCACGTTTCCACTTTGCACATAGGTCTGCGCACAGTCCAGTTTGAGCGTGGCACACAGGGAACGCAGAGGCTCCATTTTG
The DNA here is from genome assembly GCA_035622555.1 of Candidatus Eremiobacteraceae bacterium. Lineage (GTDB taxonomy): Bacteria > Acidobacteriota > Terriglobia > Acidiferrales > UBA7541 > Acidiferrum. Next base: position 121,724 of record DASPVD010000122.1, on the reverse strand, counting down.
ATTTTGTTGTGTCCGCCAACGTTCACGCCGCGGAGCATGCAGACAATCGCAGGCATGGCGGCGCTAGTATAGCGCGTGTGTGGGTTCGGGGATTGCCCGACAGGGAGTGCACGCGCCTATACTGAAGTGTCGACTGCGCGCGCTCCGCAGCAGCGACTCAGGGAGAGCTGGGATGAACTTCACACGGAAATTCTCAGGAGTGGCAGTGGCTGGCGCGTCGATCCTTGTATTGGGGTCGGTATTGGCTGTGGTGCGTGCGCAGGAACAAGCAAAAGAACAGACCCACGGGATTCAGATTGCCAACATGGATCGCTCGGTGAAACCGGGCGACAATTTCTATCTGTACGCCAACGGAGACTGGATCAAACGCACGGAGATTCCACCGGACCGCGCGGGCATCGGCGTGTTCACGAAATTGGATGAAATCAGCAACAAGAGAACGGCGGACATTATCCAGGGGGCGGCCAAAGCGAATGCGGCCCCGGGATCCGAAGATCGGAAGATTGCCGACCTGTACAACTCGTATATGGATGAGGCGGGAATCGAAGCGAATGGGTTAACCCCGCTGAAGCCGCAACTCGATGCGATTGCGGCAATCAAAGACAAGAAGGAATTGGCGTTTGCGCTGGGGAAGACGCTGCGCGCAGACGTGGATGCCCTGAACAACACGAACTTTCACACCTCGAATCTGTTTGGCTTATGGGTGGCGCCGGGATTCAACGATTCCGAGCATTACGCGGCGTACCTGCTGCAAGGCGGATTGGAATTGCCCGATCGCGAGTACTACCTGTCGAGCAGCGAGCACATGACCAAGTTGCGCGCAGAGTATCAGAAGCATGTGGCGGCCATGCTGAAGCTGGCGGGATTCACGGATTCGGAGGCGCGGGCAAAGCGAATTGTGGTTCTTGAGCACGCGATCGCGGAAAAACATTTGAGCCTGGCGGAGAACGAGGACATCCACAAGGCAAACAATCCCTGGAGCGCAGGCGATTTTGCCTCGAAAGCGCCGGGACTGGACTGGATGGAATATTTCCGCGGGGCCGGGCTGACGCAGCAGGCCAGCTTCATCGTGTGGCAGCCGACGGCGTTCACAGGCGAGTCGGCGCTGGTGGCTTCGGAGCCACTCGACAGCTGGAAGGATTGGCTGGCGTATCATGCGATGGAGGCGGGTGCTGGCGTGTTGCCGAAGGCGCTGGCGGACGAACAGTTTGCGTTTTTCGGAACCGCAATGACCGGAGCGCCGCAGCAGCGTCCAAGGTGGCAGCGCGGGGTGTTCGTGGTGAATGTGTACCTCGGCGATGATGTAGGGAAAATTTATGCGCGGCGCTATTTTCCGCCTGAAGCCAAAACTCGGGCACAGGCAATGGTGACGGAACTCATCGCGGCGTTCCGGAAACGCATCGATGCGCTGACGTGGATGGATCCCAAAACCAAGGCGGAGGCACAGGCCAAGCTGACGACACTGTATGTGGGCGTCGGCTATCCGGAAAGTTGGAAGGACTATTCCGGGTACGAAGTGAAGGCCGGCGACATTTACGGGAATGTCTGGCGCGGACGCATGTTCGCTTACCAAAGCGACGTGGGGCGACTGGGCAAGCCGGTGAACCGGAAGGAATGGTCGATGACGCCGCAGACCGTGAATGCCGTGAATCTGCCCCTGCAGAACGCGTTGAATTTTCCTGCCGCGATTCTGCAGCCGCCATTTTTTGACGCCCAAGCTCCGGACGCTGTCAATTATGGGGCGATCGGATCGGTGATCGGGCATGAAATCAGCCACACGTTTGATACCGAAGGAAGCGCGTTTGATGCCCAAGGACGCGTGCGCAATTGGTGGACCGACGCGGATTTGAAACATTTCGAGGAAGCAACGGCGCGGCTAGCGGCGCAGTATGACACCTACAAACCCTTCCCCGATCTTTCCGTGAATGGTAAGCAGACACTGGCGGAAAATATCGCGGATGTCGCGGGACTTTCGGCGGCGTATGACGGTTACCACGCGGCTCTGAGAGGCAAGAAAGCGCCAGAACAGGACGGATTCAACGGGGACCAGCAGTTCTTCATCGCGTTCGCACAGAATTGGGGCTCCAAAGCGCGCGAAGCCGCGGAACGGCAGCAGGTGGCGACAGACCCGCACGCACCGGCGCAGTACCGGGCGGACACGGTGAGGAATATCGATGCGTGGTATCCGGCGTTTTCCGTGGAATCAGGGCAGACATTGTATTTGGCGCCCGGGGAGCGCGTGAGGATTTGGTGATTGGCGATCAGTTACCGGGAATCCGTAATCAGTAATCAGCGATCCGTAATGAGTGACCAGGGGTGGAAACTTATCGCTCTTGCGGGGTCGACAAGACGCACGGATCGAAGAGGGATTTCACTTCGCACACTCCGTTCGAAATGACGGAAGTTGGGGAATGCGCACGCCATCGAACCTGCTTCTGATCCGTGATCGCTGGTCACTACTTTTTGGTCGCACGGTCTTTCAGCAGGTTCTTCAACTCCGACATGAACTCCTGCACATCCTTGAAATCCATGTATACGCTGGCGAATCGCACGTAGGCCACTTTGTCTAGTTTCTTCAGCCGGTGCATGATCATTTCCCCGATTTCCGTGGTGGTCAGTTCTCTTTCCGTGGCGTCATGCACCACTCCTTCGATCTCGTCCACGATCGCTTCCAGCCTCGGCGTTGGCACTGGCCGCTTTTCGCACGCCTTCAACAAGCCCTGCAGGATTTTCTGCCGTTCAAACCGTTCCCGCCGCCCGTCCTTCTTGATTACCATGTACGGAATTTCGTCGATGCGCTCGTAAGTCGTGAATCGCCTCGAACACTTCAAGCATTCTCGCCGCCGCCGGATCGTGTCGCCTGTCCGGCCCTCGCGTGAGTCGATTACCTTGTCATCCAGATGCGCGCAAAAAGGACACTTCACTCCGGGGTTCTCCTGACGTATTACGCTTGAGAATAACAGAATCGCGCAGTACGTCGTAGCGCCAGCTTCGCGGCACTCTCTGCGATTCGCCCGCTCGCGCATTGTTTTCTACGCTGATACCGCCCGTCATTCCCAACGCGTGGGATCTGCTCGTTCTTCTGCTGCCTTGCTTGTTTGGGAATTCACGGGAGAAGTCCGCTGCTGCGAACTCACAGTCCTTCTTCGGACGCCGTCGGGTTCTTCAATATTTCTGCGTTTACTTCCATCCTCTCTTCTTCGCGCATGCGTCGCAGTTCGCCCAGCGACAAGCCTTCTTTCAGCAGCAACGGAATCCCCGCAAACCCGCATGACGCGAACGTTATGAACCACAGCACCATTGCCGCCGCCACCGCCGGTTCCTGTGCCACTCCGTACAATTTCGTGAACGCCACTATTGATAATGCTTGCGACCCTCCACCCACTCCCGGCAATTGCACCGCCGATCCCACCAACGTGAACACCAGCACCAGCATGGCATCCGTAAACGTCATCTCTCCCAGCCGCCCTCCAAAACTTTTGATCACCAGAAAATAGCAAAACACCACCAGCACCCAATGGATCAGGGACAGCAACACCGCGGCAAAAACATCGCCCCAGCTCCGCACCGTCTGCACTCCTCGCGCAAACCCCAGCAGAATCCGGGCCACCTTTGCCCTCCAGCCGTGTGCGCTCAACCAGCCACTCAACTGCCGCTCCAGCATCGCCGAACCGTGCAGCCGCAGATACACCAGTCCCGCAACCGCAACAATCGCTCCTATCGAAAACGCTGTGCCTGCCGTCCTCGCCGCCTTTTCAAACGCCGACCCGGTTCCCTCTGCCCCAGCGTGCCCGGCAGATTCAAACACCAGCAGCCCAATCGCCGCCAAAACCGCCGTCGACGCTCCATCCAAAATCCTTTCCAGCGTGTAGATCCCAAACGTATCGGCAACCGGCACTTTGTCTTTCCGCGAGATCAGCAATGGCCTGACCGGCTCCCCGGGCCGGCCCAACAGAAAAATCGCCGCGAATCCTGCCAGGTTCATTCCGTAGATGTTCCAGAAACTGGCACGCCCCACGTGCATTTGGAAACGCTGCCAGCGCAGCGCGCGCACGGCGTAGCATCCGTAAATCGTCACCACCGCGAGCAGCAGGTACCCGTAGTTTGCGCCGCGCAGCGCTTCCCACAGCTTCGCCCCGCTAAACTCTCCCAGGTGCAGCAAATCTTTGGAACGGTACAATAGGAATCCAACCACCGCCGCGGCCACGACGATGAGCAGCCATTTCCTCGACTTGGACGACATATACCGCAGCGTAGCCACATTCCACCCAAGATGCAAACCTGATTCGCCTTCGAATTTACGTGTAGTGCAGCATCGCTTTGTGTTCCACAGCGCCTCTTCCCGCTCCTTCTCGACCCTCGCTAATCAACTCAATCCCAAGGTCTTGTTCCCGGTGCCCGGCCGCTGTAAGATGCTCTCAGGTTGGTCGGTGGGTCGCCTGTGTTGGGGAACATTTTGGGGGCAATTTTCGTTCCATTACATGACAGGCCGAGTAACCCCATTAAAGGGTTATGCCTGAGCAGGTTACTGGAGAATGGGGCTAAGGAAGCTTGGAGCAGGATCCCCAACTGGTCCAGCGTTGCCTCCAGGGCGATGGCTCGGCCTGGGAGGAACTTGTACGTCGTCACTCTCGTCGCATTTTCAATGTCTGCTATCGCTTCGTTGGCAATCGCACCGAAGCCGAGGATATTTCCCAGGAGGTGTTTCTGCGGGTCTACCGCACCTTGGGAACCTATCGCTCCGCTCACGGTGGTTTTGCCACTTGGATGACCAGCGTGACCAGAAATTTGCTCATCGACCATTATCGTCGCACCAAGCGCGACCGGCAGACCGACTCGCTCGACGATGCTATGCCCGTGGTCGAGAACAAGGAATCCTCCGCTCGTCGTCCGGATCAACAGGCTTTGATGAACGAGTTGGGCTCTCAAGTGCAATCCGCGCTTACTCGCCTTTCCCCGGAATTACGCGAGGCTGTCATTCTCCGCGACCTCCAGCAATTGGAGTACGCCGAGATTCAGCAGGTCTTAGCTGTGCCGGAAGGCACCGTCAAGTCTCGCATCAATCGTGGGCGCATCGAGTTGGCCAAGATCTTGTCCCAGATGGGAGTCCGGCCATCATGACGCTACGCGCTCATTCACGGAATCTGGTATTTCTAGGGGCAGCGCCCACCCTGCCAGTGGGGGTCGAACCATGACCTGGACATGTGATCAAGTCGAAGTTCTGTTGAGCGATTATTTGGAAGGGCTGTTGCCGGCGCCTGATCGGGAAGCCTTCGAGGCCCATCTCCAGACCTGCGCCGAATGTGCTCCTCTCGTCGCCAGCGTAAGAACGGTTCTAACGGAATTGCATTCCATGGAGGAACTGGAGGCTCCTCCGCGTCTGGTCTATTCGATCCTCGATAACACTCTCGGGCCCCGCGAAAAAGTCACCGGCTGGCAGGCATTTCGCAAATTCCTTGCCGGTTTGGCCACTCCCAAATTCGCCTATGGCAGCGCAAGCGTCCTTGCCACTCTGTTCATCCTGTTGAGCGCATCCGGGATTTCTCTGCGCAAACCGAAGCTCGCGGATCTTCAGCCGGCGAACATCTATCACAATGCCGACCGCCGTCTGCACTTGGCCGTTGCCGGCACCGTGAAGTACGTCAGCGATCTGCGCGTGGTTTACGAAATCCAATCCCGCCTGCGCCAGGACCAGGATAATCTTCAGGTTGCTCCGGAAGACAATGCCCCGCCGCCTTCCGAGAAGCACCCGGGACAGACCGATGATCACACCCGCGTTCAACCCAAACAGCAAAATCGCGCCAATGATCTTGGTCGCCAGGCCGAACTCTTGGCCGCGCACTGGCCCGTTGTTTTGGAGAGGAGCTTTCGATGAAATGTGCGGTGCATCCTGATATCGATGCATCGGGATTTTGCCGGAACTGTGGCAAGCCATTGTGTCCGGCATGCGTTCGGCCCATTCGGGATGTGCTGTATTGCGAAGACTGCCTTGCCCACGTCGTGGGCTTGCCGCCCGCGCCTGCTCCGGCCAATCCTGCCGCCACTGCGCCTGCTTCCAATGTGACTGATGCAACCCTTGCTCCCGTAGCGCCTTCAACCATTCCCCAGGGCGTTCCCGCTCCCGGTTCCCCTGCTCCTGCCTCACCCGTTCTGGCTTTCATCCTGGGCTTGATCCCCGGCTTAGGCGCGGTCTACAACGGCGAATACAACAAAGCGCTTCTGCACATCGTCATTTTCGCCGGCATTATTCTCGGCATCAGTCTGGATCTCGGAAGCGGCGCGCAAGCCGTGCTCATTTGCGCCTTGGTGATTTTCCCGTTTTACATGGCCATCGACGCGGTGCGCACCCTGAAAGCCCGCCAGACTGGCGAAAAATATCAAGACCCGCTGGAAAATATCACCAAGCAGCGCGCCATTGGCCCCATTCTGTTGATCGCTCTGGGCGGCCTCTTTTTGCTTAACAATTTCGGGTTTTTTGATTTCTTCCGGGTTCGCGAATTGATCTTCCCGCTGATCCTGATCGGTATCGGTGTGCTGCTGCTAAGGAATCGCATGGGCGGCCAGAATTGAGGAGAGCAACCACATGAGCGCTCAACTGCGTTGCCGCTGCCAAAGTTGCACCATTCGCGGGCTGATGGGTCCCGCTATTCTCATCACCCTGGGCGTGCTCTTCCTGTTGCACCAGGTTCGTGGCGGTCCCTTCGATTTTGGCAATACCTGGCCCGTTCTGTTGCTCGTGATCGGCCTTCTCTTGCTCGCCTCCTCTATGGCTCCTCGGGAGGGCCACATTGACACCAATCCCCGCACTCCCGCTCCTCCGCCTCCTTCCGTTCCCCCCAACGCGCCACCTCAACCTCCGTCCTACGGCAGCCAGGGGCAATAACCATTATGGCGCCCGCCCGGTCGCGCAGCGGTGGCCTCTTTTCCGGCCTGGTCCTCATCTCCGTAGGCATTCTCCTGCTCCTGCACAATTACGGACATCTGGAACTAAGCTCCTTTTTCACCCGCTGGTGGCCCCTGCTCATTATTTTCTGGGGCCTCATCAAGTTGTATGAGCGCACCGTCGGCCGCCGCTTTGGCGGCAGTGGCGGTGCCATCACTGGCGGCGAAGTTTTGTTGGTCGTGGGCATGTTGGCGCTCATGGGCATCGTTGTCGCCGTTGACGTCGGTAAAGAAAAACTCGGCGGCATCATCGAGGTTCCCGGCGAGAATTTCGAGTACGACCTTGATGTCCCTCCGAAAACCATTCCCCCGAATTCCCAAGTCCTGGTTCACAACATTCGTGGCGACATTACCGTTCGTGCTTCCGATCAATCGCAGATTCAAGTCTCGGCCAAAAAAAATGTCCGTGCCTGGAATGATTCGGAAGCGGAGCGCATTGCCAAGCCCGTCAACGTTCAAATCACTCAGAACGGCGGCAACTTCGACATTCACCCCACCGGCTATGACGCCTCCGACGCCCGGATCACCGTCGATCTGGACATTTCCGTGCCTCAGAAATCTCCTCTCACCGTCAGAACCGACAAGGGCGATGTCTTGATTTCCGATTTCCTCGCGGACATCAACGTCACTGACCAAAACGGCGATGTCGAAGTCCGCGGCACCCACGGCGAAGTTGCCGTCGACGCTCGAAAAGGCGACATCAAGATTTCCGACACCAACGGCGATGTGCGTATTTCCGGCAAGGGCGGCGACATCGAGGTCAATAACACCTCCGGCAGTTTGACCCTCGAGGGTGATTTCTATGGGCCCGTCCGTGCCGACCAAGTTGCCAAGGGTGTTCGCATGATCTCCCCCAGAACCGATTTGACCGTTTCCTCGCTTTCCGGACATATGGAAGCGGGCAGCGGCAATCTCGACATCATCGATGCCCCGGGGAATGTCTCCTTGCGCACCCGCGACACCGAGGTCACCCTCGAAAATCCCGGTGGTAAAGTGCAAATCGACAATCGCAACGCGCAAACTACCGTGCGCTTCACTTCCGTGCCCAGGGAAGATGTCACCATCACCAATTCCTCCGCCGGAATTTCCCTGAGCATTCCCGGCAGTTCCAGTTTCGATATTCAAGCCGATTGCCACAATTGCGACATTAACTCCGAATTTCCCGGTCTCGGTCCGGTCAAGTCTCCTTCCGGCGACGCCAGCATGGCCGCCAAATTTGGCTCAGCCCACGGCCCCAAAATCACTCTACGAACCTCCTATGGCAACATCGACCTGCAGCGAATCTCTATTTCCCCTCACCCAACCCCTGCCCCGGCTCCTCTTCCCCTGACGAAGACTCCCCATCCTCCAGTTCCCCCCTCTACCGAAGAGTGAGCCTCAACCCTTGCTAACCGGCGGGTTGCCCGAGTTGAACGTTTAGTGAAATTAGGGTATCCAGGTTCGTTATTTGAACCCGCGTCTGGCGGGGGCAATCTTATCTAATATCTTTTCCGCTCAGTTCCAGCTTCACCGGCTGCTTTTCCGCCGCGCTCACCACAAACATGAATCGCGGCCTGATCCCAAACATTCGCGCCACCGCAACGTCCGGCATTTGCTGCAGTCGCGTATTGAAAATCGTAATCGCGTCATTGTAAAACTCGCGCCGGTCGGCAATCTGGCTTTCCAGTTCGGAAATTCGTTTCTGCAGTTCCAGGAACGACGTATTGGCCTGTAACGCCGGATATTTTTCCGCTACCGCAAAAACTTCTCCAATCGAAGCGCTCACGTTTCCGCTCGCTTGCGCCTTCTGCTCTAGTGTGGCCGCCGTCGCATACCGTGTTCTTGCCTCGATCAGCGCTTGCAATGTCTCGCGCTCGTATTGCATATAACCCTTGCAGACATCCACCAACCGCGGCACCTCGTCATGTCTTTGCTTCAGCAGCACGTCAATATTTGCCCACGATTTATCGATGTCGTTTCGCATCGCGATCAGCCCGTTGTAAATCATTCCTATGTAAGTCAGCGCGCCACCCACTGCGAACAGCAGCACCAGACTAGCAATCAGCCCCATATCCACTCCCGCTCATCAAAACGCCGCAAACTTCCACAGTGTCAGCAGGCAATATAGGCAAGTAATCGCCAATACCGGCCCGCCCCAAATGTATAACGTTGACTTCCATGCCAGCTTGCCTACCAACTCCCTTTGGCTGTATCCCGAGATCGTGAATGGCTCGTGCCGCTCGCCTTTGCTGATCGCCACACTTGGATGCGCATCGAACTCGCCAAACGCGGATTTGTCAGGCGAGGGCTGGGCTGATTTCGGCAGCACTTTCCCTGCAACAACGATTCGCGCGCGGTCTGGACTGACGGTGCGGTCTCCGTCCCCGGCAACCTCAACTTCGCTGGTTTCTACCAGCACGCCCGGAACATGGCTGAGCACTTTCCCCATCGCAGCCGCGGTACGCCCTGACAGATTTGTGCGCATGTCGAACGTGAGCCCGTCAAACCCGCCAGTGCTCGGCCCCCGCACCGAAACACTCGCCGTTGTACCCGAACCAGTGTGCACCGGGCCCGTTTGCGTTGCCGGATTCTCCCCCAGCGTTCCAAACACGAATAACGGAAATCCCGGCGCGATGATCCGCTCCTCCAACCGGATTTTTTCGTACGGCACAAGTCCGCGTTTCACCAAAAAATCGCGGATGTTCGGTGGCAACAGCCCCTCAGTGCGAAAGAACGAAGCGCCCACCTCATCGAGGAAACTCCGGTGAACGTCCAGCTCTGCTCCCTGCGGATCGATCAGCACCCGGCCCGTACTGTCTTCCAGGAAAAAGGGAACGTGCAAGCTTTCATCCAGCACCGCTTTCCATTCGTGACTCTTCCCCGATTCCGATTCCACCCATTGCCACGCGCGCATTCGATAGTAGTAACAGGGACCTCCCGTAATGGGTGCGGATAGCACATAAGGGCCCACCGGGTTTCCGGTCACCTCCACCAGCCCAATCGACGCGCTGTGGATCCGCGAAAGCGGCGTGTTCAGGATCAGCCGCTTGAATCGCAGCATCCCGAACCCTTTGAAGAACAGCACTGCTCCGGCGATCACTCCCGCCATGCAGGCCAGCAGCAACCAAAATGTGATGGAACCTGAGGACCACAGCCCGAACAAAATTGTAGGCCACATGAACCAATCCTTCCGCCTACGGCCACACTTTTGTTCAGTTTACAATGCGCGCGATCGCACATTCGCTGGCTGATCATTCGCGATATCCAATCAGAAAACCCGCTATTCTGAAAGCCTCCGCAATTCCGCGAAAAACGCCGGGTACGATACTGCGGCGCAGTCTGCGTCAAGAATCCGCGTTTCCCCCGATGCGCCTAAACCAGCCACAGCAAACGCCATCGCGATGCGATGATCTCCCCTGGGGTCGATCTCTGCGCCGTGCAGTTTTCCCCCGCCACGGCCTTGTACTCGCAATCCGTCCGGCCGCTCCTCCACCTTTGCCCCCATGCGCTTCAGATTCTCGGCCAGCGCGGCAATGCGGTCACTTTCCTTCACGCGCAATTCTGCGGCATTTCGAATCTCAATCCCCTGCTCCGTATAAGGACCCAGTGCCGCCAGCATCGGCAATTCGTCGATTACCAACGCCACCAAATCGCCCGCGATCACGCCGCCTTTCAGTTGCGCGCCCTTCACCGCCAGGTCCCCTGCCAACTCGCCCTGCTTCGTCTGCAAATTCACCACGCTCACCGCCGCGCCCATCTGATTGAAAAAGTCCAGAATCGCCGCCCGGGTTGGATTCAATCCCACGTTCCCTATGTACAAGTTCGATTCCCGCAGAAGTGATGCCGCGGCAATGAAGAACACCGCCGACGACAAGTCACCCGGTATATCGGTGGAAATCGGTCGAAGCTCCGCATCCCCATTCAAGCCATGCACGGAAATCGTGCGCCCCTGCTTGCGTACTCCCGCCCCAAATTCCGCCAACGCCAGTTCCGTGTGATCGCGCGTCGACGCCGGTTCCGTCACCGACGTTTCCCCCTCCGCGTACAGTCCCGCCAACAGCACCGCCGACTTCACTTGTGCGCTGGCCATCGGCATTTGATACTCGATCCCGTGCAGTTTGCCCCCGCGAATGTCGAGCGGTGGAAAATTCTCGTCTCGCGCTCGAATCTCCGCCCCCATTTCCCGCAACGGCGTAATCACCCGCTTCATCGGCCGTTTCTGCAGCGACGAGTCCCCAGTTATCTTGCTCCCGAACGTCTGCCCGCTCAGGATTCCCGACAACAGCCGAATTGTCGTGCCCGAATTTTCCGCGTCCAGCGTGCGCCACGAACTCTTCAATCCGTGCAGGCCATGGCCGCTCACGTGCACCGTCGCGCCTTCCTCCTTCACGCCTGCGCCGAGCGACTTCACGCATCCCAGCGTGCTGTGGCAGTCGCGTGCCGCCGCGAAATTGCGCAGTTCGCTCGTGCCCTTCGCTAGCGCCGCCAACATGGCATACCGGTGCGAAATCGACTTGTCCCCGGGCAACTCGATCTCCCCGGACAGCCCTTTAATCGCCTGAATTGATTCTGATTTCACGATGCTTGCCAGTTTAGCACGCGCTCTTTCTTCCCACTGGATCAGCGGCCAGGATTCACTGGCCCACTCGCCACAAAAATTTCACTGTACCCGCGGACAGTTTGTTTTGCGAACCGCGGCGCAAATCCTCGCAAAATTATTTTCACCCCCATGCGTATCATGAAAAGAGAACTCCCATCACCGCAGGCCGCCTCGTTGAGCCCTGCGGATTTTTCATCTAGCGAGGTTGCATGTTCGCCCGGAAGACCCTGCGACAACTTCTCACCAACGCCGCCTTTGCCTTTGCCGCCCTCTTTCTTGTTGGAGTCCTGCTGGCCGCTATCCCCAGTCATCATGCGCCCGCTGTGCCGTTGACCGCTCCGCCATCCCCTCAGGATTCTCACACCACCGATCAACCGCCCGCCTCCGTTATGACTATGGATTCAGAGGACGCCTCCACCGGCGAACATAATGCCATGGTTGAAATGCAGCACATGCATACCGGCGATACCCCGCACATGCACATGACCAAGCTGCGGCCCGCCAATCCCGATGATCAGAACCGCGCCAACGACATTGTCGAACAGCTTCGCGCCGGCATTGAGAAGTACAAGGACTATCGCGTCGCCTTGAACGACGGCTACAGGATCTTCATGCCCAATGTTCCGCAGCAGGAATATCACTTCACCAATTATGAGAATGGATTTTTGGAAGCCTTCGATTTCGATCCCGCTCGTCCTACTTCTCTGCTCTACAAGAAGACCGCGACCGGCTACGATCTCGTCGGCGCTATGTACACCATGCCCAAGAACGCCACCGAGGATCAACTAGACCAACGCGTCCCTCTTAGTGTCGCCACTTGGCACCAGCACACCAATTTGTGCATGCCGCCTCGCGGCAACCGCCGTCACGCGGATTGGACCAGGTTTGGTCTCCGCGGCTCCATTTCCACCAAATCAGCCTGCAATGCCTCGGGTGGCACCTTTTATCCCGTTATTTTCGGTTGGATGGTTCACATCTATCCCTACGAAGACGGCACCGCCAAAATCTTCGCCATGCATCATCGCGACTGACTCATTGTCAGACTATTTTGTCTTCGGCAGGTCTGGCGCTGTGCTCGTCAGCACGTACCGGCGCAATCAACCACCCTGTTCTTTCAGCTTCAGCCGGTGCTTGTTCTCTTCCAGGAACGTGCGCAGATCATTACCCACGTCCAATAGCCGGATCCATTGTTCGTAGTACAGCGTGACCGGGAACCTTCCTAGCCCGTACACGCTCACTCCGCCTTTTTCCCCGACTCGGAACTCCAACGTCCCCCGTTTTGGCCGCTCCGTCTTCTTCTCTAGTTCCGCAATTCTGGCCAGCAGTTCTTCTCTCGTTTGTTCAGCCATGGCTCCTCTCCTGGGCGTACATCCTCGCACACACCGCTAGCTTTGCGCCACATCTTCGCCTCACAGACCGCACCCGCCTCGCCTCTGGACTTGGTTGAGCCACATGGCCCTCGCAGCGTAGACTCAAGCCTGCGCCCATATGCCCACTAACAACCAAGTCACGGTCTAGGACCTCTAAACCCATTGGACTAGAGCGGCCTACCCACCGGTTCAATTGCTCTGGGCCGCCTTGCCCGGTATTATGCTCGTTTCTTGCGGGGGTTACATCAATCTCGCTATGCGCCGACTTTTCTCACGTTTCACCTTCATCTCTGCCGCCTGCCTCTTCTGTGCCGTTCTCAGCCCTCTTGCCGCTCCTCAACAATCCCCCGACATCTTGCCCGTTGATCAAGTCCGCGCTGGCATGCAGGGCTATGCCTACACCATCTTCTCCGGCGATCAGGTTGAAAAATTTGACCTCCAGGTTTTGGGCGTCATGCCCAACTTCCTGGGCCCAAAGCAATCCATCATCTTGGTCGAACTGAAAGGTCCAAAAGTCGAACACACCGGCGTGGTCGCGGGCATGAGCGGCAGCCCGGTCTACCTCGAAGGCAAACTTGCCGGAGCCCTCTCGCTAAAGCTCGGCATCTTCACCAAGGAAGCCATCGCTGGAGTCACTCCCATCGAAGACGTCATACGTCCGCCGCTTCCTGGCGCCACCTTGCAAGCCGGACCTCCACGCTACGCCTTGTCCAAGGACGCTGTGGCACAGATCACCCTGCCCAGCGGTTCGGCGCTTGAACCCATCGAAACTCCCCTAGTGTTTTCGGGTTTTCAATCGTCAACCCTGCAGCAGTTCGCTTCCCAATTGCAGTCCTACGGACTGGTCGCCACTCAAGGTGGCACGCTCCCCGACCAGAAAGACGATGCCCACGCCCATCTCAGCCCTGGCGATATGGCCGGAATGGTGCTCATCCGTGGCGACATGTCCGTCAGCGCCGCTTGCACCGTAACTGCCGTCACCTCCGACCGTGTGTTTCTCTGCGGCCATCCTTTCCTCAACCTGGGCGATATCCAGATGCCCATGGCTCGCAGCGTTGTCGTCACCACGCTTTCCTCTTCCCTGGCCTCCACCAAAATTGTCAATACCGGCGCCGCCATCGGCACCATCACCACCGACCATCTCGCCGCCGTTACCGGCAAACTGGGCCCTCCTCCCCCCATGATTCCTATGGACCTGACCTTCCTCACCGGCTCTACCGAAAAAAAGTTGCACTTCGAAATGGTCAATCATCCCAAACTCACTCCCCTTCTTATGGCCATGACCGCTTTCAATGGCGTCGTTCAAAATGCCCTTTACGGGGAAGGCACCACCTTGCACCTCACCGGCGAAATTCAGCTCAAGGGTCACGTGCCGGTCAAACTCGAAAACACTTTTGCGCCCCAGGATTCCCTGTTGCCCGACGGCTTGCCCGTGGCCATTTCCGTTCAGAGCGTCTTCGGCCGCCTCTTCACTAACAATTTTGAAGTTCCCGACGTCGAACACGTCTCGCTGAAAGTCGAAAGTCTTCCGGGGCGCAACTCCTACACCATCGATAGTGCCTGGTTGGAAACCGGCGAAGTCTCTCCCGGCGAAAATCTCAAAGTTCGCGTCCTGCTTCGTCCTTATCGCGGTGAGCCTCGTGTCGAGGAAACCACCGTCCAGGTTCCAGATCAGATTGCCCGCGGCACCTCCTTGCGGGTTCTGGTCACCGACGCCGACTGGATGAACCGCGCCTCCCACGGTTTCAACTTTGGTGCCATGCCCGGCACCGCCTCCGGGCCGGCTGGTCTCGACCAGTTGATTTCCCTCATCAATCGCGAACGTCACAACGACCGCCTCTATGTTGGCCTCTTCGTTCCCGCTCCCATGATGGTCTGGGACGACAAGGAAATGCCTAATGTTCCGCTGTCCGCCATCAGCGTCATTGACGGCCGTCCCTCTCCCGGCAGCGTCCAGGTCCTTCGCGAATCTCTGGCCAGCGAGTCATCCGTTGGACTTGGTGGCCCCGTTTCAGGTCTTGTTTCACTTAATTTGCAGATCCGGTGACCTCTCTTATGCCGAAATCGTTGAAGCGGCTCTTCCAAATTTCTCCGTCATCGTCGTCCAGCTCATTTCCGGCGAAACCAGCGCCACTGTGGAAGCCAGCCGGCCGATTCACCTTGCTTTCCTTCTTCGTTTGCGCCTTGGCCATTTCCAGCAATGCCGATCACACTCGTCGCTGGAAGCAATCCACCTACGAAGAGTTCCTCAAGGGCACTCCCAAGGGTGTCGCGGTTCGCAGTGATGGCCATCTCGAGCTCGCTCCAAAGTTCACCTTGGTCGCCGACGCCGACGCCTCTTATCTTTGGTCTCTTCGCACCGATGCTTCGGGAGCTTTGTACGCTGGCGGTGGCTCCCCCGCCAAAGTGTTTCGCTTCGAGGCGGCCGGCAAGCCCAAGACGGTTTTCGAATCGACGGAATTGTTGGCGCAGTGTATTGCTTTTGACTCCAAGGGTTCCTTGTACGTCGGCACTTCGCCCGACGGCAAGGTTTACAAGGTGACCCCTGGCGGCGAAAAAACCGTATTCTTCGAACCCAAAACCAAATATATCTGGGACCTCTCCTTCGCCCCCGACGGCACCCTGTTCGTCGCCACTGGCGACAAAGGCCAAATCTACGCCGTCTCGCCCGACGGCGCCGGCCAACTTTTTTACGCCAGTGATGAAGCCCACATAAAGGTTCTGGCCTTCGCTGCCAAAGGCAACTTGCTCGCCGGCACCGAACCCAATGGCCGCGTCTTGCGCATCACCAAATCCCCCAACAGTTCCGCAAAAAATCCCGGTTCCACCAACGGTTTCATCCTCTATGAAACCGCCAAGCGCGAAGTCACTTCCCTCGCCGTTGCTTCCGATGGCGCCATTTACGTCTCGGCCATCGGCGAGAAAAACAAAGCCGCCATTCCCGGGCAGCCCCAGAGCATCTCTGTGCCTCAGGGCACCACCATCATTCCCAATCCGGGTATCCAGACGGGCACAATTTCCGCCCCCTTCGTCGCTTTTCCTCAAGCCATCTCCAGCGCCATTTACCGCATTACTCCCGAAGGCGTTCCAGAGGAACTGTGGACCTCCCGCGACGAAACCGTGTACTCCCTCGGCATCAATTCCGATGGCCGTCTCTTGGCGGGTACCGGCAACAATGGCTCACTTTTGGTAATTGACGGGCACGGCGTCTACGCCCAATTGGCCAAAGCGGGTGCCGCCCAAATCACGGGAATCTCCAAAGTCGCAAATGGCAAGGCATATCTGTGTACCGCCAATCCCGGGAAGGTCTTTTCTCTCGGCCCTGAGTACGAACCCGAAGGCACCTTCGAATCGCAATCCTTCGATGCCAAGCTGCACTCCCAGTGGGGACGCATCGAGTGGTGGGGTCCTCCCGCTACCACCGCTTCCGCCAAGGGTGCCAACACCAAAGATCCCCGCCTGGAACTTTTCGTCCGCACCGGAAATACCGAAGACCCAGGAAAAGAATGGTCCGCTTGGTTCGGTCCGTATACTTCCTCGGATACTCCTGTCGGTGCGCCTCCCGCGCGGTTCCTGCAGTGGAAAGCCGTCATTCACGACGGCCGGCCCGGCGACGGTATCGATTGGGTCAGCGTTGCCTACCTCCCGGCCAATGTCGCGCCTTCTATCGACGGCATCGCTTTACAGGACCCTGGTGTCCGCGTTCAGTCTCCCGTCGGCGTCACCATTACCCCTCCCGTCTCATTGAAGCAGCCGCCCGCGCCCAATCCCAACCCCAACATCAACGTCAACATCAGCAATCCTTCGCCGCCTAAGTTCGAGCCCCAACCCCAAGGTTCAACCCAGAAGGGCTATCAATCCGTCTTGTGGTCCGCTCACGACGATAACGATGACGAGCTCAAGTACTCGATTTACTTCCGCGGTGAAAACCAGCGCGATTGGCTTCTACTCAAGGACAACCTCGACCAGAAATTTTATTCCTGGGACACCACCTCCATGCCCGATGGTGCCTATTACTTGAAAATCGTCGCCAGCGATTCTCCTTCCAATCCTCCCGACCTCGCCCTCCAGGCCGAACGCGAAAGCGAACGTTTCGAAGTCGACAACACCAATCCCTCCATCAGCACGATCGAGGCCCGGCCTTCCTCAGGCAATGCCGATCGCTCTAAAGGCTCTTCCTACGATCTCCAATTTACCGCCACTCATCCCAGTAACAGCATCGAGCGCGCGCAATACAGCGTCGATGGCGGTGATTGGATCCTGCTTCGCCCCACCAACGGCATTAGCGACTACAAGTCGGAAACCTATTCTTTCAGCGTGGCCGCTCTCAGCGCCGGGGAACACACCATTGCCGTCCGTGCCTACGACCGTTTTGACAATGTCGGCTCGGGAAAAACCACCATCGAAGTCCCTGCGCCAACCAATCGTCCCTGATCGCGATTCGCCAGGAATGTTCTTCGCTTGTTGTTTCTTGCTATTTACGGCTTCACGCCGCGTGGCGGCAGGTGCGGCACCTGTGCCGCTGTGCCGGCTGGCTTTCTCGGCTCGATGTACATCTCGATCTCAGCGCCGTAGCCCATTCTTCCATCGCTATACGCGTCCGCTTTCGCATGCACTAACCGGGCGCGGCAGTGAGTCTCGTCCGCTTTTCCGCCAGTCACTTCCGGTGGCATCGTCAACGTCGCCTCGATCGGCATTCCCACTTGCAACGGCGCCGAAGTAACAAAAAAGAATCCCCCGCGGGAAATGTTCATCGTTTCTGCGAAGTGTTCGGCCGGGCTTGACGCCAACCCTACTGGTCGAAAACGCAGCGGGACACGAATCCGAAAGCGCTCCAGTTGTCGCCGTTCCGATGGAGACACCTTTATCTCCACTCCACTCCGGCTTCAGGATATAGCCCGGAGTATGGTTCCGCTAGATAGCCTAGCAGAGGCACAACCACGGTCAAGCCGGGATTCGTAGTCCGGAAGTGGCAGTACTCCCCGTACCCATACGTTGCCCTTCTCATTCCGCATACCATCACTCCCTCGCCCTCTCCACTTTTCCGCACAATTACGCAGGAAGACCCGTGCACTTTTTCTCCATTTCTAGGTATGCTGGAATCCGGATTTGGGGGCGAAGCGCGTTTCCCCTCGCGCTTCCGGGCCTTGGAGGTTGTGTCCATGTTTCTCGACTATTACGGATTGCGCGAAGAGCCGTTTGCCACCGCCTGTCATCCGGCCTTTTTCTATCCCGGCCGCGTTTATCGCCAGACCCTCGACATCCTCACTGAAGCCGTCCTCGCTGGCCGCGGCAATCAACTCCTGATCGCCGATCCAGGCCTGGGTAAGACCACCACTCTCCGCCAGCTCATTCAGTCTGTCCAGGACGCCGGCCGGGCCTGCCTGTTTTTTCACCATCGATGCGACTCGGCGGAAATTCTCCAGACTCTCCTGAACGAACTCGGCATTCCTTCCGCTGATCAAACCGTCCCGGCGATGCGCCAGAAACTGTCCGAAATTTGGTTTGCCGAAATGCTCGCCGGCAGGCGATTCATTCTCGTGTTCGATGATGCACACGATCTTCGCGACGACGTCTTTGCCACTCTCCAGCTCCTTTCCAGATTCGAAACTCCCAACACCAAATTCCTGCAAATCGTTCTCGCCGGCCAGCCTCCGCTTCTTCAAAAATTGCAGCGCAAGAACCTGGCTCAATTTCACGATCGCATTGCTCTTGTCCATCGCCTCGAACCTCTCCCGCCCACGGAAACTGCCGCTTTTATCCTTCACCGCCTCACCGCCGCAGGTCACCAAGGTAACCCCATCTTCGACTCCGAAGCGCTCGCCGTGGTCGCTGTGCGCAGTGCAGGCATTCCGGCGAACATAAGCAGGATCTGTTCGCGCGCCCTTCTCGAGGCCTACGCTCGCGGCCTGCGCTCCGTCTCTGGGGACATTGCCGAGAAAGCTGATCGCAATCTGACTCCCCCGCTCGCCTCGCGGGAAACCCCTGGCGCGATTCCTCCTGGCGAAACAACCACTCCCGTTGCCGAAAAAACAAAGCCGGTTCGCCCGCCCGTCCAACTTACCTATAGGCCCCCAGTTCGCTCTGGTTTTCCCGGATCTATGGCCTGGCTCACCGCCGCTGCTGTCGTCCTGCTTTCTGCCGCCTTCGCCCTGCCTCACGGCATTCTCAAAGCCATGACCCGCATCATCGCTCCCCGCGACGTCATCGCCGCCAACTCATCGCCGCAAAACACCTTTTCCCAAATGGTCTCCCATCCGGACGGCGTTCCATCACTGCTGCCAATTCTTCCCAGGCGTTCATCTGGTCACGACATCTCCAACGCGCTGCAGCCGCCAATTCCTGCTCTCTCCAACCAGCCTTCGCTCACCCGCGAATTGGGTCTGAAGGTCAACCGCATTGTCATCGATGCCGGACACGGCGGCTTTGACACCGGAGCCAAGGGGCCGCATGGCCTGCTCGAAAAGGATGTGTGCCTCGATGTTGCCCTTCGCCTCGGTCGCATGATCGAAGAAAACATGCCTGGCGCCCAAGTGGTCTACACCCGCAAAGACGACAGCTACGTCCCGCTCGAGGAGCGCACCGCCGTTGCCAACGGTGCTGACGCCGACCTGTTCATCTCCATTCACGCCAATTCCAGCGACATTCACGATGTCCGCGGCGTCGAAACTTACTATCTCAGCCTCGCCACCTCCAACGAGGCTGAGCAATTGGCTATCCGCGAGAATGCCCTCACGCAATCCTCGCTCCACGATCTTCCGGACCTGGTCAAGAAAATCACCAACAACGAGAAAATTGCCGAGTCCAAACTTCTCGCCGCCGAAATTCAAGACACTCTTTCTCAGCGCCTTCAGCTCGTCAGCCGCGGAGAGCGAAATCGCGGCGTCAAGCACGCCCCCTTCATCGTCCTCACCGGTGCCAACATGCCCGCCGTTCTTTCCGAAATTTCCTTTGTCAGTAATGCCAACGACGAGAGTTTGTTGCTGGAGAGCAGCCAACGGCAACGCATTGCTGACGGCCTGTACCACGGCATCGCCGCCTATCTGGACGGCTTCCACGCTCCGCCCGCCGTTCCACAGAAACTCGTTACCGACAATCACATTAATGTGCTGGCTGGCTTTGATCGCTCCATCACCGACTCCTATCGCAATCCGCTTTAGTGCCTGCTCGGCGCTGCACAGGGCTGGCTTGCCTTACCAAACTCGCAGCGCTTGCCTCGAGGAAATGCCAATGGATCCAACCAGCCCCGCGGCTTCCAGCTCCATCTGTAGCGGCCATTTCCAGCCGGCCAACCGAACCCCGCCGCTCCCTCGACCTCCTGCCCTTTCGTACAGCATCATTCCAGCCAACCTTACGTTACGATCCCGAGTCAAACCTTACCGAAATCCTGAGTCGAGGCTGTAAAATACTTTCTGTGTACCCGACCTGGACACCGCTGAGCCTGACACACTCGCGCCGCAACGCCACCATCCTGCCGCGCGTCTTCCACGTTTTCTTATTTTTGTGTGCGATTGCCCTGACTTCCGCCGTCCCGTCATTAGCTCAATCCGGCCAACCCACCAACCCTCCCGCTGCCGAGAGCACCATTCACCCTGCGCCCATTAATGACGCTTGCGGCCTGGAGGCGCACCCCGACCAGCAATTGCCCGGTAGTATCACGGGAACCGTTGCCGATCCGACTGGCACCGCGGTCCCAGGGGCCCATCTCTCACTCGTTCGCGAAGATTCGCCTGCCCTCGAGCAACTCTCTGCTGATGATGGCCGGTTCTCTTTCTCCAGCATCGCACCCGGTCCATTCCATCTCACCGTCACTGCCGACGGTTTCTCCCCGCAAACGGCTTCGGGGAATCTCGCCTCGGGCGAAAGTTGCGTCATGCCCCGCATCGTCCTCGCCGTTGCTACCAACATCACTGAAGTTAAGGTGGAACTCTCCACCATCGAATTGGCCCAAGAGCAGATCAAGGATCAAGAGAAGCAGCGCCTCTTCGGAGTCATCCCCAATTTTTACGTCACTTACGTTCCCGATGCAGCCCCACTCAACCCGCGCCAGAAATTCCAGCTTGCCTGGAAATCCACCATCGACCCCGTTTCCTTTGGCGTTACTGCCGTGGTTGCCGGTGTGCAACAGGCCACGGATAAATTCCCCGGATATGGTCAGGGTGCCGAAGGCTACGGCCGCCGTTACGGTGCCGCCTACGGTGATTTGGTCACCGGCACTTTCATTGGCGGGGCCGTCCTGCCTTCAGTCCTTCATCAGGACCCGCGCTATTTCTATAAGGGCACAGGCACTGTGCGCTCTCGCGTGCTCTATGCCATCGCCAACTCGGTCATCTGCAAAGGCGACAACGGCCACTGGCAGCCCAACTACTCCGGCATCATCGGCAGCCTCGCCGCCGGTGCTATCTCCAATCTCTATTATCCCGAGGGCGACCGCACCGACGCCGCCCTCACTTTCGAAAATGCTCTCATCGGCATCGGTGAAACTGCCGCCGTCAATATTCTTCAAGAATTTGTCATGCGCCGCTTCACACCCAGCGCGGCCAAAATCGATCCCCCGAACTCGACTCCATAGTCTCTCCCACCCAATTCCTCGGCCCCCTTCCACTGACAACCACACTCGCTTCAACTACACTCAACTCATGCGCACCGCCAATCCTTCGGCCCAGCCGGCCGCTATCACCATCGACTTGGATTCCATCCGGCAAGCCCACGAACGGATCCGCCCACGCATTCACCGTACTCCGGTGCTCACCAGTCGTTCTCTCGATGCGCTTGCGGGTGCTCGCTTGTTCTTCAAGTGCGAAAATCTGCAAAAGACCGGCTCCTTCAAAATCCGCGGCGCCACCAACGCCATCTTCTCTCTGTCAGACGACCAGGCCCGTCTCGGCGTCGTCACTCATTCCAGCGGTAATCATGCCGCCGCGGTCTCTTGTGCCGCGGCTTGGCGCGGAATTCCTGCCTTCATTGTCATGCCCAAAAACGCCCCCGCGGTGAAATGCCGCGCCGTCGAAAGCTATGGCGGCAAAATCACTTTCTGCGAACCTAACGTCACCTCTCGCTCCGAAACCGCTGCTCGCATCCAAGCGCAAACCGGCGCGGTCCTGATCCATCCTTACGACGACGATCGCATCATCGCCGGACAAGCCACCGCTGCCAAAGAACTCCTCGAAGATTTTCCTCAACTCCACGCCGTTCTTGCTCCCGTCAGCGGTGGAGGACTCCTCAGCGGCACATCCCTGGCTGCAAAATCGCTGTGTCCCGCCATTCGCGTGTTCGGCTGCGAACCGCAACGTGCCGACGACGCCTATCGCTCCTTGGCCACCGGCACTCTGCAACATCTCGAAACCAGCGATACCATCGCCGATGGTTTGCGCGCCTCCTTGGCCCCTCGCACTTTCGCCATCCTGCTCAAATTCGTCGATGGCATCCTGCTGGTCTCCGAATCCGAAATTGTTGCCACCATGAAGCTCGTCTGGGAGCGCCTGAAAATCGTCATTGAGCCCTCCAGCGCCGTGGCTCTCGCTCCGCTGCTGCGCCCCACCGGCCTCAAAGAAATCGCCTTCCCTCCAGACCACGGTTCCACGAAACCGTCCATCGGAATCATCCTTTCCGGCGGAAATGTGGAACTAAAATGGTGACGCCGGCACTTCGATCGCCCCAATCAATCGCCCGATTAGCCTGTGACTAACCCTCTTATTCGCCAGAATTTTCCTTTGTGCCCATCTTCTTCGCTGTGTAAACTTCTTAGGGCTGAAAGATCCCACACATTTTGGTTGACCTCGGCTGTGCTAGCGACTCGTCTTGTCCCGGACTATGCGCTGTACCGTTCGCGTCGATCTACAGGGGTGGAAAGAGTTGCTTTGTTTGAGACAGATCCTTAGGCCAGGGATCCTTTTCCTTTTACTTCTCGCAATTGGCCCTGCACTCCTCGCCCAATCCCCGGTGCAGCTAACTTCAACCGATGCTCCGGCGCTCGTGCGTCTCGAACACACGCGCCACCCGCTTGCCATTGACGCAAACGCAATCGGCCGTGTCGAGCCTGGTCGTCCGCTTCAGCGCATGCTCCTGGTCTTATCCCCATCCTCGCAGCAACAAGCTGCGCTCGCGCGGTTGCTCGACGATCAGCACAATCGCAATTCCCCCAACTTTCATCAGTGGCTCTCACCCCAACAATTTGCCGCTCAGTTCGGGCTCGCTGACGCCGATCTGCAGACCGTTCTCGCTTGGCTCCAGCGCTCCGGCTTCACTATCGAGCATGTTCCCGGCAGTAATCGTTGGATCGAATTCACTGGCACCGCCTCTCAGGTCGAAGCTGCGTTCCACACCTTTATGCGGTATTACCGTGTCAACGGCAAAACCTACGTCGCGAATTCCACTGATTTAGCCATTCCCGCCAATCTCGCCGGAATCATCCGCGGCCCGGTATCCCTCAATAATTTTGCGAAATCTCCACCGTTTCACAAAAGCAACGGCCTCGCCGGCCGCGACGCTCAGGGCCGTAAGACCATTCTTTCCCCCGCTCTCACCGCCACCGGAACTCCCACCTCCTACTATCTCGCTCCCGGCGATTTCGCCGCCATTTACAACACCACACCTCTGCTCACCAGCGGCATCGACGGCACCGGCATCTCCATCGCGGTTACCGCGCAATCTCAGATCGAACTCACCGACGTCCAGCAGTTCCGCCAAATTTTCGGACTCAAATCGAATGATCCCAATTTCCTGCTGAGCGGGCCCGATCCCGGCGTCGCCAATGAAACCGATTCCGACGAAGCCTTGCTCGACGTCGAGTGGGCCGGCGCCGTTGCTCCGGGCGCTACTATCGACCTTGTCGTGGCTGGCACCACCGACACCACTAGCGGCGTCGATTTGGCGGCAGCCTACGCCATTGACAACCAACTCGCCCCCATCGTCACTTACACCTACGGTGGTTGTGAGCAGGCCCTCGGCTCCGCGGGCAACGCTTTTTACAATTCGTTATGGCAACAAGCCGCCGCCGAAGGCATCACCGTTGTGGTCTCCTCCGGAGACAGCGGCGCTGCCGCTTGTGACAATCCCACCGCCGGAACCCTTGCTGCCAATGGCTTGGCCGTGAATGGCGCTGCCTCCACTCCCTACAACCTCGCTGTTGGCGGCACCCAATTCAACGACGCCTCGCAACCTTCCACCTTTTGGAGCGCCACCAACAATTCCGATTATTCCTCTGCGCTCGGCTACATTCCTGAATCCACTTGGAACGAAAGCTGCGATCCCGCCCAACCCGCCACGTCCACCAACTGCGTTTTAGGCACCGCCAACCTCACTCTTTTGGCCAGCGGGGGCGGCGCAAGCACTATCTACCCCAAGCCTTCTTGGCAAACCGGACCCGGCGTTCCCGCGGACAACGCCCGAGACCTCCCCGACCTGGCTCTCGCTGCCGCCACCGGCCACGATGAAGCGGTTTACTGCACCAGTCTCGCCGGCGTGCCCTGCCAGATTAATGCGCAGCAAAATGTTGTGGGCCTCACCCTGATTGGCGGCACTTCGCTCTCCGCTCCCGCCATGGCCGGCATTCTGGCGCTCGTCGAGCAAAAGAATGGCGCCCTTCAAGGCCAAGTGAACTATGTCCTCTATCGCCTCGCTCAGTCTTCCACGAATACTTGCAACTCCTCCACTCAAACCACTCCCTCCGCCGCAAATTCTTGCGTCTTCTATGACGTCACTTCCGGCAACAATCAAGTGCCCTGTGCCGGCGGTTCTCCGGGCTGCTCTTCCACCCATGCCGGCACCGACGGATTCACTACCGGACAATCCGCCGGTCCCGGTTACGATCTGACCACCGGCTTGGGATCCGTCAACGCCGCCAATCTCGCTGCCGCTTGGAATAGCTCCACACTCGCCGCATCCCAGACCACCTTGAAAGCTTCTCCCACCAGCTTCGTCCACGGCTCCGCGGTTACTTTGAATGGCTCCGTTTCCCCCGCTTCAGGTACCGGCTCGCCAACTGGCAGCATTTCTATCAAGACCAATTCTTATGGCGATTCTCCCCAAATTCTCCCGCTCACCTCTGGAGCCTTTGCCGGTGCTGTCGCCGATCTGCCGGGAGGCCAATACAATCTGCTCGCCTACTACCCCGGCGATGCCACCTTCGGCTCCAGCGAGTCTCCTTCAATCGCTCTCAACGTCACACCGGAAAACAGCACCACCACCATCACCATCAATGGCCTTCAGAGTGGTTCCGCGGCTTACGGCGCTCCACTCCAACTGAAAGTCTCCAGCATGGGCAATTCTGCCCAAGGCACTCCCACCGGCACCGTTGCCATTCAAGACGGCTCCAATAGCTTCGCCGCTTCCAGCCTCGCTGCCGACGGCACCGCCTACCTCCTCACCGGTGGTGGTGCCACTTACGCCTTTGCTCCTGGCCCACACTCCGTCACGGCCTCCTATTCCGGCGATAACAGCTTCAACGCCAGCTCCTCCACTCCCCTCGCCTTCACCATAAACAAGGGCACGCCCTTCGTCGTCGTTGGTGTGAACACCAGCACTCTTTCTGTTGGCCAAACTCTCGGAGCACATGCGGACGTTTCCGGTCAGGGAACTGCCCAGGCTACCGGCACGATTCAATTTACCGTCGACGGCTCCGCCTTTGGCACTCCTATCGCGCTGCAAGCCGGCGGATTCTTCGGACCGCTACCCCAAGCCTCCACACTCATTCCCAACCTCGCGAAAGGCAGTCACGTCATCGGTGCCGCCTACAACGCCGGGCCAGATCCAAACTACATCAGCGTTTCCAGTGGCGACCCGGTGAATGAATTGACCCAAACCGTCATCCTGAACGCCGATGCTGGCGCCAAAACCACCACCACCATGGTCATGAACACCGCTCCCATCAATCTGGGCGACACCGGCATGTTCACCGTCACCGTGACGCCCTCGACTGCCACCGGCACCGTGACCCTCTGGGACGCCGTCGGTCCGCGCACCTCCGCCACTCCCATCGCCTCAGGCACCGCTTCCATTCAGTTTCCTTGGACACAAGCCGGCTCTGCTTCCCTTTATGCGGCGTACTCCGGCGACAGCAGTGACGCCGCCTCCGCCAGCGCTCCCGTTTCCTTCACGGTCCAAAAGGGCTTGCCCACGGTCAACCTCTCCGCTCCCGCTGCGCTACCCGCCGACGGACAACTCACTCTGAGCGCCACCGTGACCGGAAACCCGGCGAATCCGCAAATCCCTTATCCCACTGGCATCATCCAGTTTTGGGATTCTCTCGACGGTGCCACCCCGCAACTACTCACCACCCAAAACCTCACTGTCGGTCCAGGCCCTCTCGCCGTCTACGCCACCCGCCTCAAATTGGCTTCGGGCGCTCATAGCCTGTCTGCCCATTATCTGGGTGACACCAATTGGCAGCCGGCTACTTCCAGCCCCATGCAGGTTGCTCCCACTACTTTCAGTCTCAGCGTCTCTCCCAATCCTCTCGCATTCCCGGGTGGCTCCGGCGGCTCCGCGACAGTCACCGTCACCGCCACCGGAGGTTTCTCTGGCAGCGTCGCCCTCACCTGTGCCACCGGAGGCACCGTCGTCCCGGCTGGCTATAACTGCTCCTTCTCGCCTTCTAGTGTCTCGGTGAACAACTCTACCGGCACCTCCACGATCAGTTTTGCTCTTGCCTCCTCCACCAGCGCGGCGAACGTCGCGCCCGTGCGTACCTTTTCGGCCACCGCCGCCATAGCCACCTCCCTGCTCTTCGCCTTTCTCGGTTTTGCTGCCGGCCATGCCAACAACTCTCGAAACTTTTTCCTGGCTTGCGGGTTATTTTTCCTCGCATCAACTTGTGTACTCGGTTGTGGCGGCGCAGGCTCCGGGGGAGGAGGCGGCGGCCCGTTCACCACCACCACGACCATTGCGTCGAACAACATGCACGCCGGCTTCGGCAGTCCGGTGACCCTTACGGTCACCGTCAAGCCAAGTGGCTCGGTCACTCCCACTGGCCAGGTTCAGCTCTACGACAATGGCCAGGCCTATTTGAGTCCGGTCAGCGTCAGTGCGGGCGTGGCCACCTTCTTGGCCACTTCTTTGCCTGTCGGCGTGCACAATTTCACCGCGCATTACTTGGGCGACGCTCACACGCTCGCGTCTACTTCGGCTTCTATCGCCCAGATAATTGCCGGCTCGATCACGGTGCAAATTTCCGGCGCCGCTAACGGGGTAACCCAAACGGCAAGCTTCACCGTGACCGTTATTTGAGTACTCACAGGCCCGTAGTACAGTTTCGGTGCGAAGGATCAGTGGCAAACTCTTCCTTCTCATTTGCATCTTATTCGCAAGCATGAACCGTCGCTGCGTCATGGGGGACGGTGACGCGGTTCCTGCCGGGTTCGAGCTAGGGTGCATATTCAATTCTTGTTGGGTGAGTTCGAGGAACAACTATGAACAGACTAAACTTACTCTGCCGTGTCGTTATGTCTGCGGTTCTGGCGGCTTCCACGGTCGTTGCTGCCCGGGCTCAGAAACCCCCCGTGCCATCACGCGTCACCGAAACCGTTGACGACACTCGGACCGTCACTCTTCAGGGCAACGTTCATCCCTTGGCCCGTCCTCAGTACGACCAGGGCGCGGTTCCCGATTCCCAACCCATGACTCGCATGATGCTCCTGCTGCAACGTAGCCCTGCGCAGGAACTCGCCCTTCGTCAACTCCTCGAAACCCAGCAGACCAAAAGCACCTCCGGCTATCACGCCTGGTTGACCCCGCAACAATTTGGCTCTCAATTTGGCCCGTCCGATTCCGATGTCCAGGCCGTCACCGACTGGCTTACTCGCCAGGGTTTCTCAGTCTCCAAAGTCGCCGCCGGCAAAACGATTATCGAATTTGACGGCACCGCTGGTCAGGTCCGTAACGCCTTCCACACCGAGGTTCACAAATTCCTCGTCAACGACAAAGAGCATGTCGCCAATATCAGCGATCCTTCCATTCCCGAAGCGCTCTCTCCCGTCGTGTCCGGCGTCGTCGCTCTTCACAATTTCCCGAAGCATTCGTACATCGCTAAAAACGGCCTTTATCGCCAATACAAAGGCTCAAAGGAATTAGTGCCGCTGTTCACTTACGGCAATCCCGCGAATTACCGCCTCGGTCCCGGCGACTTTGCCAAAATTTATAATGTTCCCACTGGGTCCGGCGCCCCAACTGGCGCGGGCCAATCCATCGCTGTAATCGCTCGGACCAACATCAACACTCAGGATGTCGTCGATTTTCGCTCCATGTTTGGTGTTCCGGCATTCAGTTCGGTCTGCACGTCGGGCTTGCCTCCAACCTGCCAATTCAGCGTGATAATCAACGGCGTCGATCCCGGCATAATAGGACCGAACAACAGTACCTGTAGTGGCTCGTCCGATGATGAGGGCGAAGCCGACCTCGACACCGAGTGGGCCGGGGCTCTCGCTCCCAGCGCCAACATCTATCTTGTGGTTTCGCAAACCACCTGCACCAATCCCAAGCAAGTCTCGGACGCTGCCGATCTCTCTGCGCTTTACGCTGTCGACAATAATCTCGCTGGCGTTATCAGCGACAGCTATGGAAACTGCGAAGCCTTCTTAGGCACCACCGGCAATCAGTTCTACAACTCCCTTTGGGAGCAGGCCGCCGCTCAGGGCATCAGCGTTTCTGTCGCCGCCGGCGATTCCGGTTCCGCTGGGTGCGACCCCGTTCCGAGCATTGATCCATATGCGGCTACTCAAGGCGTCGCCATCAATGGTATCGCCTCCACGCCCTTCAACGTCGCGCTCGGCGGCACCGACTTCGATCCCACTACCACCAGCTCAGCAGATGTCGCCAAGTATTGGGCTCCTAACACCTCCGGCGACGTAGTCACCTCCGCCCTCGGTTATATGCCCGAGATCACTTGGGACAACTCCGCCTGCGCCTTTAACTTCGCTGCCAGCGCTGCTCCTTGTAACTCTGTTGACACCACTAACGGCAGCGACATTGCCGCGGGCAGTGGTGGTCCCAGCAACTGCATCAGCTCCACCGTCAACAACAGCACTGGCAACATCACCTGCAATAAAACAGGTAGTCCCAGTCTTTACGGTTACCCCAAACCGTCGTTTCAAAGCGGCATCACTCCCAACGATTCCGTTCGCGACATTCCCGACGTTTCTTTCTTCGCAAGCGACGAAGGTCCTCCGGTTACTGGCGAACAGACTGGCGTTGCTTACGTCATCTGCCAATCTGACGCCAACACCAACGGCGCCTCCTGCAATCTCAGCAGTCCCTACACGGACTTCAGCCTGGTCGGCGGCACTTCCGCCGCTGCCCCCACCTTTGCCGCGGTGATGGCTCTGGTCGATCAATCCACCGGGCAGCGCCAAGGCAATCCCAACTACGTTCTGTACAACCTCGCTGCTACCGACACGAATTACACCTCAAGTAAGTGCGAATCCTCTGTGGGACAAACTCCCGCCGCCAGTTGCGTCTTCAACGACGTCACCAAGGGCAACAACTCCGTCGCTTGCGATTCCGGCACCCCCAACTGCAACAACACCAGCACCACCACCTCCGGCTTCGGCATCATTCAGTGCCTTGCCAGCAGCAACTCCATCACCCCCGCTTCGCAAACCTGCCCCGCCGTCGATAACGGCGCAAGCCTGGCTTTCGAAGCTCAGTCAATGTACGACCTCGCCACTGGTCTCGGCTCCATCAACGTCGGCAATCTGCTGACCAAGTGGACTAGCGCCGTTCGCACCGCCACCACCACCACTCTGTCTGGCCCCTCCGGCGGCTCACCTTCCGGCACCGGCTTCACCGCCACTGTTACCGTCGCTCCAGCCGCTGCCACTGGTGATGTCTCCTTGATCGCTCTGGCCAGCGACCAAGCCACCGTGCTCGGTTCATTTGGTCCATTTACTCTTTCTGGTGGCACTGCCAGCGTGAGCACGAGCTGGCTTCCGTATAACACTGCCTACGTCGCCGCCACCTATGGCGGTAGCGCTACCTATGCTGTCAGCACCTCCACTCCCGTTGCCCTAAGCTCTGCGGTCACTGGCGCCGGATACGCCTCCAAAACCACTTTGAATTTCGTATCATTCAACTCCTCTGGTGCACCAAGTGCTCCGACCACCTCGGCCCAGAATTTCATCTACGGCGTTGGCAATGGCTACTTCCTCGAAATTGTTGTCAGCAAATCCGATGGCACCAGTTGCGCCTTCGGCTACCCCACCACCAAGCCCGCCATTCCTTGCCCCACCGGCACCATCACGCTCACCGACAGCGGCAACCCGCTCACCGATTTCCTCAAAAATGGCTCAGCCACTGCCACCACCGCCCTCAACAATCTCGGAATCGCTGAGGATCAACCTATCGACTTGAACGTCGGCACTCACAGCATTGTGGCCACGTATTCAGGCGATAATAACTACGGTGGCTCCACTAGCAATTCTTTGAGCGTCACCATCAAACAGAACCCCACCACCACCACCGTCACCAGCAGCCTCAGCAGCATTACCTCCGGCACCAGCGTTACGCTCACTGCTGCGATCGTTCCCAACAACGCCAGTGGCGCACTTGCTCCCTGCGGCGTCTCCAACGGCGGCACTGTTCAATTCACTAGCAATGGCTCGAACTTGTCGGGAACCGTCACCTACACCGCTATCCAGCCAAGTAACACGAGTCCGACCGTCGCATGCACCGCCACTCTCAGTGTTGCCATCTCGTCACTCTATCCGCCCCCTTCTTCGAAACCGGGGCTTCCTTCGATTCCGCGCATACCTGCATTCGTCGCTTTGCTAAGCCTCCTGCTCTTCGCTATCGCTTTGCGCTACATCCCTCAAGGGCGACGTCGTCGCGCCTACGCTTTTGCTGGACTGCTGGTCGTCGCGGTTTTGGTTGGTGTGATTGCCGGTTGTGGTGGCGGCAGCGGCGGGGGTGGCGGTGGAGGCGGCAGCTCTCGCACCATTACCGCATCCTTCAGCGGCAACACCAACTACGGCGCATCCTCCGGCACCACCACAATTCAAATCCAATAGTCGCTTCGAATAGTGAACTATCACCAGGGCGCCGCGCTTCCCGGCGCCCTTTTCTTTTCCCCTTCACCTTCAACTGCCACGCGTCTCCACCGACTGCTCATTTCCTTTGGGAGTGCGGGAGCCTGCTCCCGCTCTTACCTCCACGACGAACCCAACAGAGCGCATTCGTCATTCTGAGCGGAGTCCGCGTAGCGAAGACCTCTTGAGTTTTTTGCGCTTTTCGCGAAAAGACCTCTTCCCCTTTTCGCGCTTTGGGAGTGCGGGAGCCCTGCTCCCGCTCTTGCCTCCACGACGAACCCAACAGAAAGCATTCGTCATTCTGAGCGCAGCGAAGAATCTCTCTTAGCTTCCTCTCTCGCCACTCACCACTGCTGTGACGTGCCCCTAGTAACACATCATTACCTTCGTTTCATGGACAACCCCGAAACAAGCTGTTACGCTCCCCCTAACTCGCTGTAAAAACTGTTCGCACCTTACTTTGCAAGCCGGATGGCCTATGAACGCTAGCTGCAGTCGTGTGTGGAAATCGGCTCTGCTTTTTTCGGCTTTCTTCTTCCCGGCAATTTCCACCTTCTCCCAGATCGTTCCACGCGTGCTCGAGCCCGTCGACAACTCCAGACGCGTCACCCTCCCCGGCAATGTCCATCCTTTCGCCCGTCCCGAGTTCGATCGTGGCGCCGTCACCACATCGCAACCCATGAACCGCATCCTTCTGCTCCTGAAGCGCAGCGACCTGCAAGAAGCCGCCCTGGAAACCTTCCTCGAACAACAACAGGACAAAAGTTCACCCAACTACCATCAATGGCTCACGCCTTCGCAATTCGGCGCGCAGTACGGCCCCGCCGACTCCGACATTCAAGCTGTGACCAATTGGCTGCTCAGCCAGGGATTCACCATCGACAAGGTCTACAGCGGAAAAACCGTCATCGAATTCTCCGGCAATGCCGCCCAAGTGCAATCTGCTTTCGGCGCATCCATTCACAGCTACCAAGTGAATGGCAAGACCTACGTTGCCAACGGCAATGACCCGCAAATTCCTCTTGCGCTTGCTCCGGTCGTTGCCGGCATCGTCTCCCTCAACAATTTCCCCCGCCAATTTCACGTCCGCGTTGCCGGCCAGGCACGCAAAGTCCCGGGCCAACCCGGGCTCCAGCCGCTCTTCACCTTCCCCGTGCCCGGACAAACTTATGACCTCTACGCATTGGGACCTGCGGATTTCGCAAAAATCTATAACTCGGCAGGGTTAATCTCCGGTGGCAACAACGGCTCAGGCCAGACCATCGCCATCGTCGGTGAGACCAACATCAACGTCTCCGATATTCAATCCTTCCGCCAACTGTTTGGCCTTCCCGCGAACTTCACTGCAACCAACGTCATCCTCAACGGCGAAGATCCGGGAATCACTTCCACCGATGAAGAAGGTGAAGCCGATCTCGATGTGCAGTGGTCCGGCGCCGTCGCGCCCAATGCCACCATCGACTTCGTCGTTTCCGCATCCACTCCCGCTTCCCAGGGCGTCGACCTCTCCGCCTTGTACATCATTGAGTACAACCTGGCAGGCGTGATGAGCGAGAGCTACGGCAACTGTGAAGCCGCTCTCGGCACTGCCGGAAACGCCTTTTACAACTCGCTCTGGCAGCAAGCCGCCGCCCAGGGGATCACCGCAATCCTGGCTGCCGGCGATGCCGGCTCTGCTGCTTGTGACGATTTCAACACCGCCACCACCGCCACCCAAGGCATCGCGGTCAGTGGCATGGCCTCCACTCCTTATAACATCGCACTCGGTGGCACCGATTTTGATGAAGTCAACAAATGGTCCACTTATTGGAGTGCCTCCAATAACGCCACCACCGGCGAGTCCGCGCTCAGTTACATCCCCGAAATTCCGTGGAATCAAAGCTGTGCTCAGATCTCGCTGACCGGTTGCGGCGCCAGCGCCCCCCAGGAATTCCAGAATATCGTCGCGGGTAGCGGCGGTCCCAGCGCTGTCTACGCCAAACCGAAATGGCAAATGGGTGTGTCCGGAATGCCCAACGACAGCCAGCGCGACTTGCCCGATGTCTCGCTCTTCGCCAGTCCCGGTTTCGATGGCAGCGGCTACATCGTCTGCCAGGCCGATGCCACCAGCGGGTCGCCTTGCAGCCTGACTGCTGGCGCACTGACCTTCCTCATCGTTGGCGGCACTTCCGCTTCGGCCCCAACCTTCGCTGGCATCATGGCGCTGGTGAATCAGTACCAGAGTGCCCACGGCGGAACTTCGCGCCAGGGCAACGCCAATTACATTCTCTACCCGCTGGCCAAAAAGTCCGGTGCAAGCTGCGCCTCTAGCGTCACTGAAGCCGCCACGTGCATTTTCAACGACGTCACTCACGGTAACAGCTATATCGCCACCGAATTCGGCAGCAGCTTAGCCACCAACAGCGTTCCTTGCCTAGGCGGCTCGCCCAATTGCAGCGCTACCGTATCCACCCAGAATGGCGTCCTGGTCCAACCAGCCAGCCCTTCTACCGAAGCTTGGATGGCCACCGCCGGTTACGATCTCGCCACCGGCCTCGGTTCCGTCAACGTGAACAATCTCGCCACCAACTGGGGATCGGTAAACACTGTCGCCACCACCACTACACTGACTTTGAGTCCCACTACCGGAATCACCCACGGAACCGCCGAGAACGTCACCGTGAACATCACCGTCAGCCCGAAAAGCGGCACGGGCACCGCCACTGGTGAGGTTTCCCTCATCGCCACGATTGCTGGGCCCAACGGCGCCACCACCCAAGGCTTGAATCAATTCACACTCGATTCCACCGGCAAAGTCGTCAACGGCACCACGGACAGCCTGCCCGGCGGCACCAATTACCAGGTCTACGCCCACTACGCCGGCGACGGCACCAATGCTCCCAGCGACTCCGCCCCCGTCTCCGTCACCGTCTCCAAGGAAACCAGCCAGACCTTCATCGTCATCCCCACCTTCGATTCCAGCGGCAATCAAACTAACGGTAACGCCACCTCCGTCACCTACGGATCGAACTACTACATCCGTATGTATGTCACCGACAAAAACGCCGTCGCCAGCCCAACCGGCCCGCCAGCTCCCGCGTGCTATCAGGAAAACTCGCTCACTTGCCCCAGCGGCACCGTCACCCTCACCGACAACGGCAATGCCTTGGGCACCGGTGGTGGCGGAGCCGGCGTCTACAACCTCAATAACGCCGGCTATACCCGCAACCTCACTCCCAACCTGACCGGCGGCTCTTACACCCTCGTCGCCTCCTACACCGGCGACAACAGCTACCAACAGAGCACCTCGACAACCACTTTCATTGTTGATCCGGCCCCAGT
The DNA here is from genome assembly GCA_035622555.1 of Candidatus Eremiobacteraceae bacterium. Taxonomy (GTDB): domain Bacteria; phylum Acidobacteriota; class Terriglobia; order Acidiferrales; family UBA7541; genus Acidiferrum. The sequence goes on along the minus strand of DASPVD010000122.1, from coordinate 87,495 downwards.
GCAATTGTCGCTGGTAGCTCCTTCCAACACCCCAGTAGGAGTGCCTATTAGCTTTGAAATTAACGGCACTACGAATATTTCCGGAGTCACACCAACAGGTACGCTTGCGATTTATGACGGAACGACTTCTCTGAGGAGCTGGACAATCAGTGACGGAATCGATACCACCGGCGCGGTTACTCTCCCAGCCACTATCGGTCCTCATTCTCTTACGGCCCATTACAGTGGCGACTCCAATTATGCCGCAGCGGTCAGTCCAGTACAGGTTGTTCAGGTTGGCTATCCCACAACCCTATCGCTGCAGCTCAGCGCTACCACAATCCTTTCCGGTAACACCCTCACTCTTACCGCTACGCTCACCACCTCTCAGGCGAGTCCTCCTGTTACCGGACAAATTACCTTTGCGTCCGTAAGCGGTCTCAACACTGTCGTGGCCGGATCCACAACTCAAACCGTCGCCAATGGGATGGTTGGTCTGCAGGCCACCGCGACTGTTGTTATGAAATATAGTGATTCGTTTACTGCGAGTTACGCTGGCGATGCGAATTATGCTCCCTCAGGGGCCGGCTCTTCTAATGTTACTGTGAACAATCCCAACTTCACCCTTGCCGCCCAGCCTCCCGCTGTCACCGTCACCTCCGGGAACTCCGCCACATACACCGTCTCCGTTACCGCCGTCAACGGCTTCACCGGCAACGTCACTTTCACCTGTGGCCTCGTGGCAGCTGGCACATCCTGTTCGGCCAGTCCGTCCTCAGCGTCCCCCGGGGGAACCACGACCATTACGGTGACGACCACAAAACATCAGCAGGTTCCCCCAACGTTCGGTGCTCGGCCATTCGGTCCGGGCCCCGTGCTTAAGCTCTGCTGCGCAATGGCGGTCATGGCATTACTGTTCTTCTACAGCATATTTTTCCGCAAGCGACGCGTACTCGCTGCTACGGCATTCGCTGGCCTCATTCTCTTGCTGGGGTTGGGAGTCATCAGCTGTGGAGGAGGGAGTGGCGGTGGAGGAGGCAGTGGCAGTACAGGAAGCAGCGGCAGCGGCGGTACGCCGGCAGGCAGTTATGGAGTCACAGTAACAGGCACTTCGGGAAACTTGACAAACACATTAATTCTCACGCTCAACGTTCAATGAGCGGCCTTATCAGCCACGCTAAAGCTATTGTGTTACTGGCGGGAAAAATATATTCCAGAACTGTGGCGCCGGCGCCGTAAACTCCACCGGAATCAGCGAACCTTCCGCGTTCATCTGTGGCGGCCTCACCACGTGCGCCTCCACCTTTTTCTGTGTCTTCGGGTTCTCGATCGACAGCTTCGTCCCCTGCGACAATCCCTGCGGCAAGATGATCATCGCCCCGCTCGCGCTCACTGTATGCGTGAATCCGTTCAACGGATTCGCTTTGCCCGGCAGATGAATCAAAATCGGCATGCGCAACAACACTCGCTGCGCTCTCCGGCGTTCCTCATTCGTTTGCGGCCGCTCCGTGTTGCCGCTGCGTTTTACCTGACCGCCCGCCGTCGGAGCCGCCGTGGCCGTCGATTTTCCCGCCACCGTCGACGACGGTGCTGCTGGCGCGTTCAGCTTCCCCGCGGGCGCGTTGCTTTTCGGCAAAGGTGTCACAGTTCCAGCCCCCAGAAGTCCATGTCCGGCGCGATCAATTCCACTCCGTATTCCCAGCCTTCCGGCTGTTGGTTCCCTTTCCAAACGACTACTGCGGCATTGCTCGCCCGCGTGGCCACGTTCGTCAAGGCCAGGCGCTGTTCCAGCTCCAGCGAATCGCTCAACACTACCATGCAGCCATAAGGATTCACGATCCTCGTCTGAGTCTCGATGCAGCGCCGCTTTCCTCCTTCTGCATCCCACTCCAACCGGATCGGCACACGGGAATTCATGCGTCTCCCGCGGCGCTTTTCCCGATACTTCGCCCCTACCTGCTGCAATTCGCGCAAGTTGACTGACATGTTGCCTCTAACAGGCCATGCTAAAGTTGACCAAAATTGCGGTCAATGGTACGAAAGCTGCATCGCCTTCGAAAGAGTAGCTGTCCCTGCGGACAGGAGCGCCCCCTTCGTGCGAAATCTCATCGTCAATGCTGACGACCTTGCCTGGACCGAAGGGGTCAATCAAGGCATTCTCGAAGCCCATCGCCGCGGTTTGCTCACCAGCGCCTCCCTCATCGCCAACGGCCTCGCCTTCGCCTCCGCTCTCGACGTTGCCCGCGACAATCCCGAACTCGGCGTCGGCGTCCACCTGAATCTCAGTAACGGTCCACCCACCGCCAACCCATCTCTCGTTCGCTCCCTGCTCAACCACTCCAATGAGTTTGCCTTCCATCCGCAGGCGCTGTTCCTTCGCATCCTCACTCGTCAGCTCAATCTCAACCAGGTTCAGCTTGAGTGGGACGCGCAAATCCAAAAAGTCCGCGACTCCGGGATCGTTCCCAGTCACCTTGACGGCCACAAGCATGTGCACATGCTCCCCGCCCTGTTCCCCATTGCCGTCCAGCTTGCCAAAAAGCACTCGATCCGCGCCATTCGCATTTCTCACGAGCACACCAGGCTTCGCGTTCTGCTCTCTGGTGCCAACCAGCAAAACAAGGCCCTGCTGATGCAAACTCTTCAGGCCTACGCCCTAAGACTCCTTGCCCGCGACGCTCGCGCTATCGCCCATCGCGCCGGTCTCGCCACCACTGATTATTTTTGTGGCATCGCACACACCGGAGTCTTGACCCGCCAGGGCGTCGCCACGCTCTTGAAAAATCTTCCCGACGGCACCACCGAATTCATGTGTCATCCCGGCTACGCCGATCAGGACCTTCGGCAATCGCCTACGCGCCTCCAGCAGTCCCGGCAAACTGAGTTGGACATCCTCACTGACCCCGGCCTCAGAAAACTTGTCGCCACAACCGGCATCCGCCTGATAAGCTATCGTTTTACGGGGGATACGGCCTGAATCGCCTCTCACGGCCTCGGGCCGACCATCAGGTCAGCAGTTTTTCGCGTTGGCAGGCAAAGCAGCAGAAAGGCGCGGGTACGGCTGTATGCGAAGCGACACACCCATCCGTTATTCCGTCGTTGTGCCGTTCTTTAACGAGCAGGAAAACATCCCCACCTTGTACATGAAAATTACCGAAGTAATGGACTCCATCGGTGAGCCTTACGAAATGGTTTTCGTGGACGATGGCAGCAAGGACAATTCCTATCGCGTCCTCTCCGAGATTTATGAGCACGATCGTCGCGTCAACGTCGTCCGCCTGCGTCGCAACTTCGGTCAGACCCCCGCTTTGAAAGCCGGCTTTGATTTTGCTCGTGGTGATGTGGTCATTTCCATGGATGGCGACCTGCAGCACGACCCTGACGAAATCCCTCGCTTTCTCGAGAAGATTGAAGAAGGATACGACCTGGTCAGTGGCTGGCGCGCGAATCGCCGCGATCACTGGTTAATGCGTCGCTTGCCCAGCCGCGTCGCCAACTGGATGATGGCCAAGCTTTCGGGCATCGACCTCCACGATTTCGGCACCACTTTCAAGGCCTACCGCAAGGAGATCCTGCAAGAAATTCAGCTCTACGGTGAACTGCACCGCTTCATTCCAGCCCTCGCCGGTTCTACCGGCGCTCGTATCGCCGAAGTGCCCATCTCGAATCCCGGCCGCAAGAACGGCAGGTCCAACTATGGCCTTGGCCGCACCGTGCGCGTCTTCTTTGATCTCATCATGGTCAAGTTCCTGCTTGACTATTCCACCCGCCCCCTGCAGTTCTTCGGGCTGCTCGGCCTCGTGGGCACCGGCATTGGCGCGGCTATCGGCACTTTCTTGGTTGCTCAGAAGCTGCTGCTTCACAACGACGTGATCGCCGAACACGGTCCTCTGCTGATCTTAGCGGCCGTCGCCTTCCTCGGCGGCATTCAGTTCATCTCTATGGGCCTGCTCGGCGAAATCAGCTCTCGCACTTACTACGAGTCCCAGAACAAGCCCATCTACGCCCTGCGCGAAGTCAAAAGCCATCGCAAAGAACTGGGTGACTCCGCCGAGCCCGCCCGCCCGAGCGGCAGCTCCGAACGCTAGCGATAATTTCCGAGTGCGGCGGCTCCCCGCCGCTTTGCACCATCAGCACTCCCGTATCAAGGCAATTTCCAGCCCCGCTACACCTACTCACGCCCGCAGCCCCCGATACTTCCCGCGGTGATACACCAGCGGCTCGCCTTCCTTCAACTCCAGGCTTTCCACTTCCCCTACAAAAATCGTGTGGTCCCCCGACATGTGCTGCGCCACAACGTTGCATCCCATATGTGCCAGTGCGTTTTCCAGCAGCGGAATCCCCGTGGCCGTCCAGCGAAAGCGCACCCCCAATCGCCTCTCTTCTTCCGGATCCTGCTCCGGCTTGGTAAACAATTCGGAAATCGCTTGCTGGGTTTCGTCCAGAATATTCACTCCAAATCGCCGCCGCTCCTTCAAGTACGACAACAATCGCGCGCTATGATCCACGCATACCAAAATCAATAACGGCTCCAGCGAAACCGACGTCAGCGAATTCGCCGTCATCCCATGAATCTGTCCCGGCTTGCGTTCGGCCGTGATCACCGTGATGCCTGTGGGAAAACTGCCCATCACCCGACGAAATAATTCGGGAGAAACCGATGTGGTAGCCATAGCGGACTAAACTGAAGATTATCACACTGCCCAATGCGGTGCGCCTTTTTACCTTCGGCAGCTACCCCTGCCGGATCTCCGCGATTTCGTCGGGAATCGTCACCTGCTCGTTGCTGCTCGAGCGTCTTCACGCGCCTCAGCATCAGCAGCCATCAACGCACACTCCGCCCCACTCGCGCGTTCATCGTCCTCGACCCGATTCTTACTTGTGCGGCTTTTCCTCGCCTTTGGGTTTTGCTGGCTCTTTGTAAGCCTTGGCGTGTTCCGTTTCCTGTTTCTGCTTCAATTCTTGCTGTTGCTGAGTATGCTTCTGCTGCAATTCTTCCAGCTGTTGTTGCTGCTTCTGCTGAATCTGCAGTTTCTCGGTCTCGTTGTTGTTATTGTTGTATTTCTGGGTCTCCTCGTTTTGTTTCAGTTGCAGCTTTTGATATTCCTGATCTTGCTTCTGCTGTAACTGCTGAATCTGCTGTTGGTGCTTCTGTTCCAACTGCGTATTGATCGTCGTCCCACTGGGCCGCGATGTTGGCGGCCGGTCCGTGTACACTCGCGGATTCACCGGCGGATTCCCGGTATTATTGGGCTGTCCCACGTTGTTGGGCCGATTGGGATTCAAAGGCCCGGGCTGATTCACCTTGTTCCCACCTACGGCGTTGAAGTGCGGCGTCCCGGGCGTAGCCGGCGGCGCAACCTTCACCATCGCGGTACGCGTTGGTGCCGTTTGCAGTTGGTGCTCTTCCGCCAGCGAAAGCGGCCTGCCCTGGTTCTTCTCAATCGCAGCTTGCCGTGCCGCAAACGACGGTGGCGGCGGTGGTGGCGTATTCTTTGCAACCACCTGCCGGTTCAGCACCGCCGCCGGTGGACGCACGTTCGTCGCTGCCCCGGACCCCAGTACCGCCTGCTTTGGCGGAACTACCTGGGGCGCTCGTACCACCGCGGGCGCCGCTGTTATTTCCTTCTGATTTACAGCCACTAAGTTTCGTCCCACCGGCTGAGCCGACGTGAACGCGTGCGGCGAAGTCGCTGTCACCGCCCCCGGCACACCCTGATTCATGTACCTCACGTTATTCACCGTCACGTTCTTGTTGATCACCGTGGTGTTGTAATAGTTGTTGATCACCGTCTGATTCACCGTCGTGTTCGAAATGTTCACGTTGTTCACGTACGTCCGGCTCACCGGGTAGGACGGCACAAATACTTCGCGCGGGCCAAGCGGGAACCATCCCACGTTCACTCCCGCCGCAAATCCTCCACCGGCGAATCCGATTCCTGCTACGAAATGTGGCCCGCCAACCCAAGCCACTAAGGCTGGCGCGTACACCGGACGCACATAGGCGACCGCCACTACCGGCGGCGGGCACGGTACCCAGCCCCACGCTCCTCCGTAAAACACCCATCTTCCGTAGTGGAACGGCGCGAATCCCCATGGTGCGTCGTCCACCCAGGTCCATCCCCATGGCGCTATCCACGCCCAATGCCCAAACCGGTAAGGCGCCCAACCCACCACCGCCACATGCGGGAACCACACCGTGCCATAATCCGGCACTGGTCGCCACCCTCCGTAATCGTCCAGATCCTCGTAGCCGATCACATCATCCGAGACGTACCGCCGCGCGACCGAATGGTCCTCCCGCAGATCGCGTTCATCGCACCATGAATCAAACCCGTCCAACTCCGGCAGCGGTTCAATGTCCGCGTTCACCGTGTCCGTCCCCGCGAAACTTCCTTGCTGGTCGGGATGTACCGTGTACGACGAACCTCCTCCGGTCACTTCTCCCTCACCATCGCGAACGTTGATGATCGTCGTGTCTCCTGCCTCGTTCACATTGATGCGGTACCGCCCTGGTCTCAGGATCGAAAACGCCAGATTTGGCGTATCCACCTCGATCGCTTCATCCTGCCCCAGTCGCCGCACCCGAATGCTTGTCGTCCCTTCTGTCACGCGAATCTGCATCATGCGATCATCCAGGTTTAAGAACGAAAACCCGGTTTGCTCGCTCAACCGGATCGCCGCCGACCCGACGTGCAGTTCCGCCCGGCTATTCTGGTCGGTCCAAAGTTTGTCGCCCGTGGTGATCGGCCGGTTCAATGTTGCCGCCACCCAATCATCCGTGCCTTCCGGATTAAAGGACACTTGCCCTTCCACGTAACTCAACCGCGCTACCCGCGACGGTGGATCATCTCCATCCGCCTGCGCTTGCTTCGGCGCCAAAACCCCCGCCATCAACACTGCCGCGCACAACATCAGCCAATGCTGCGAACGCTTCTTCATTTTGCTTTCTCTCCTGGGTGTTTCATCGTGTCGCCTGTTGCCCAAGCTCCGTCACGACAACGGAAACGCTCGTGGTGTCGGCTCAGGAAAATAAAAAAGGGATAGCTCCCGGCTGGTTCGGGAACTTGACCTGATCGCCCGCCATCATTATCTGTAACACGGGATGCCCTGAAGAGTTGTGGAACTACATCTGCGGTCGCCAAAGATGCACCATGTACAAAAAAATTCGGCCCGCTACCGTTAGCAAGCGGGCCGAATCACTCAACAAACTGTCGGGACTGAATTAGTGGTGTCCTCCTCCACCGCCGCCGTGTCCGCCACCGCCTCCTCCGTGCGACCCACCGCCTCCGCCATGGGATCCGCCGGAACTACTGCCATGCGAACCTCCGCCTCCGTAACTCCTTGGCGCGGAGTACGACCGCGGCGCTGAGTAACCACGTGGCGCCGCATTGTACGACCTCGGCGTGGAATATCCGCGGTTGTAGCTCGGCGGCGAGTAGGAACGGTTCCCGCCGTAAGACCGATAGCCGCCTCCATTATAGGAACCCGACGGCCGGTTCGTGGAGTACCGCTGCGTGTTTCCGTTCCCGTTGCCCGCGTACGGCGGCCGGTTCCCCAAATTGCGCGATCCGTTCATCGTGCTCGATGGACGATCCGCCCCGAAGCCCTGGGGCGCTCGGCCCGAATCCGTTGTGCGCCCTTGTGCGCTCCACGAGCGTACCGAGTTGCTCGATCCACCGCGGCCGGCATTTCCGCCCGGTTGCGTCGCGTACGGCGGCCGGCTGGCGTTTAGCTCGGATCGCCGGCCTGCGCTCAACCCTCCGTTCGCATTCGTCATCGAATGCGCTACCGTCGAACTGTTCGCTCGCCCGCCGAAACTCGACCCGTTCATTGTCCGGGCCGCCAGATGTGAAGCCGCTGGAGATGGTGTAGTGCGCGCCATCACGCTGCGGTTCTCTATGCCTCTCGACGGCGTCGCGATATTACCTCGCATATTCTCCGCTCCAAGCGCGCTCGCCCGCGTCGGCGTTGCGTGGATTCCGTTTGCCACTTGCGCGTTTCGCAACGACGCTTCCGTCAGATGCTGCGCGCCACGATTGATGGCTTGGCCATTCAAGAATGTGCTGCGCGAAGCCGTGGTCACTGCGTGCGTGTTATGCGCGTACGCGTAGTTGAAATTCTGGTACGCTCCCGGTCCGCCAAAGTTGTGGAAGTACGCGTTGTGGACGTTGATTCCCCGGTAGTAGCCCCATCCGCAGTGATACCACGGATGGAACGGTTCGCCCCAACCCAGCGGGAACCACCCAAACCCGAATCCCACTCCAAATCCGAATCCAAATCCGAATCCACCGCCTAGCCAGCCTACGAACGCTGGACCATAGAACGGCGATGCGTATATCGGACCAGGGCACCAGCCCCAGTGGCCTCCGAAGTATGCCCACCGCCCATAGTGGTACGGCGCGAATCCCCACGGCTCATATCCGACCCAGCTCCAGCCCCACGGTGCTACCCAGGCCCAATTGCCGTAGCTGTACGGCGCCCAGTCCGGGCCAACGTTATTCGGCACCCACACGTTTCCGTAAGTCTCATCTTGTTGCCATGTGCCGTAGTCGTCCAGGTCGTTATATCCAACCGTGTCTCGGTTCACGTACTTCGAAGACGCGGATTCATCTTCCCCCAAGTCCCGCTTCTGCGCCCATTGATCCAGCGCATCAGCTGCGGGTGCGGGGCCAGTCGACACTTTCACGTCGCCATCGGCTCCGGTCACATCAACTCGCTCACCCGCTTTCACGGGATAAACTTGCCCCGAGGCGGCAATCTCTCCTGCCCCGCGAATCGCTGTGATACTGCTGAAGTCCCCGTTTTCGTTCACATTGATCCGGAACGCTCCCGCCTGTTTTACCGTGAACGCCAGATTCGGTGTGTCAACCTCGTAGTTTTCTCCCTCGCGAATTTCCCGCACCCGGAAGTTGATCTTGCCTTCCGGCAAACGAATCTGGGTTACGTTCTGATCCAGGTTCAGAAACGAAAGCGCTGTCATGCTCCCCAGATGAATGGCTATTTGTCCCGCCTGCAATTCCGCTCGGGAATCCTTGTCTACCCAGATCTTGTCGCCTATGGTTACCGGCCGGTTCCTCTGCGCTAAGCCCCAGTCACCGGTGCCCCCTGGCTGCAGCGACACCGACCCGTCGGTCACGCTGATGCGTGCCACACGCGATGGTGGATTCTGTGACTCATCGTTCGTTATGTTCTCGTCCACCGGAGGCAGATTCGTTCCGTTCGGCTCGGCCTGCATGTTTGGATCTGTCGCTTGCCCCTGATTATCGACCGGTGCCTGCTCCACCTGTGGTTGCTGTTGCTGGTCCTGCGCAGGCTGATCTTGAGCCTTGGCCGGTCCCACCAAAAACAGCAGTGCAGCAAACGCCGTCGCCAGCGCACCTGCTTTGCAATACTCTGTTTTAGGGTTCATAACTTTTCCCCTGAAGAGCTCGCCTGCATCTCTCGCGAGCCTGGAAGCCTTCCACATCACCCGGGAAACGGTCTCCACTCGGTAGAACACCACTATGGGAAAGAAGTTGCCACATTTCCTTCCTCTCCGCACCTCTTAAAAGTACTAGTACGGAACACCCCGCTCCCTTTCTGGCCTTTCGACCAGCGTTATTTCCTTCCACACTTCCATACACTTCCCGCTTGTGGGCCTTGCTGCCCTTAGAGGAGAATCGCAAGCATATGAAACGACTACTTTTCACCTTGGCACTAGCCGCGTTCACCGCTACTTGTGCTACTCCCGTCCCGGCTCAGGTCTGGAAGCAAGCGGGCCCTCCGGGCGGTACCGTTATTTCCCTCGCGGCCGACCCGAAAGACACCAACCGGCTCTTTCTCGGCACCTCCGATGGCCACGTTTTCACCTCCACCGACGAGGGTAGCCATTGGCAGTTGGTTAGCCGCATCGGCGCTGGCCAGGACGACGTGATCACTCACATTATCGTCGACCCTCGCGATCCCAACCGCCTTTACGCCAGCAGTTGGACCCTTTATTCCGGCGGCGGCGGCGTGTACCGCAGCGACGATGGCGGCCACAGCTGGAGCATCATCGGCTTGGCTCACGAAACCGTTCGCGCCTTGGCGCAGTCCCCCACCAATCCCAAGCTGTTGATCGCCGGCTCCCTGACCGGTGTGTTTCGCTCCGAGGATGAAGGCGCCAGCTGGATCAAAATCACTCCGGACAATCATCCGGACCTGAACCGTTTCGATTCTCTCGCCTTCGATCCCAAGGACAACAACATCATCTACGCCGGCACCTATCACCTTCCTTGGAAGACCACCGATGGCGGCAAGAACTGGTTCCCGGTCGTCAAGGGCATGATCGACGACTCCGATGTCATGAACATCATCGTCGATCCCAGTAACTCCGATAACGTCCATGCGGTCGCCTGTTCCGGTATCTATCATTCGCTCAACGCTGGTACCCAATGGGTCAAGTACACCAGCATCCCCAACGTTTTCCGCCGCACTCAGCTCATCCGCATGGATCCCACGAACCCCGACATTCTTTACGCCGGCACCACCAGCGGTTTGTGGAAGACCGTCAACGAAAAGGATTTTCGTCGCGTCACTCCGGGCGATTGGATCATCAACGCGATGATTATCGATAAGAAGAACCCGCAAAAGCTCATCATTGGCACCGAGCGCCAGGGTGTGCAGATCTCCAATGATGGTGGCGAAACCTTCACTGCCGCCAATACCGGCTTCCATCACATGCACATTTCTGATGTGGCTGTGGATCGCGATCGTCCCGGCCGCGCTCTGGTCGTCCTGACCTTCGACGAAAACGCTTTCATCGCCACCAACGATGGCGGCAGCACTTGGACCACACTCGGTTCCGGTCTGAAGCGCACCGAGTTGCGCCACGTCTACGCCACTCCGGCTGGCTGGTGGGCTTCTCGCGCCAACGGCGGTTGGTCCAAGTATGACGAATCTACCGCCAAATGGGTTCGTGCTGGACTCTACGTCTCCGAGCCAACACCTGCTGCAAAGGCCACCACCACGAAAGGCAAAAAAGCTGCTGCCGCTAAAGCTCCTGTAGCCAAGAAGCCGGTTCCCGTTCTCTCTGCCTTCCTTGTCAACGATATGGCTTTCGGTACCGATGCCTGGTATGCAGCCACCACCGGCGGTCTACTCATTTCCTCCGACGAGGGCAAGACTTGGAAGGCCGATGGTTCCGATCCCGTCGTCCACAAGCTCGCCCAGTCCGTCGAAGTTTCCCCGGATGGCCAGCAAGTTTGGGCCATCGTCGAGCACACCTTGCTCTTCTCAGCCGATCAGGGCAAGACTTGGGATGCTCAGGAACTTTCTTTCGCCAATTCCGGCAACCTGCGAATTCATCGCATCGACGACTCTTCGCTCTTCATCACCAGCAACATCGGCCTGTACGGCTCTCATGATGCTGGCAAAACTTGGCAGCGCGCCGAAATTCGCGAACTCTCCTTCCAGTCGGTCGCTGGCAACGGCACCGCCTACGTCGCCGCCCTGCAACGCCACGGCCTCGTCGCTTCTTTCGATGGCGGCAAAACCTGGCAGCGCATGGATGATCCGCTCTCTCAGAGCTACTTCCCCGCGGTTTGGACTCGGCACGATGGCTCGATCATCGCCGTCTCCGCTACCGAAGGCTTGCTCAGCCTTGACCCCAACGCCAAGTCCGCCAGTGCCGGTTCCGGCGGCGGCATGCGCTAAACCCAACTACAGCTCAACCAACTCCGGGCGCTGCTCCTCGCAGCGCCCTTTCTTTTGGAGTGCGGCGGCTTGCCGCCGCTTGCCTCTGTAAGGCCTGCTCCTAAGCAGCCCGTTTCGCCTTTAATGTGCCATCAGCCTCTGCGTCGTAGTTAAACTGAAAAACGCCCGTCATTGAACCTTCGCATCCCGCCTCAACGGTTCTCGCAAAGAGAGCCTCCGTCATTCTGAGCGCAGTCCACGGAGCGCAGAATCTCTCCCTCTTTCGCACCAAGGTCGCCCGGTCGCACCAGGCCGCGCAGATACACCGTCTGGCGATCGTTCCCCAAGGTAATATCCCGCGCTGCTTGGATTACCAGCACTCCGTTGGGCAGCGTTTCCATAACCTGTGCCGCCAGATTCATACTCACATTTGAACTCATCGTCGACTGCCCTTTTCCGTCCAGGCTGTGGCTCGAGCTCGCGTTCAGCAATTTCTGTAGCTTATTGTTCGAAGCCAACGCCCCAAATAGTTGCGTGATGCTCGACTGCGCCGCGAATTGCCTCGATTGCTGGTTCTCTGCCGCGCTGGCCGCCGTGAAATTGTCTGCCAAGTGTATGATGATCAGATCCCCTGGCCTACGCGCCTTGTAGTCCGAGGCCAGCAGCGCCAACGGTCCGGAATCCACCCACAAACTCCCTGTCGTGACCGCTGCCGCCGGATTCATCGCCCGCATCTTCGCCAGGTACTCCTCATAAACGCTTGACGCCCCCGGCGCTTTGCTCTTCCTCAGGCCTGGCCACGCTTCGGCGGAACTGCTTACCAGCATGCACACGATGCAAAAGGTCCCCAATTTTGCTGCCATTTTCATGTTTCGTATTCCTAAAATTCCCCCTCTACCACGTCCGGTCCGGCAACACGCGCCAACAGCGTGTGCCCGTTCCCGGCAACCCGCACTCGCACCACTTCTCCTAACTTCCCCTCTTAGAGCACCCTGACTCGCAACATCCCCGCGGCATTCTCCGAATGCAGACGCAGTGTCGCCGCTCGCCGCACACTGACCAATTCCACTTCTGGCCCCGCACCGCCAACGCCGCTTTCCAATCTTCTCCCGTGCGCGCTGGCCACATGGCTTGCTTCTCCTTGATCGCTTGCCGGGCACCACACCGAAAACCACGGCGCACTTGGGTACTCCGCCAGCCGCAACCGAAATCGTAGCTGTCCCAGCAGCTTGTCTGTGCCCACCAACTGCACCGTCAACCTGGATTCGTCCGCAATCCGTATCTCTGGTGCTGCCCACTGCACGTCTCCGGCTTTCAAGTTGTCCGGCAAACGAATCCCTCGGCTCGCCGCCGCTTCTAACACTGCGCTCCACACCTTCTCTTTCGTTAGCGACACCTTCTCCACTGGCCCCGCCTGGGCGATCGTTCCCATCAGCAACATCTGCAGTAATACCGTTCCGGCCGCTCTACCCGTTCTCACTATGCTGCTCACGTGATCCTCCCTCACGAGGTCAGCCCGTTGATTGTCTGGAACATTTCGTCCGCCGCCTTTACTACCCGGGAATTCGCTTCGTACGATCGCTGCGTCAGGATCATCTGTACGAATTCGCTGACAATGTCCACGTTGGAATCCTCCAGCGACCCTTGCAAAATCGTTCCCAGCCCTTCGCTCCCTCCGGGCGTCCCTACAATCGGATTGCCCGATGCCGTGGTCTCCAAAAACAGGTTTTGCCCCATGCTGCTTAACCCCGCGGGATTCGCGAATGTGGCTAACTGAATCGTGCCCACCTGTTGGGCTTGCTGCTGTCCCGGCAACTGCACGCTGACGGTTCCATCCGACCCGATGGTCACATTGGTCGCACTTGGAGGAATCGTGATCGCTGGTTGCAGTTGGTAGCCGTCCGAGGTCACGATGATTCCCGTTGGGTCCAGGCTGAACGAGCCATCCCGCGTGTACGCCAACTCGCCCGTCGGCAATTGCACTTGGAAAAATCCTTGTCCTTGAATGCACAGGTCCAGGGGATTGCCCGTTGATGTAATGTCGCCCTGCTGCTGAATAATTTCCGACGCGGACGATTTCGCCCCCAAACCAATCTGCAACCCCGCCGGAAACGTGGTCTGTTGTGTGGATGCCGCCCCCGGCAATACCATTTGCTGATACAGCAGGTCCTGAAACTGCACCCTCCTCCGTCGAAATCCCGTGGTGCTGGCGTTCGCCAGGTTGTTGGCCACGTTCTCCAGGTTCAGTTGCTGCGTTTCCATTCCCGTCGCTGCCGTGTATAGCGCTCGGTACATTTTTCGGCTCCTGTTCGAACCTGCTCGCTTACACCCGCGGCAAATCCTGCGCCGCGGTCTTATTGAATTCGTTGTGAAAAATCGAGAGCGCCTTCTCCATCATCTGCGCGGTCCGCTGCAACTCGATCAGCGACACCGCCGAACGCACCGGATCGGCATTCGAACTTTCTAGCGCCCCTTGGCGCACGTGTGGATCGCTCGCGGCTTTCCCGGCATTCGCGGGCGCCGTCAAATACGTATTGCCTTCCGCCACTAATGCTGTGTTCTGCGGAAATTCCGTGATTTTCAGTTTGCCTACCACCCCGCCATCCACGCTTACCGTTCCGTCCAGGCTGATCATCGGCTGTCCCGTGGGAATCTGGATCGGCCCATTGTCGCCCAGCACCACATCCCCTTGCTCGGTCACCAACTGCCTTTGCGTGTTCAACTGAAAATTCCCGCTTCTCGTGTACCGCACTCCATTCTTCGTCTGCACCGTAAAGAATCCGCTGTTCTCCAACGCTACATCGGTCGGGTTGCCTGTTGTCTGCAAATTGCCAGCGCTCCAGTCTCGCCCCGCTCCTCCCAGCACTCCGTAGCGATTCACCGCCTGGTTCATCTCCGTGCTGAGCGACGCCTGCAACCATGCCGGCAACGACTCATAGAAGGCGTATTGCGCCTTGTATCCCGGTGTGTTCGTGTTCGCCAGATTGTTGGCCAACAGGTCCAGCTCGTCCAGCCTTGATGCAAATCCGCTGTATGCCGCATAGAAGCCGCTGTCCATCGCCATGCTCCGTCAGCACCCTCAAAGCAAAAGGCGGGCCAAACCGCTAACCTCCGGCGCCCGCTCATCTCCTGTCTTTCGCACTCTTTCTGCAATCGAAAACCACACTCTGCGTCTGCTCTCGAGTTCCTCCCGGCAAGCTCTGCCCTGCTCCACACTCCTCCCCGGCAAGGATTGCCCACCGCTTTCCTAGCCTTTCGGACAGTTGACGCCTTTCTCCCGTTTCGATAGCCTCGCTCTGGTCCTGTCTGTGGCTACTCAGCAGGGGATTCCCATGAACAAGAAGACTGGCTCGCTCATCTCCCGCCGCCAATTTGCTCGCCGTGCCGCTGTCGTTTCCGCCGCCGCCACCCTGACCCCCGCCGAAACCATTCTTGCCAGTTCGCCTTCGCCCGCTGCTCCGCAAAACTCGCAAAACCCTCCGCCCCAACTGTCACCGCAAGCCCAGATCGAAGCCGAGTCCCGTTATCACCAAATCCTCAGTCTCTACGGCGATCGCCTCGATGACAGCCAGAAAGCCAACATCAAAAGAATGTGCTCGGACTTGCAAGCCACCGTCGAACGCATTCGCAAATTCAATTTGCAAAACGGCAACTCCTCTGCTCTCTACCTGAAACCGCTCGTCGAACACCAGAAGAAAACCTCCCCCGCCGTCCCTCCGAAGTCGCCCTCCTGAGACCGCATGCTTAAGGAATCTCTCCTCTACGCCTCCGTTGGCGAACTGGCCAAGCTCATCATGGCCAAGCAAATCTCTCCCGTCGAACTCACCGAAAGCTACCTCGAGCGCAGTGACAAGCTCGGCCCCAAACTCAACGCTTACGCCCGCCTCACTCCCGATCTGGCCCGCGAACAGGCCAAAGCCGCAGAAATCGAAATCCGTCGCGGCCATTATCGCGGTCCGCTCCACGGCATTCCTTACGCTGCCAAGGACCTTCTTGCCGTCAAAGATGTGCCCACCACCTGGGGCGCCAAGCCTTTCGCCGGCCAGGTCTTCGATTACAACGCCGCCGTCATCGACCATCTCCATCACGCCGGCGCCATCCTGCTCGGAAAGGCTGCCATGATCGAATTGGCTGGCGGACTCGGCTATATGTACGCCTCCGCGTCTCTGCAAGGCGAAACTCACAATCCCTGGAACACCTCTTGTTGGACCTGCGGCTCGTCTTCGGGATCAGGCGCCATCGTCGCTTCCGCCTTGGCCGCCTTCGCCATCGGCACGGAAACTTGGGGCTCCATCGTCTGTCCCTCTGCTTTTTGCGGCATCACCGGTTTCCGTCCGACTTACGGTCGCGTCAGCCGCTATGGCGCCATGGCTCTCTCCTATTCCATGGACAAAATTGGCCCCATGGCTCGCACTGCCGAAGATTGCACCCGTATCTTCGCCGCCATCGCTGGTCACGACCCTCTCGATCGCAGCACTCTTCCCATCGACAAAGCTGCCTTCACCTTCTCCCCAGCCGCTGAACTCAAGCCCCGAGCCCTGCGCGTTGCCTGGCTCACCAATGCCTGGAGCGAAAAAGACTTCGATCCCGCCGTTCGCAGGGTCGCCGACGCGGCTCACAAATCCCTACAACGCCATTTTCCTTCGGTCAAAAACGCCGCGCTTCCGGAAGGGCCCTGGGAAGACGCGGCAAACTTGATCGTCTCTTGTGAAGGCGCTTCCGCTTTCGGTGATTTGATTCGTTCCGGCAAGGTCGCCGAACTAAACGATCCCCTCGGCAAAATCGGCGGCTATTCCAACCTCACCATTTCGGCTGCGGACTACAACGACGCCTTGCGCATTCGCGAAATCCTGCAGCAAAAAATCGCTGACCTATTCGAAAATCATGATGTGCTTGCCGCTGCCTCGCTACCCGTTCCCGCCACTCCTTTGGACCTCGATCTGTCCAAGGGTCTGTCCTTCTCCGATCCTCTTGGCGCCATCGGCAATCTCTGTGGGCTGCCCGCGCTTTCCGTCCCCTGTGGCGTTACCGACAAAAATCTCCCCGTCGGTTTACAGTTTGTCGCTCGCGCGGGTGACGATGCCGCGGCTCTCCAAGCAGGCCGCACGTTCCAGCAATTCACCGATTTTCACCGCAAGCACCCCAGGTTGTCCTAGCTATCTAATTCTCCCCAACGCGAATCAGTGCCCTCGCCCCAAAAAACTCCAGGGACACTCCACTCGTCATATCCGTCACTTCACCACATCAGGTTGTCGTGCTGGCAGCACCTTTTGCGCCGTGCCGCCGAGGAGCACTTCACTGCGATTTGTCATGCTGCGAAGCGGTTTTTGCTGCCAACCATCTCCACCCAAGGAATCGCGACTGTCGTCGCCGGGGACCATCAAGGAACCAGCCTGGCGGCACTTACCCCTTCCCTGCCCCCTGCAGGATCTCACTCACCGTACGCAATATCGCTGCCCGGCTGAACGGCTTTGTCAGCAGCCGCACCGATGGATCGGCATTCGCCATTTCCGTTGCCGCGTGTTCGCTGTAGCCCGACATGTACACCACGCACAAACCCGGGTGTTCTGCCTGCAACTGCACCGCTAGCTCTTGCCCGGTCATCCCCGGCATGACCATGTCGGTCACCAACAGTTTGATCTGTCCCCGGTGTTTCGTGGCTAACTCGATTGCTTCCGCGCCGTCCTTTGCCTCAATGACCCGGTATCCCCCGGACTCCAGGAATTCCCGCGCGATTTCCCGTACGTCTTGCTCGTCCTCGGCCAACAACACCGTTTCCGTTCCCATCGGCACTTCACCGGGATTGCTTGGCAGTCCGATGTGCTCTTCGGCTTGGTCCGTTCGCGGAACGTAGATTTTGAACGAGGTTCCCTTTCCAACTTCGCTGTAAACCCAAATAAATCCCCCGCTCTGCTTGACGATTCCATACACCATCGCCAAACCCAGCCCCGTCCCTTTGCCTTTTTCCTTGGTTGTGAAAAATGGTTCGAAAATATGCGCCTGCGTCTCCGCATCCATACCGGTTCCGCTGTCCGTCACTACCAGTTGAATGTACGGCCCTTCTTTCATCAGCGGATGCGTCGCGATGTATCCGTGGTCCAACTCCGCGTTGGCCGTCTCGATCACCAGCTTCCCGCCATTCGGCATCGCGTCCCGGGCGTTCACCGCCAGATTCATAATCACTTGCTCCATCTGGCTGGCATCCGCCCGCACTGTCCCCAGGTCCGCGTCGGTGCGAATCAACAATTCAATGTCTTCTCCGATCAGTCGTGGCAGCAGTTTGCCCATCTCCTCAACCACGTTATTCAAATTGATGACCTGGGGTTGCAGCACTTGCATCCGGCTGAATGCCAGCAACTGTCGCGTTAGCGCCGTCGCTCGATCGGCTGCTTTGTCGATTTGTTCGATCTTGCGCGTGATGGCTTCGACTGGATCCAAATTGTTCAGCAGCAACTCGGTGTGCCCCTTGATCACCATCAGCAGATTGTTAAAGTCGTGCGCCACCCCTCCCGCCAGCCTCCCCACCGCTTCCATCTTCTGGGCCTGCCGCAGTTGCCCCTCCAATTGCCTCCGCTCGCTGATGTCTTGCGCCACCATCAGCCGCACCCGTTTCCCGGCGTACTTCAATTCGTGCGAAATCGTCTCCACCTCAAAGGTCCGCCCGTCCTTTGCCCGATGCAGCCAGAATTCGTGTTCCTCCGCATCCACTCCTAGTTCCCTGATATAACTCAGTGCCTTATCCCGCTGCTCCTCTGGCCGGATTTCCAGCACCGTCATCTCAGCAAATTCTTCCCCCGTGTACCCGTACAGCTCCTTGGCCGCTTGGTTGACCCGCAGAAACTTCAGCGTCTCGATCTCGTATAACCATGTCGGCAGCGGGTTGTATTCGAACAACAGCCGTAACATCGACTCATTTTTTCTCAGCTCTTCTTCCGCTCGCCTTCGCTCGATCGCCAGCGCGATATGCCCTCCTACGGACTCTAGAAACTCCAAGTCCCTCAGGTCATACGCGTTCTCGTTTTGGTAATGCTGCACCACCAGCACTCCAATCGTCGCCGTTGGCGTTTTCAACGGCACTCCCAGCCATGCCGGTGATGGTGACCCTACCAACTCCACTTCTCCTGCCGCCGCCAGCCGGTCAAATTCGCTTTGTGGAATCAGGCTGGCCCGCCCGGTCCGAAACACGTACGCCGTGCAGCTCCTCCCCACTTTCTGCGGCGGCGGCACCGTATCGTATTCGTCCACCAGGAATGGAAAATGGAATGTATCGTCGTCCGCATTGTGCAGCGCCACAAAGCAATTCTCGGCCGGCAGAATCCTTTTCAATGATCCGTGGATCCGTGCCAACAACTGGTCCAGGTTCGACGTCTCGTTCAACGCGTGGACGATCTGCGAATTCACCACTCGTTCCGACTCCATCCGGTGCAGTTCGGTCACGTCGCTGGCGTGAAACAATATTCCGTCGATCCTCGTCTCTCCCACGTAATTCTGATATGTGAACTGAATCCATCGCCACGAACCGTCGCGACAGCGCATCCGGCAGCGGTCCGATACTGTACTCCCGCCCTTGCGGCACACCTTTCTCAACCGTTCGCGCATGATATCCGCGTCCAGCGCGTGTACGATGGCGTGAATGTTTCGTCCCAGCAATTCTTCTTGCCGGTACCCCAGCACTGCCTGAAATGTCGCGTTGACGAATTGCAGGATTCCGTCCGCTCCCAGAACCGCAATCAGCTCCTGGGTGCAGTCCAGCAGAACCGCAAATTGTTGTGGCCCAAGTGCGATTCCAGGCTCGGTGACGGTTCGCTCTTTCATCAGGGTTGCGCTTCGCACCGGGCGGAGTGCGAACTCCCCGCCCTGAGCACTTTCGGAAGCCTCCAGAGGTCGTGCTTTTCCCTTGCCTTCGAGAACTTGATGAACCCTGGTTCAACGATAGTGAAATTCATTTTGCAGGTAAATCAGCAGCCCTGGCGCGGTTGCCAAAACATACCTGTCCTTCTGTACAGGTGCCCGCATCCTCTCTCTTTCCTTGCTTTCGCGGGCTCTTCAATCTTGCTCCCTGCTCGCCTTTTTCGCTTAATCGCTTAACCTGTCGCCGCGGCATTCGAATCGCCCAACAGTTGCCCATGCGCCCAACCATCGTCTTTTCTCTTGGAGCTTTACCACCGCGGCTTGCCCCCGCCTGCACGGTCAGAACTTCTATTCTCGCTAGTGCAGTAAAAATCCGCTCGCTGTCACCAGCAATCCCGCCACTCCTATCGCCCCTCCCGCAACCCAGAATCCTTTTTTTTGGTCAGCAGCGTCAGCGAGCAGATGATCAGCGCGATCTCCAGGATTACTTCTCCCGCGTCGTAGCGATTCTCCCGCTTGGCCGCCAAATCGCGTTCCGCTTCCGTCTCTTTCGACTGTTCGCCCGCGTCATCTTTCTCTTTCTCGTAACGCTCTGCCTCTTCCTTGTATTTTTTCTCTAACGCCGCCGCTTTTTCCTTGTCCGCGGGCATTACCGTCGCAAACAGGTCGGCCGCCACTTGCATCTGCCGCAGCCGTATATTCTTCGCCTGGTACATCGCCCATTGGTCCGCCACTTTGGTTTGTGCCACCAGCAATTCCGTGCTGGCGCGATGCCCCATCAACGTCGCAATCGACACCAGCACCGCCAACACCGATAGCGTAAATGCCACCGGTAACATAAACGGCAGCTCTTCGTGGTGTCCGCCTTCCGGCGCTTCAATCATTTCCGGCATCTATCCTCTCTCCCCCTTAATTCTCTTCCAGACTGCTTCGAACCCGATGCTCGCTCGGGGCTTCCCCGGCGCGTCTGCGAACGCGGCCGCCTCCGTCACGACTCCGTCATCGCCCGCAACGCATCGCTCGCCGCGATAATCGTCCGGTCAATATCCGCGCTCGTATGCGCCGCTGACACAAACGCCGCCTCAAATTGCGATGGCGCCAGAAAAATTCCACGGTTCAACATCTCCCGGAAAAACCGCGCATACACCTTTGTATCCGACCGTTTCGCGTCTCCGTAATTCCCAACCGCTTGTGTCGCAAAAAAAATCGTCGCCAGTGACCCAATGCTGTTCACTTGCGCCGCCACCCCCGCATCCGCAAGCGCCTTCCGCATCCCCGCCACCAGCTTCTTCGCCAGTTCGTCAATCTCTTCGTATATCCCGATCCGGTTTAGTTCCTTCAACGTCGCAATTCCCGCGGCCATTGCCAGCGGATTCCCCGCCAACGTTCCCGCCTGGTACACAGGCCCCAACGGCGCCACCTGATTCATCAACTCCGCCCTCCCCGCATACGCCGCCACCGGCAGCCCTCCTCCTATGATCTTTCCCAGCGTGGTCAAGTCTCCTTCCACCTCGAACACGTCCTGCGCCGACCCGTTCTTTAGCCGAAATCCGGTGATCACCTCATCGATGATTAGCAACGCCCCATTTCTCCGGGTGATCTCTCGCAGCCCTTTCAGGAAGCCTTCTTTCGGCAACACCACTCCCATGTTCGCCGCCACCGGTTCCACAATCACTGCCGCCACTTGATTGTGATGTTGTGCGAATAGCCGTTCCACCACTCCCAAATCGTTATACGGCGCGTTCAACGTCAACACTGCCAGCGCCTCCGGCACTCCGGGACACTCCGCAATCCCCAACGTCGCCAGCCCCGATCCCGCCTGCGAAAGAAAGCTATCCGCATGCCCGTGGTACCCGCCTTCGAACTTCACGATCAGAGCGCGCTTGGTCACGCCTCTTGCCAAGCGAACCGCGCTCATCGTCGCTTCCGTCCCGCTCGACACGAATCGCACCTTTTCCAGAAATGGAATCGCCTTGGTAATCAGCGTGGCCAGCTCCAGCTCCAGTTCCGTGGTCACTCCAAAGCTGGTGCCTTTCTGCGCCTGCTCCGCGATCGCCGCAGTCACCTTCGGCTGCGCGTGTCCCAGCAACATCGCTCCCCACGAACACACGTAGTCGATCAGCATATTTCCGTCGGCGTCATACAAATACTGGCCGCTGCCCCTCTCGATAATCAGCGGCTCGCCGCCCACCGAACGAAAGGCCCGCACCGGGCTGTTCACCCCGCCCACCAGCACCTTCTCCGCCTTCTCAAAGATTTCCCGCGAACGTCGCCTCTCCGGACTCACCATCTTCGTCGCTTGGCTCATGTCTTCACCTGCATACGATTCCGTCCACCAACCTCGCCAGAAATCACCAACTCAGTTCCTGTCATTTCGAACGCGGCCAGAAGCTTCTCTTGCACACTGAAACTTGACGCTTTGGACTTCTTACTTTTAATTTTGAACCTTATAACTTTGAACTACTTCATCCACCGCGCCACGTCTTTTGCGTGATACGTCAGGATGATTTCCGCCCCCGCTCGTTGGATTCCCGTCAGGATCTCCAGCACGATGCGCTTCTCGTCTATCCATTGTCGCGCCGCCGCCGCTTTCACCATCGAATATTCCCCGCTCACGTTATACGCCGCTACCGGAACATCCACTTCCTCACGCACCCGGCGGATCACATCCAAATACGCCAGCGCGGGCTTGACCATCACGATATCCGCGCCTTCTTCCAGGTCCATCCGCACTTCCTTCAGCGCCTCCCGCGCATTCGCCGGGTCCATTTGGTAGCTTCGCCGGTCGCCGAATTGCGGTGCCGACTGTGCCGCCTCGCGAAATGGCCCGTAAAATCCCGAGCAGTATTTGGCGGAGTACGCCATGATCGACACTTTCTCGAACTTGTTCTTATCCAATTTCGCCCGGATCGCCCCCACCCGGCCATCCATCATGTCCGAAGGCGCCACAAAGTCTGCTCCCGCCCGCGCGTGCGACAGCGCCTGCTCGCTCAGTATCTCCAGCGTCGGGTCGTTGCTGACTTCGCTCCCGTCCAGCACTCCGCAATGCCCGTGATCGGTGTACTCGCACAAGCACACATCCGTAATCACCAGCAAATCCAGTTTTGCCTTCTTGATTCCCTCGATCGCCCGCTGCACCACTCCGTCCGCCGCCAACGAACTCCTTCCCTGTGGATCCTTCGATTCTGGCAAGCCAAACAAAATCACTCCCGGAATTCCCAGCGATTCCACCTCGCGGCATTCTTCCACAATCTGATCCGCCGACTGCTGGCAAATCCCCGGCATCGCGCTCACTTCGTTTCGCACTTTCGTTCCGGGGCATACGAACATCGGATAGATCAGTCCCGCGGTGCTCAGTCGGTTCTCCCGTACCAGGCTGCGGATTTTTTCGGTGCGCCGTAAGCGCCTTGGGCGGTGCAATGGAAAACTCACTCTGTTTTCGCTCCTATTGGCAATTTCCCTCCACTTCCCGAGAAGTACTCCTCCAAAGCCGTCACCACCGCGCCTACGGTTGCATCACGGGCCATCAACACTCGTTCGACCTTCCCCTTCCGCAGCGCTTCCTGCGTAACTGGTCCAATCGCCGCAAACACCGCCCGTTTCGAAAGCTCCACGAATTCCCCATTCCCTAAAATCTCTTGCAAATGGTGGACCGCCGACGGGCTGAAGAACAACACCGCGTCCGCGCCGTCCCTCAACAATTGTTCCGTCCTCCCCAACTTCCCCTCATCCGGCCGCAGCGTCTTGTACGCCACCACCTCTTTCACTTTCGCCCCCGCTTCTTCCAGCTTCTTCACCAACTCTGGGTTCGCCCGATCGCTTCGCGGCAGCAGAACTCTTTTCCCTTTGATCTTCTCCCCCAACTCCTCGGCCAGCGCCACCCCTTGATGTCTCCTCGCGACATACTCCACCTTCAAGCCTGCGTGTTCCGCCGCTTCGGCCGTTCCCGGGCCCACCGCTGCGATTCGTACGTTCCGCGCGCTCCGTCCAAGCATAATGCCCAACGCCTCGCACCGCTCCTGCAACGCGCGCACCGCGTTCTGGCTCGTCACCAGCACCCAATCGTATCGCCCAATTCCCCGAATTACCTCATCCACCAATCCCGGCTCCTCTGCAGGCCCAAACGTCACCAGCGGCGCCAACACCGCCACCGCTCCTTTTTCTTTCAACGCCTGCACCAGCGCCTCACTCTGCTCCGCCGCGCGCGTCACCACCACCCGTTTTCCCGTCAGCGCATTTGCCCGCTCTTCATCCACGCGCCCGATTCACCTCATCCAGGATATTCCGCGCTCCACCTTCTAGCAGCATCTGCGCCATTCGCTGTCCCAGTTCCGCGGCCTGACCTGGCGGCGCGCTCGCCTTCTGGCGTACATACTGCACCCCGTCCACCGAGCACACCACCGCCTCCATCACCAGTTCTCCGCGCTCCATCCGCGCCCACGCGCCCATTGGCACTTGGCACCCGCCTTGCAACGCCTCCATCAGCGCCCGCTCCGCAATAATCACCGTTCGCGTTTCCTCGTCATCCAGTTTTCCAAGAATCTCCGCCGCCTTCTGATCTTTTACCCGTGCCTCAATGGCAATCGCCCCTTGGCCCACTGCTGGCAAGGAAATGTCCGTCGACAACGGCTCCGTGATTTTCTGGCTCCATCCCAAGCGATCCAGTCCCGCCTTCGACAACACAATCGCGTCGTACTCCCCGCTCTCCACCTTCCGTAACCGTGTGTCCACGTTTCCGCGCAACTCCCGAACATCCAGGTCCGGGCGATGGTGCCGTAGCTGTGCTTGCCTCCGCAAGCTGCTGGTTCCCATTCGCGCTCCCTGCTTCAGGTTCGCCAACGTCGTCCCGTTATTCGAAACCAGGCAATCCCGCACGTCATCCCGCCGGCACACCGCCGGAAAAAACAACCGCCCTGGCGTCTCCGTCGGTATGTCTTTCACGCTGTGTACCGCCAGGTCGATGCTCTCCTCCAGCAGCGCCTCTTCCAATTCCTTGATGAAAATTCCCTTCCCGCCTATTTGCGCCACCGGCGCCTGCTGCATCTTGTCTCCCGACGTCTTGATGATGACCACTTCCGTTTCCACTCCGGTCAGCTGGAACAACTGCTTGCGCACAAATTCCGCTTGCCACCGCGCCAGCAGGCTTCCTCGGCTCCCTATGCGCAGTGGCCTCACGGTTTCTCCAAATCCGACAAGTACAGTTCCCGGATGGCTTCCACACTCTGTATTTTTCTTCGAAACTCCTTCTCCGCTCGCAACCGTTCTGCTGGCGCGATCAGCAACTTTTCGATCAGCTCATCCATCAGCTTCTCCAGTTGCTCGCGTTCCCCCACTCCGAACTTCTCCGTGCCGTTCAACTTCTCCTGCAAGAACGCGGCGCGCCTCGCCTTCAGCTGTGCTCGTAGCGTGTCCAGCACTCCGATCAACTCCACGCTGGCTTGCCAGGAAATGAACTTCGCCACGTGCTCTTCCACCAACGCCTCTGCCTTCGGCACTTCGCTCTGCCGCGCATCCTTGTTCTGCTGCACAATTTCCGTCAGATCATCCATCGTGTACAGATACGTGTTGTACAAGTCCGCCACCGCGGGCGCCACATTCCGCGGCAGTCCCAGGTCCATCAGGAACAATGCGCGATTACCTCGCGCCGCCATGGCCTTCTCGATCATCGCTTTGGTCAGCAACGGCTCCTGCACCCCCACCGCCGATACGATCACGTCCGGCAGCTTCAGCGCTGTGTCCCACTCGCCCCACTCAATCACCTTTCCTTGATACAGTTTGGCAAATTCTTCAGCCTTCTCCCTCGAACGATTGGTCACATACAAATGCCCGATGTTCCGGTCCCGCAGTTGCGACACCACCTGCTCGCTGATGGTTCCCGCACCCAGCACCAATGCTGTGCGCTCCTTCAGCTTTCCGAATATCCGCTCGGCCAGTTTCATTCCTGCCGACGCCACGCCCATCGGCCGCGTTCCCAACTCCGTTTCCGCCCGCACTCGTTTGCCTATCTCCAGCGCCGCCTGAAATAACCGGTTCAACACGGGCCCGGTCACGTGGCTGTCGTGCGCCCTCAAATACGCTTCCCGCACTTGCCCCAGTATCTCCGCCTCTCCCAGCAGCATCGAGTCCAGCCCCGCCGACACCCGGAACAAATGCCGCACCACGTCGTGATCGTAGTGGTGATACAGCGACGCACTCAGCAAATCCGGCTTTAACTTGTGAAACTTGCTTAAATACGACGAAAGCGCTGCGGCCGATTCCCGCGTGCCATTCGCATTCACTCCGTATACTTCGCTCCGGTTACAGGTCGACAGCACCAGGCTTTCTTCCAGAATCCCGCTCGATCGCAACTCCTCCGACGCCTGCTGCGCCTGTTCCTGCGAAAACGACGCCTTCTCGCGCACCTCCACCGGTGCGGTCCGGAAGTTTAGGCCAACCAGGACAATCTCCATGCTGCCCGTCGCGCGCTCCTAAAAATACCGGTGGTGCGATGAAAAGTAGAGATTCACCACGGTGAAACTCAATATCACCAACACGAAGTTGAACACACACAGTTTCGACGCCCGTGCCCCTCGCCACGCCGTCGTTCGCGCCAGTTGGAAGTACACGAAGTACAGTAGCAGCACCACCAGCGTCACCACATACTTCGGATCGAAGTACGCGGGATTTCCCGGCTGGCGGTCCACCACCAAGAACCCCAATCCTGTCCCTACCGCAATCGTGATCAAACCCAGCAGCACGCTCGTATGACTCATCCGTTCCAGCAGTTCCAGCGGCGGCAGCCTCCACACCACGTCCCCCAGCTTGCGAATCTTCAGCAGTCTCTCCTCAATCAGGTACATCAAGCTCAGCACACACGACAGCGCGAACGCCGCGTACGCCAGGATGCTCAGAGTCACGTGCAGCGCGAACGCCGCTCCATGCGCCGCCGCCGGCGGAGCACTCGGACTGCCCGGTATCAGATAACCCGAAAGGAAGAACGCCAGAATTATCGGTAAGACAAACGCACCCACCGTCCTCTGCCGGTGATAAATCTCCAGACACAAATAAATCACCGCCAGCAGCCATCCGAACAGCGACATTGACCCTTGCAGGTCATGGTAGGGCACCGTGTGTGTGCCTTTGGCTCGCATCAGCAGCGCCAGGTAATGCCCCACCAACCCCAGAAACATCAATCCGGTAGCCAGCCGCCCGGTCAATTCCTTCCCGTTCTGCAGAAACCGCAGATACAACACCATGCTTCCCAGGTAGGCTAACACCGCAATGACCACAAATGTCTGAGTCATCCGCTCTGTCCACGCCGATCTGGGAGCCGGTATTCACCGCTTTTGCCCAGTTTGCGCGTATCCTCCGCGAGTATACCGTACTCCCCCTTGTTCCGCAGTGCGCCGCCCCATTGACATCCTCCTCCGAACCGGACGCCTCCTTCCGCGCCAACCTCGCCAATCTCACCAGGTGCCTCACCACACAGGCAACCATCCCCTCAATTTGTTATCCTTCTATATTCGATTTATGGCTTCTCAGGCCCCTACTCTGACCCGCAAAGACCTGTTCCTGCGCGCCTGCCGCTGCGAGCCCGTCCCTCGCTTGCCGGTCTGGATGATGCGTCAGGCTGGCCGCTATCTGCCCGAATACCGCGAAATTCGCACCAAGCATTCTTTCCTCGAGGTCTGCAAGACTCCCGATTTGGCTCTCGAGGTTTCCATCCAGCCCTTCCGCCGCCTCGCCGTCGACGCCATCATCATCTTCTCCGACATCCTCATCCCCGCCGAAGCCATGGGCCTTACCCTGGAACTCGAAGACAACGGTCCGCATCTTCCTGAGCCGGTCCGCACCGAGTCTGACGTAAAGAAACTCCACATCTTCGACCCAGAGCGCGAGACTGGCTTCCTCATGGAAGCTCTTCGCCGTACTGTGAAATACGCCGGGCCCGACGTTCCCGTTCTCGGCTTTGCCGCCGCTCCTTGGACTCTAGCGTGCTATATGGTCGAGGGCCGCACTCGCGAAGGCTTCGCCACCGTCAAAAACTTCCTCTTTACTCGACCCAACGCATTTCGCGAACTTCTTCATCGCATCGCCCAAGCCACCATTCTCTACCTCAAAGCACAAATCTCCGCCGGCGTTACCGCTGTCCAACTTTTCGACACTTGGTGTGGCGAACTTCCTCTCTCCGACTACTCCGAGTTCGTTCTACCTTCCGTCCAGCAGGTCATTTCCGGGTTGGCCGGCAAAGTTCCCGTAATCTACTACACCAAAGCCTCCCACCACCTCTTGCCCGCTATTATCAAAACCGGCGCCGCCGTGCTCAGCATCGATTGGCGGGTTTCTCTTAGCGAACTCCGCGCCTTGGCTGGGCCTCGAATCGCCTTGCAAGGCAATCTTGATCCCGCGGTTTTGCTCGGCCCGAAAGAAAAAATCCGCCAATCCACTCTGGGAATCGCCGCCGAACTCAATGGTCAGGGCCACATTCTGAATTTAGGCCACGGCATTCTCCCGCAGACTCCCGTCGACCACGCTCAGCTCTTCATCGCCACGGGCCAGCAAGCCCCGCTTCACCAATCCAGCGCCGCCTCCATCACCCAATGATCAATCGCAGCAAATCCGTTATTCCCGCCGGAGTCTTCGAACCGCTCTCCGGTTCTGACAGGAGGCCCGTCGCGTGACCGCCATCACCCCCACTCTTCGCCAGATGCAGCAGGAACTCTCCGTCGGCGAAGATTTCGTCAATCGCTACAATCGGCCCGGCCCTCGCTATACCAGTTATCCTACCGCCCCCGTCTGGGTGGACACTTTTGGTCCCGACGACTACGAAGCGGCCATCGCCGATGCCGACCGAAAGGGCTCTCCCGTTTCCCTCTACATGCATCTTCCTTTCTGCGAGAGTCTCTGTCTGTTCTGCGCCTGCAACGTCATCATCCAGAAAGACAAGCGCGTCGCTCCTCCTTATCTCGCCACTCTGAAAAAAGAAATTGACCGTATCTCTCAAGGTGTTTCCCGCAATCGCCAGGTCGTGCAATTTCACTGGGGTGGTGGCACGCCTACTTATCTTTCTCCGGAACAGGTCGAGGACCTCTTCACTTACACCCGCGAGCGCTTCACCTTCGCCCCCGACGCCGAAATCGGCATCGAAATCGATCCCCGTGTCACTACTCCTGCTCACCTCGAAACCGTCCGCCGCATGGGCTTCAACCGCCTCAGCATGGGTATCCAGGACTTTAAGGAAGACGTGCAGAAGGCCGTCCATCGCGTGCAGCCCTATGAAATGACTCGCGACATCATCGCCAATGCTCGTCAGCTCGGCTTCGACAGCATCAACGTCGACCTCATCTATGGCCTGCCCTACCAGACCGGCGACAGCTTCGCGCACACTGTCGACCAGATCGTCGGCCTCTCTCCTGATCGCGTCGCTATGTTTAGCTACGCCCACGTCCCCTGGCTCAAAAAGCAGCAGGGCTCATTCGTCAAGTTTCTCCCCGAAGGCATGCAAAAGTTCGATATCTTCCGCAGCGGCCTGCTGAAATTTCTCGAAGCCGGTTATCTCTACATCGGCATGGACCACTTCGCCAAAGATAACGACGAACTCGCTGTCTCTCAGCGCAATCGCACCCTTCATCGCAATTTTCAGGGCTACACCACCAAAGCCGGTGCCGACCTCTACGGCATGGGCATCACCGCTATCAGCGGCATTCAGCAGGTTTATGCTCAGAATTTTCGCGATATCCCCAACTGGGAAAAGGCCGTCAATGACCGCGGTATCGCCACCATGCGCGGCTATCGCCTCTCCCAGGATGACCTCATCCGCCGCGAAGTCATCAGCCGCTTGCTATGTCACACCGTCATTGTCAAAGACGAAATTTCCAATCAGTTCGCCATCAACTTCGATGAATACTTCGCCCCGGAGCTGCAGCGCCTGAAAATGCCTCAAGAAGATGGCTTGGTCATCATCAACGACGAAGAAATCCGCGCCGCTTGGCTTGGCCGCATCTTCATCCGCAACCTCGCCATGATTTTCGATCCTTATCTCGAAAAACAGCAATTGGCTGCTCGTCCCCTCTTCTCGAAAACCTTGTAGCGGCGGGCTCTTCTTCGTACCGCGAACGCGCCGTTTTCCCTTTCCACCACAACTTGTCTCTTCGTCTTCCTTTGCTCTCGGAACTGAAAACTTATAACTTATTACTTAGAACGTTTGACTCAACTCATGTCTACCCAAGTCCAGGTCATTGTCGTGGGCGCGGGCATTTCCGGCCTCACCACCGCCTATGCCTTGAAAAAATCCGGTATTTCCGTTCTCGTTCTTGAATCCGCCTCTCGACCCGGCGGCGCCATCCAATCGGTCCTGCGCGACGGCTTCCTCCTCGAGTACGGCCCTCAAAGCTTCAGCGGCAATTCCTCCATTACCGCCGTCTGCCAGGATCTGCGTTTGATGGACCAGCGCCTCTTGGCCAATCCCAAAGCTCCTCGCTACATCCTCATCAACGGCAAGCTCCAAAACGTTCCCATGGGTCCCGGCTTGCTCGCCTCTTCTCTACTCTCTGGCGGCACTCGCTTCGCCATCCTGCGTGATCTTTTCGGCACTTCTCTACCCCCAGAATTCGACGAATCCATCGCCGATTTCGTCCGCCGCAAATTTTCTCCCACTCTTCTCGAGCGCCTTGTCGGCCCTTTTGTCTCTGGGATTTATGCCGGCGATCCCGAAAAACTCAGCCTGCGCGCCGCCTTCCCCTTCCTTCACGAAGCGGAAACTGCCAAAGGCAGCATCCTTCGTGGCGCTTTCGCCGTAATGAAGGCCAGAAAAGGCAAACGCGGGAACACCCCTCGGGAAAAGGCCACCCTGCAAACTTTTCGTCAGGGCAACGACACACTGATCCGCGCCCTCGCGCAAAATCTTGGCGATCGCTTGCTCTGCAACGCCGAAGTCACCGCTATCGATTCCCTCGACCCAAATCCCGAACCCGATGCTCCGCGTTTCACTGCAAAGATCACCACCCCGCGCGGAGATCAACGCATCGATGCCCAGCGCTTGGTGGTCGCCAACTCTCCCCAATGTGCGGGCCGGGTCCTGGCTGGTCTGAATCCCACCTTCGCATCACTGCTCGGAGCCATCGAGTACGCTGCCGTCGGCGTTGTCTCGTTGGGCTATCGCAAGGCCGACATCGGTCATAATCTCGCGGGCTTCGGCTTCCTCATTCCCCGATCCTCGCGATTGAACGCCCTCGGCAGCGTTTGGAACTCTTCCCTGTTCCCCGGCCGCGCTCCTGAAGGTTATGCTCTACTCACCAGTTTCGTCGGCGGCGCCACCAATCCCGCCATCATTCACAAATCACCCGAAGAACTCGCTGCCCTCGTGCATCGAGAGGTCGCTCCTCTGCTCTCCATTCGAAACCAACCCGTTTTCTCCAACGTAACCGTCTGGCCTCGCGCCCTTCCTCAATACAATCTCGGCCATCTCGCTCGCCTCGACGCTGTCGAAAAACTTCGCGCCGATTTTCCCGGCCTCCACTTCGCCGGCAATTACCTCCACGGCCCCGCCATTGGCACTTGTATGGAGTACGCCTTCGGCCTCGCCGATCAAATTCGCGTCAGCTTCGTCAACTGACCCCGCCTCGCATTCTGCTCAGGATTCCGCCTCTATCGGTCATTCCCATTTTCCCCAGGGCAATCTCTCAGATCACCGCTTCTCGTTCAATCTATGCGCTAACCGGATCTCCCGCCTCTTCGCCGCGGCTCGCCACCTTCTCCGCTCTTCCGCCGTCTTCACCATCAACGGTGGCACCGGTTTGGGCTTGCGCGTGTACTCGTCGATGGCCACGAAGGTCACAAATGCTGACGTGGTGTGTTTCCTCTCCCCGGTCAGGATGTTCTCCGAATACACTTCCACCCCGACTTCCAACGACGTGTGAAACACCCGGTTCACATGCGATCGCAACAGCACAATCTCTCCCAAATTAACCGGGTTCCGAAAATCAATGTAGTCCACCGACGCCGTCACCATGTAACTATTGGCGTGCCGGCTCGCGGCCATGGCTGCCACGATGTCCACCATGTGCATCACGTGTCCCCCAAGCAACTTTCCCAACGCATTCGTTTGTGCCGGCAGCACCACTTCCGCCATTTCTGATGCCGACGCGCTCACCGGCTTCCCTTTCATTGGCTCTTCCCGCAGCTTTCTTTTTATGGCTGCATTCGATCGCGCCATCGCTCTCCTCTTTTCGTTCCTTTTGGATGTTTCCTGCCTGCACGTATAATACGGGAGGTCGCTATGACGGAACAAAACAAAACCCGCCGCCAGAAGCTCGAGGCCATCCTCGCCAAAAATCCCAACGACGCCTTCACCCTCTACGGCTTAGCTCTCGAATGCGTCAACTCCGGCGACTTCCCCTCCGCCGAAACCCATTTCCGCTCTCTTCTTCAATCCAATCCTGACTACGTCCCCGGTTACCAGATGTACGCCCAGAATCTGGCGCTGCGTGATCGCGCCGATGACGCCAAAACTATCCTCGCTCAGGGCATTCAAGCCGCTACTCGCTCTGGCAACCAGCACGCCCGCTCCGAAATGGAAGGCCTGCTCGCCGAATTGACTTAATTCTCTTGGAATTGACCTGTGCTGTCTGCCTGACCTAATTCGACTCGATGGCCTCTTTGTACGCCGTGATCGATCCTTTTCCCAACGAGCTTTTGGACTTCTCCATAATCTCCTGGAACTCGCGCTCCAAGCGCAGCGCTGCGAACTTGGGATCCTCCCCGGCAAAGACCAACCAGCAGCAGTGCTCGCTTTGCGCATTTTCCAGCCACTTCAATGCCTCCGATTGCTCCCCCAATCCCATGCAAACCACCGCTAGCCAGTAGGAACTGAAGTATTTCTTGCGCTTCAGCTTTAGCAGCGAATCCAAAATATCCCTGCTTCCAGCCTTGTCCCCCGTGCGCGCCAATCCATAAGCCAGGTGGGCCCGCGCCAGCGCGCTATTATCAGACCGCTCGGTCGCGATCCGGAATTCCACCACCGCCTCCTGGGCCTTCCCGATTTGCTCCAACACCATTCCCAGTTGCACGTGTCCCACCCACAGCGATGGGTCTAACCCCAGGCCGTGCCGCAGTTGCACCAGCGCCGCTTCATTCTCACCCGCATAGTGCAACGCTGATCCCAGCGTGATTCTCGTATACCCGCAAAACGGATCCAGATCGCATCCGTGGCGGATCATGGCGATGGCATCTCCGTGCCGCCCCACGATGGTCAGCAGTTGCGCGTAAGCCGCCAACGCCAGCGGGCACCGTGGGTCAATCTCCAGCGCACGCACCAGGTCGGCCTCCGCCGCGTGGAATTCGTGTTCGTAAAACAAACGGTAATTCGCCAGCGCGGTTCGCGCCTCCGCCAGGTCTTCAATCTGCAAAGCCTTTTCCGCGCATCGCTTAACTTCGGGAAATGCTTTGCGCGTTGCGACCATACCCAGGCGCGCCCTCGCGAAATGCGCGTTCGCCAACCCGGTCCAACCTATTGCCAGCTGCGGGCACTGCCTCACCACGTCCTCGAACAGCACCACACTTTTCTCCACCGCCGCTTCCGTAAGCATCGAAAGCAGCGAGCATCCCTGCAGATAGTTTTCCTGCGCGGCAGGCTCCACAAGTTGCAACTCCGCGCTGCGCGGCGGAACGGCGATCGACCCTGCCACCGCTACCGCGATGTTCCGGCTCGTTTCTTCTTGACTCGCAAACGCGATGTTTCCGCCCAGCGCGTAACTTTCCGCCCATACGCACGACTGCGCGTGGCAGTTCAGCAGCCGCACGGTTATCCGGATTTCTCCGGCAATTTCCGAGACCGCCCCCACCAGTACATAATCCGCAGACACCTGCCGGCACAAGGTCACCATGCTTCGGCCCTTCGGCGTTCGTTCTGTGGTGAATTCCGGAGTGATGATCACCGGCACCGAATCCGACCGCCGCAAATGAATGATGATTTGCTCGGTCATCGACGGGGCCAGCGATTCGTTGCTTGGGCTCACGAAAGACTTCAGCGGGAAAACCGCCAGTCTGGGACGATCACGGCTGGTCGGCGCAATCTCCGCCGTAGCCAATGCATGTACTGGTGCGATGAAGCGGTAACCGTGACTTCCCACCGTTTCTACGAATTGCGGCTGCGACGCATCGTCCTTCAGGGCAGTTCGCAGCCGGCGAATCGCGACATTCAGGCACAAATCCGCTTCCACGAACGTGTCCGGCCAGACCGTATGGATGATCTCGTTGCGGCTGACCAGCTCTTTGGGGCGCCGTAACAGCAGCGCTAGTATTTGAAAAGGCTTCTCCTGTAACGGTACCTTGACCCCTTCACACGATAATTCACCGGTTGCGAGGTCCACCAGGAATTTTCCGAACCTCAGCCGGTTCGCATTACCAGGGATCGCCACAGGTCCCCCCGAAGGAACTTCCTACCCTGAGTTTACCCCTGTTGGCTCTCCCCGGCGATGATTATGCCGCTTGTACATAACCGTATCCCGCTGCCCGTGAACAGGTTGTCCAGAGGTAACGCAAAAGTAATCCCCTGGTTATCCCTTCCCGGTTCATACTCCCTGGTGGGGCGTCCTACTCTTGGCCTGAAGAGCCCTACGCCCATCCGCCCGGCTGCACACTCGCGATCCCACCTGGGCGGGGCCGCCGCACTGGATCGGCAGAGGAGGAGGCTGCAGGATGCTTCGGGAAGCACATGCGATTTGGAGGGATGGTCCGTTCACCGGCGAGGGTGTCTTGTCCACCGGAAGTGGCGCTCTCAGCAACGCTAGATACACCTTCGGCTTGCCAACTGGTCTTCAAGTTCACACCTCGCCCGCCGAGATGCTCGCCGCGGCGATTGCTTCGTGCATGTCCAGGATGGTTGCCGTGGAAATGGCCAAGGTCGGCATCAAACCGCTGCAAGTCGAAACCGGCGCGACCTTGACCCTCGACTATGTCGGCGATGCTCTGCATATTGTTGGAGCACATCTAAACATCACCGCTCGAACCAACGACCCTACTCACGGGCAGTTTGAAGAGGCCGTGACTTCGGCCCGCAGAATGTGCCCGGTCTCCAGCGTTCTCAATATCGACATTCAATGCGAGGCGAAACTCGTTGCTGTTGGTACGCCAGCTTTAGTCTGACTCGCTCTGATTGACGAGATGCGCTATGGATCTGAAACGTACTGTCAAGTTTGAAGCCGATCGGGATCCGCAATTCGCGCATTGGGTCAGTCATACCGTCGGGGGCGAAAGAATCCGCCACTGTTTGCAGTGTGGATTGTGCAGCGGAAAATGCCCGCTTTCCCTGTACATGGATTACACTCCCCGGCGCCTGATGCATCTCTCGCGCGAAGGATTCAAAGAAGAGGTTCTGGGCAGCACCTCCATCTGGTTGTGTACCGCTTGCTACGCCTGCATGGTCGAATGCCCCAAACAAATCAATGTCACCCACCTCCTCTACGCCCTGAAACAACGCGCCATTGAAGAGGGTCGCTATCCCCGACGTTTTGCTATTCCCGTCATGTCTAGACTATTCGCGCGCATGGTTCACGGGGCTGGCCGCATAACCGAAAGTCGCTTGGTCGTGCAGATCCTGGTGCGCACCGCCATTTGGCGTTTGCTTGGCATGAGCAAGCTCGGAATGGCCTTACTCCGCAAGGGACGCCTTCCGATGAGTTCAGAACACATCCAGCGCCGCAAGGAAGTTGCCACCCTGCTCGATTCGGTGGCCGCCACCCGCAAGGAGTTGGCCATATGAAGTACGCCTATTACCCCGGGTGCTCGCTGCGTGGCACAGGGCGCGCCTACGAAGAGTCCCTTCTCGCGGTATTGCGCATCCTCGAAGTCGAGGTCGAAGAAATCGACGATTGGAACTGCTGTGGCGCAACCACCTACTTGTCCGTTGACGAACTGACCTCCTATGCTCTTGCCGCGCGCAATCTGGCCCTGGCCTCCCGGCAATCGGGGGAAATCATCGCGCCTTGCGCCGCCTGCTATCTGGTGCTCAACAAAACTCAGCATTACATTCGCGAGTATCCGACCATCAAGCTGGTGGTCACTCGCGCCCTCGATTCCATCGGCCTCGCCTATCAGGATGACATTCGCGTGCGCCACCCCCTCGATGTTCTGCTCAACGATGTGGGGCTGGAAAAGATCGCCAAAAAGGTCAAAGTGCCGTTGAAAGGTCTCAAGGTCGCCCCTTACTACGGCTGCCAGATTGTCCGGCCCTATTCCACCTTCGATGATCAACGCAATCCCACGTCGATGGACCGCTTGCTCGAGGCCTGTGGTGCGAAAGTCGTCCATTATCCCCTGAAGACCCGCTGCTGTGGCGGCAGCCAGAAAGGCACACTGCCCGAAGTCGGCCTCGACTTGATCCACTATCTGCTCAGTGGCGCCGTTGCTAACGGTGCCGAAGTGATTGCCACCGCCTGCCCGCTCTGCCAGTTCAATCTCGATTCCTTCCAGGACGAGTCCGGCGACCGCCACCATCCCATTCATATTCCGGTCGTCTATTTCACCCAGCTTTTGGCCTTGGCACTTGGTGCGCCTGCTGGTTCGTTCGGTTTGCACCGCTGTCTTGTGCCCATCGAGCCAGTGCTCTCGGAAAAGGAGATCGCCTATGCCTGAGGACATCGGCTTCTCAGGTCAGGAAACCCCGCGCGTAGGCGTTTATATCTGCCATTGCGGCACCAACATTGCCGCCGTTATCGACGTCAAGGCCTTGGCCGACTACGCCGGGCAACTGCCCGGTGTGGTGGTCTCCCGGGAATACAAGTACATGTGCTCAGACCCCGGCCAGGCCCTCATTGAAACCGATATCGACGACCACGAATTGAACCGCATTGTCGTGGCCTCCTGTTCGCCTCTGCTCCATGAACCCACCTTTCGCCGCTCCCTCAATCGCGCCGGTCTCAACCCCTTTTTGTTGCAGATGGTCAACATCCGTGAGCATGTTTCCTGGGTTCACCTGGACAAACGAGCCGCCACCGAAAAAGCCCAGGACCTCGTTCGTGCTGCCGTCCGCCGCGTGTTTCTGCACAAACCCCTGGAGAAGCGCCGCGTCTCCATCAATCCCAACGTGCTGGTGGTCGGAGGGGGAATCGCCGGAATCCATGCGGCGCTCACCTTGGCCGACGCCGGCAAGCAGGTGTACTTGGTGGAACGGGAACCTACCATCGGCGGCCATATGGCCCAGTTCGACAAAACCTTTCCCACCTTGGACTGTGCCGCCTGCATCCTTACTCCCAAGATGACCACCGTTGGCTCCCATCCCAACATCAGGCTGTGGAGCTATTCCGAAGTGACCAAGGTCGAAGGTTACGTCGGCAACTACAAAGTGCAGGTCAAGCGCAAGCCCCGGTATATCAACGAAGATCTGTGCATCGGCTGCCAGGAGTGCATCACCGCCTGCGTCTACAAAGAAGGCAAAACCCCCGACGAATTCAACGTGGGCTTGAGCAAGAGAAAGCCGGTGTACTTGCCATTCCCCCAAGCCGTGCCCCAAAAGGTGGTCATCGATCGCGACACCTGCATCGAGTTTAAGTCCGGCAAATGCAAGAAGACCTGCATCGAAGCATGCGGCGATCGCCTGGCCATCGATTTCACCCAAAAAGACATTTTCGAGGAAATCGAAATCGGCACCATTATTGTCGCCACAGGCTTTCAGACCTTTGCCCCGGAACGCAATCCCTTCTACGGCTACAAACGCTACCCGAACGTTTACACCTCTCTCGAGGTGGAACGCCTCGTCAACGCCTCCGGGCCCACCGCCGGCGAAATTGTCCTGCGCGACGGCAGCAAGCCCGGTTCCGTCGGCATCATCCATTGCGTCGGCTCCCGCGACATCAACACCAATCGCTGGTGTTCCAAAGTCTGCTGTATGTATTCGCTCAAACTCGCGCACCTCATCAAGGAACGCACCGGCGCCGAAGTATTCAACTTTTACATTGACATGCGCACTCCCGGGAAAGGTTACGAGGAGTTTTATGATCGCCTCCTCGACGAAGGCGTCCATTTCGTTCGTGGCCGCGTGGCCGAGGTCAGCGACTGGACCGCTCATCCTTCGGAACAAGGCAAGCTGGTGATTCGCGCCGAAGACACGCTGGCTGGTTTCGTTCGCCGTATTCCCGTGGACATGGTCGTTCTCGCGGTCGGCTTGGAACCGCAAAAGGATGCGCAACAAGTCCGCCGCCTCTTCAACATGAGTTGTTCCTCCGAGGGCTGGTTCCTGGAACGCCATCCCAAGCTCGCCCCGGTCAGCACTTTCACCGAAGGCGTTTTTATCGCCGGCGCCTGCCAAGGACCCAAGGACATTCCGGATTCCGTGGCCCAGGCCGGAGCCGCTGCCGCCGAAGCGTTGGCGCTGATCGATTCCAAAACCGTGGAACTCGAACCGTACACCGCGTCGGTCATCGAAGACGAATGTTCGGGCTGCAAGAGCTGCATCCCGGTCTGTCCGTATCAGGCCGTGACTTTCCTCGAACACGAAAAGAAGGCGCATATCAACGAAGTTCTGTGCAAGGGTTGCGGCACTTGCGTAGCCTCCTGCCCATCCGGCTCCATCCGCCAGAACTTCTTTGAAGACCAGGAAATCTTTGAAGAAATTGAAGGAGTGCTGGCCCATGCTTAATCGTCCTCCCGCTGCGAAGGAATCGGCAGGGCCGCAATTCGAGCCCCGCATCGTGGCCTTCTTCTGTAATTGGTGTACTTACTTGGCTGCCGATTTGGCCGGTACTTCGCGCATGAAATATGCTCCAAACGTTCGCGTGGTTCGCTTGATGTGCTCCGGCCGCGTCGATCCGCAATTCGTCTTGGATGCCTTCGCTCATGGCGCCGATGGCGTGTTTATCGGCGGCTGCCATCCCGGTGACTGCCACTATCAGGAAGGCAACTATAAAACACTGAAGCGTTACGCCCTGCTCAAGCGCCTCTTGAAGGACATGGGAATCGAGGAGGAACGCTTCCGGCTGGAGTGGATTTCCGCGGCGGAAGCCGATCGCGTGCGCGCCACCATTAACGATATGGTTGAAAAGGTCCGCGCGCTCGGTCCACTGGCCCTCGATGCCCAAGCCGCCGAACAGCCGTCCGTCGCGCAGGAGGTGATGGCCTGATGCCGGAAAAACCCAAGGTGGCGTTTTACTGGTGCGCGTCTTGCGGCGGCTGCGAAGAAGCCGTCGTCGACTTGGGCGACGCGATTCTCGACGTGGTGGCCGCCGTCGATATCGTCTTTTGGCCGGTCGCCCTCGATTTCAAGCGCAAAGACGTCGAAGCCCTTCCAGACGCTTCCATCGCCATCTCCTTTGTCAATGGTGCGGTGCGCACTTCCGAACAACTGGAGATGAGCCATTTGCTCCGCCGCAAGTCCCAACT
This sequence comes from Candidatus Eremiobacteraceae bacterium, assembly GCA_035622555.1. Classification (GTDB taxonomy): domain Bacteria; phylum Acidobacteriota; class Terriglobia; order Acidiferrales; family UBA7541; genus Acidiferrum. Next base: position 48,657 of record DASPVD010000122.1, on the reverse strand, counting down.
GCTCGTCGCACTGGGGTCCTGCTCCCATCTTGGCGGCGTTCCCGGTCTGGCCAATCTCTTCGGCCGCGACAGCATCCTCGAGGAGGTTTACTCTCTTTCTCCCGCTACCATTAACCCGGAACACCGCATGCCCGCCGCACGGTACGGCGACAACGGCAACACCGTAGAATTGCCCGAGCTCCATCAATCCGTACACTCCTTGAACCAGGTCGTGGATGTCGACTATTACATCCCCGGATGTCCTCCCACTCCCAAAATGTTCCAAGCTGCTTTGCAAACGCTGATGAGTGGTCAGCTTCCCCCACGCGGAACCGTTCTCGCTCCCGACCACGCCCTCTGCGATGAGTGCCCGCGTAAAGACAGCAAGCCTCAAGATCTGACCATCGCCGAATTCAAACGTCCCCAACAACTATTGATTGACGAGCAGAAATGCCTGTTGGCGCAAGGTCTGCTGTGCATGGGCCCGGCCACTCGCGCTGGCTGCGAGGCGCTCTGCATTCACGGCAATATGCCCTGCACCGGCTGCCACGGGCCCACCAGCCGCGTCAAAGATCAAGGCGCCAAAATCCTGTCTTCGCTGGCGATCTTGGTGGAGGCTCGCGAAGAGCCGGAAATCATCAAGATGCAGGCATCCATCCCGGATCCCGTTGGCACGTTTTACCGCTACAGCTTGCCTGCGTCGTTGCTTCGCAAGCGCCGTTTCGCCGAGGCGCCCCCAGCGCGCTGAGCCTCCCATGAGGTGCTTTTATGCCTGAGCTGACCCAGCAAGTTGCATCCAACACCGGCGACTCCTTGAAGCCTGCCGATAACCGCGTCCGCCGCATCACCATCGATCCCATTACCCGCCTCGAAGGTCACGGTAAGATCGAGGTTTTCTTGGACGGCTCTGGCGATGTCGAGCGCGCTTATTTCCAAATTCCCGAGCTGCGCGGCTTTGAAAAATTTGTGCAAGGCCGTCCCGCCGAAGATATGCCTCAGATTACCTCGCGCATTTGTGGCGTTTGTCCAACCGCTCATCACATGGCCGCCACCAAAGCGTTGGACGATTTATACAAGGTGGAACCCCCTGCTGCGGCCAAGCTTATCCGCGAGTTGATCTACGCCGCATTTTTCGTCGAAGATCATGCCCTGCACTTCTATTTTCTCGGTGGTCCGGACTTCGTCGTCGGTCCCGACGCCAGCCCGGCCGCTCGTAACATCCTCGGCGTCATTTCCAAAGTCGGAACCGAAACCGGCAAAAAGGTCATTGCCATGCGCCGGCGTTTGCGGGAATTGATCGCCCTCGCCGGCGGCAAGGTGGCGCACCCGGTATTTGGCTTGCCGGGCGGCGTGGCCAAGCGCTTCACTCCCGAAATGCAGAAACAATTTCAGGAGGTTGCCGCCGAGGCTGTCGGCTTCGCGCAATTTACCCTGCATTTGTTCGAAGACGTCGTCCTGAAGAACCACGACTACGTCGATTTGATCCTCTCCGATGCCTACACCCACCGCACTTATTACCTGGGCATGGTTGACGCTCGAAACCGCGTCAATTTCTATGACGGCATGCTTCGTGTGGTCACCCCGCAAGGCAAGGAATGGAAGAAATTCGCTCCCGCCTCATATCTAGAGAACATTGCCGAGCACGTCGAGCCTTGGAGCTACGTGAAGTTCTGCTACTTGAAGCCCCTGGGTTGGAAGGGTTTTACCGACGGCCCTGACAGCAGCATTTACAGCGTCGCGCCGCTGGCCCGCCTCAACGCCAGCGATGGCATGGCCACTCCTCTGGCCCACGCTGCCTTCGAACAGTTCTTTTCCACCTTGGGCGGCAAGCCCGTTCACCACACTCTGGCGAACCATTGGGCCCGTGTCGTCGAGTTGCTCTACGCCGCTGAACGCATGAAGGAACTCGCCGCTGAACCCGCCTTGATCGATGGCAACGTCCGTGTCCTCCCCACGCAAAAGCCGAAAGAAGGCATCGGCATTGTCGAGGCGCCCCGCGGCACGCTCATTCACCATTACCAAACCGATCAGAATGGCTTGATCACCAAGGCTAACTTGATTGTGGCTACGCAAAACAACGCGGCGCGCATCGCCATGAGCGTCGAAAAAGCCGCCAAGGCTCTGATCCACGGCGCGGATGTGCCCGAATCTGTCCTCAACCGCGTGGAGATGGCCTTTCGCGCCTACGATCCTTGCAACGGCTGTGCCACGCACTGCTCGCCGGGCACCATGCCGCTGATTATCCACGTTCGCAATCAAGACGGATCGACCGTCGCTGTCTTGCAACGCGACTCCCACGGCGCCATCCTTCGCCAATAACGCTCACCCGCATCAACTAATCAACTTACGGCTGGGGCTTGCCTGCCACAACCAGGATTAACCCTGCTTACCATTCGAATTCCGCATCTGTCTCACCACAATTTTCAATGCTTTCTCTTACGAGAATCTTATGGCTCGGTCTCTACTATCTTTTGACCGAGGTCTACCTGTCGTGTGGTCGTTACAGCGTATCTTCGCACCTGTTTTGGTGTTCATTCTCTTCGTTCTGGGAGTCACTCTGCTCGCTCCATCCATAGCAAGCGCCCAAGGTAGCGACGATCCTGTGGCCACCGCCGACACCAATTCCCCCGCTGACCCGCCCTTGCAAAAACCTTCCGATTCACCAGGGTTCTTCCGCCGCTTCGCCAAGGCCTATGGGGACGACTGGAAGGGCGCCGATGACCCCGGTCTGCCGCGCCGCGGTTATCCCGCTCCCGTTTCTTCTCCGCCATTTCCCTTCTCCGATTGGCCTTATGGCGGCTCGCCTGTCATCGGTGCTCCCGATACCTCCGGCGGTCCGCTCATGTCCGCCATCTACTCTGGAGAGCACGGCAAAGCCTGGCAAAACAGTCGCGTGAAAACCTATGGCTGGATCAACACCGGATTCAATCTCAGCACATCCGATAAGCACTACGGCAACTTCCCCGCCGCCTACTACATTCAACCCAATTCCATCCAGTTGGATCAGGCGGCTCTCTACATCGAGCGTGTCCCCGACACTGTGCAGTCCGACCACTTCGACTGGGGCTTCCGCGTCACCCAGATTTACGGCATCGATTATCGTTTCACCACCGCGAAGGGCTATTTCAGCCAGCAACTCCTCGGCGGCAATAACAAAAATGGCTACGACCCCGTGATGGCCTACGTCGATTTGTACTGGGGCCAGGTTGCCGGTGGCATGAACGTGCGCATCGGCCGCTACATTTCCCTCCCCGACATCGAAGCCCAGCTAGCTCCTGACAATTACACCTACAGCCACTCCATTCTGTACACCTTTGACGCCTATACCCAGACTGGCATCAACGTCACCACCAAGCTAAACAATCACTGGATGTTCCAGGTGGGTCTCTCGGCGGGCAACGATGTCGCCCCTTGGGTCGGCGAGCCCGACGCCAAACCTACCTTCAACGCTTGCGTTGGCTACACCTGGTCGCTAGGCGGCGACAATCTGTACGTTTGCGACAATTCCACCAACTCCGGCAAGTACGCCTACAACAATCTTCAGGCCTACTACCTCACTTGGTACCACAAGATCAATTCGTCTTGGCACACCGCCACGGAAACTTGGTACATGTGGGAAAAAGATGTGCCCAACGTCAACAATCCCGCCGCTGTTCCTCTGCTCATCAATGGCGCCAACGGCGCAATCTGCAGTTCTCCCTCGGACGTAACCTGCTACGCCCCGGAATGGGCCATCGTCAATTATGTGGAAAAGGAATTCTCCCCGAAGAACTATCTGACCATCCGCAACGAATATTTCAATGACATCGCTGGCCAGCGCACCGGCTACAAGACCCAATATTCCGAGCACCTCATCGGCTGGGGCCATTGGTTCGGCACCACCGTGCTCATTCGCCCGGAACTACGTTTCGAGCACGCCTACGATGCTCCCGTCTACAACCTCGGCACTAAACACAGCCAACTCGTCTTCGCCAGCGACATCATCTACCACTTCTAATCATTCCGACCCTGTCTGCGTCACAATAAACCACGTCATTCCGAACGGAGTCCGCGCAGTGAGCAATCTCTCTTCGATTCCGAAAACTGCGCCATCTTCAATTCTCCATCCTCTATTTTCCGCTCCATCAATCCGTCTGCGCCGGCGCATGCCGCGGCACCCAGCCTCTCCGCAATGTCCGCCGCAAATACGTTTGCAGCCGGTCCATGTAGATGTACACCACCGGCGTGGTAAACAGCGTCAGCATCTGGCTCAAAATCAGCCCGCCTACAATGGCCACGCCCAACGGCCGGCGAATTTCCGAGCCTACTCCCGTTCCCAGCGCCAGCGGCGTGGCTCCCAGCAACGCCGCCATCGTGGTCATCATGATTGGCCGGAACCGCAGCAGACACGCCTTATAGATCGCCTCCACCGGCGTCTTCTCTTCCTCCCGTTCGGTCTGCACCGCGAAGTCAATCATCAAAATAGCGTTCTTCTTCACGATTCCAATCAGCAAAATGATTCCAATCAGCGCGATGATGCTCAAATCCATGTGAAACAGTTCCAGCGCCAGCAGCGCTCCAATTCCCGCCGACGGTATCGTCGACAGAATCGTGATCGGATGGATGTAACTCTCGTACAGAATCCCTAGCACGATGTACACCGCCCCCAGCGCGGTAAGGATCAGGATCGGCTGGTTCGCCAGCGATTGCTGGAACGCCTCCGCCGTCCCCTGGAACGATGCATGCACCGAATTCGGCATGCCCATCGCCGCCCGTGCTTCCTCGATATGTTGCACCGCCGGTCCCAGCGATGCTCCCGGCGTCAGGTTGAAGGAAATCGTGATCGCCGGAAAAATCCCTTGGTGATTCACAGACAGCGCCGCATTGGAGTGCTCGTAATGCGACAATGCGCTCAACGGTACCAATCTCCCGGTGTTCGATGGCACGTAGATATTCTTCAGTCCCTGCGGGTTCTCCTGAAACTCCGGCGCAACTTCCATCACCACGTGATACTGATTCAATCCTTTGTAGATATTCGACACTTGCCGTTGCCCGAACGCGTCATTCAACGCGTTGTCCACGTCCTGCAGCGACACTCCCAATCTCCCCGCCGTATCACGGTCCACCGCTAAATACGTTTGCAGCCCGCCGTTCTGCTCGTCGCTGTTGATGTCCCGCAGTTCCGGAATCTGCTGCATCCGCTCCATCATGATTGGCGCCCAATGATACAGGTCGTCCAGGTTGTCGGCTTGCAACGTGTATTGGTACTGCGCGCCTCCCCAGCGCCCTCCCACGCTGACGTCCTGCACCGACTGCAAAAACAGCGACGCCCCGGGAATGTTCGCGGTCTTCGAGCGCAACCGGTCAATCACCTGGTCCGCGTCGACTTTGCGCACCGATAATGGTTTCAGCTGTGCGAACATCCGTGCTGTGCTCGTTCCGTTTCCCCCGCCGGTGAACGACGTCACCGTGTCGATCGCCGGATCGGCTTTCACGATGTCCATGAACGCTCTCATCTTCTTGGACATTTCCTCAAACGACGTGTCCTGGTCCGCCTGAATGTACCCGTTGATGCGCCCGGTATCCTGCTGCGGGAAAAATCCCTTGTTGACGTGTACGAACATGAATACGCTCAGCCCCGCGGTGAAAATCGTCAGGCACAGAATCGCCAACTGGTTTCGCAGCACCCACCGCAGCATCACGTCATAGCGGTGCAGCATGTCGTTGAACCCGCCTTCCGCTATGCGGTAGAAGAATCCGTGCTTCTTCTTGTGATCGTGTTTCAAGAACCTCGCGCACATCATCGGCGTCGCCGTCAACGACACGAACAGCGACACCGCGATCGCCGCGCTCAGCGTCACCGCGAATTCCCGGAACAGCCGCCCCACCAGCCCGCCCATCAGCAAGATCGGTATGAACACTGCCACCAGCGACGCGCTCATCGACAGCACCGTGAATCCGATCTCGCTCGCTCCTTTCATCGCTGCCGCGTATCCCTGCAAACCGTTCTCCATGTGCCGCGCGATGTTCTCGATCACCACGATCGCGTCGTCCACCACGAATCCCGTCGATATGGTCAGCGCCATCAGCGACAAATTGTCCAGCGAGTACCCGCACAGGTACATCACTCCGAACGTGCCCACCAGCGACAGCGGCACCGCCACGCCGGGGATCAGTGTCGCCCAGTAGTTCCTCAGAAACGCGAAAACCACCAGCACCACCAGCACAATCGAAATGGTCATCGCCCGTTCCACGTCGTGTACCGACGAGCGAATCACCACCGTCCGATCCATCATCACGCTCAGGTTCAGTGCCGGCGAAATCGACGCCCTCAGCCACGGCAGCGTCGCCTTCACTCGATCGGCCGTGTCGATCATGTTCGCGCCCGGCTGCCGGAAAATCGCCACAATCACTCCGCGCTTCCCCCCGAACAGCCCCAGGTTGCGGATGTCTTCCACCGAGTCGGTGACGCTCGCGACGTCCTCCAGCCGCACCGGCGCTCCCGCATGGCCCGCCACGATCAGCGATTTGTATTCGGACGCATCGAACAACTGGTCGCTGTCCGCCAGCACCCACTCGCGGTTGTCGTTCGAAACCCCGCCCTTCGCCAAATTTGAATTCGCTGCCTGCAGCGCCTTGCGCACCGTTTCCAGGCTGATGCCATAGCTGTTCAACTGTTCCGGATTCACACGCACTCGTACCGCCGGTTTCGCCGATCCCCACGTAAACACTTGCCCCACTCCCGGTATTTGCGCGATTTTTTGCGCCAGGATCGAGTCCGAAGCATCGTAGATTTGCCCGATCGGCAGCGTGTCCGAGGTCAGCGACAGGAACATCACCGGAGAATCCGCAGTATTCACCTTGCGGTATTCCGGCTCATACGGCAGGTCTGCCGGCAACTGGCTGCGTGCAGCGTTAATGGCCGCCTCAACATCTCGCGCCGCCGCATTAATGTCCCGGTTCAAGTCGAATTGCAGCGCAATTCCCGTGCTTCCCAACGACGAACTCGAGGTCATCTGCGTGACTCCCGAGATTCGACCAAATTGCCTTTCCAACGGCGTCGCTACTGCCGACGCCATCGTCTCCGGGCTGGCTCCCGGCAACGACGCCCATACTCCAATCGTTGGCAAGTCCACTTGCGGCAGGGGCGCCACCGGCAGGTATCGGAATGCAATCACTCCCGACAGAAAAATCGCGATCGTGATCAGCGAGGTCGCTACCGGCCTGCGGATGAACGGCGCCGAGAAATTGGATTGAAAGTTCATCCTTAATCCCCGACCGCTGGTTCTTCAGCCAAACTGTGCGTGCCCAGGTGCAACCGCCGCGCCAGCCAGTCAAACGCCAGGTACACCACCGGCGTCGTGTACAGCGTCAACAACTGGCTCACGATTAATCCGCCGACAATCGTGATTCCCAGCGGGCGCCGCAGCTCCGATCCCACTCCGCCTCCCAACGCCAGCGGCAATCCGCCCAACAGCGCCGCCATGGTGGTCATCATGATCGGCCGGAATCGCAACAAACACGCTTCGTAAATCGCCTCCAGCGGGCTCTTCCCTTCTTTCCGCTCCGCGTCCAGCGCAAAGTCGATCATCATGATCGCGTTTTTCTTCACGATGCCGATCAGCAGGATGATGCCGATCAACGAAATAATGCTGAAATCCTCGTGGCACAACAGCAGCGCCAGAATCGCCCCCACTCCCGCCGACGGCAACGTCGACAATATCGTAATTGGGTGAATGTAGCTCTCGTACAATACCCCCAGCACGATGTACACCGTTACCACCGCCGCCAATATCAGTAATGGCTCATTCGTAATTGCCCGCAAAAATGCCGCCGCCGTCCCTTGGAACGTCGCCTGGATGCTTGCCGGCAATCCCACTTCCTTCCTCGCCTTCTCGATCGCTTCGGTCGCCTCTCCCAGCGAGCTGTTCTTCGCCAGGTTGAATGACACCGTCACCGCCGGGAATTGTCCTTCATGATTGATCGCCAGCGGCGTCGTTCCCGTCTCCAGCCGGGTAAACGCGCTCAACGGTATCTGCGGCCCGTTCGCAGAGTGCACGTAAATGTTCTTCAACGCGTCAGGGTTCTGCTGGAAGTTCGGATCCACTTCCATCACCACGTGGTATTGGTTGAGCTGCGTAAAAATCGTCGACACTTGCCTCTGCCCGAACGCGTCGTACAGCGTGTTGTCGATGTCCGCCGGCTGAATCCCCAGACGCGCCGCCGTGTCCCGGTCGATCGTCAGCGTCGCCAGCAACCCGTCATTCAACTGGTCCGTTGCCACGTCCCGCAGTTGCGGCAAGGTCTTCAGTTTCGCCACGAATTTCGGCACCCAGTACGCCAGCTCCTTGGGGTCCACGTCCTCTAACGAATATTGGAACTGCGTGCGCGACACCCGGTCTTCCACCGTCAGGTCCTGCACCGGCTGCATGTACAGCGTGATTCCATCGATCTTCGCCAAATCCGGCTGCAGCCGCCGGATTACCTCCGACGCGCTGATCTTTCTCTCCGCCAGCGGCTTCAAGTTGATCTGGATCCGCCCGCTGTTCAGCGTCGTATTGGTGCCGTCAATTCCGATGAACGAAGACAGGCTCGCCACCGCGGGATCCCGCAGGATCGCATCATCCAATTGCTGCTGCCGCTCCGCCATCGCCTGGAACGACACATTTTGCGGCGCCTCCGACACCCCCAGAATCACCCCGGTGTCCTGCACCGGGAAAAATCCCTTCGGCACGTAGATGTACAGCAGAATCGTTCCCACCAGCGTTCCCACCGTCACCAGCAACGTGATGGTCCGGTACCGCAACACCACCTGCAGCGTTCGCCCGTAAAACGCGACCACCTCCTCGAACACCTTCTCCGACTTCCGGTAGAACCAGCTCTGCTGCGATTCCGGTTGATACTTCAGCAGCTTCGCGCACATCATCGGCGTCAGCGTTAACGACACCACCGCCGACACCAGTATTGTCACCGCCAGCGTCACCGCGAATTCCCGGAAGAGCCGTCCCACTATGTCGCCCATGAACAACAGCGGTATCAGCACCGCGATCAGCGACACCGTCAACGACACAATCGTGAACCCGATTTGCTCCGATCCCTTCAGTGCCGCTTGCAACGGCGAATCGCCCTGCTCGATGAACCGGCTAATGTTCTCGATCATCACGATCGCGTCGTCCACCACGAACCCCGTCGATATGGTCAGCGCCATCAACGACAGGTTGTTCAGCGAATACCCCAGCAGGTACATAACACCGAACGTGCCCACGATCGACAGCGGCACCGCAAAGCTGGGAATAATCGTTGCCCGAACGCTGCGCAAAAACAGGAAAATCACCATCACCACCAGCGCGATGGTCAGCATCAACGTGAACTGCACGTCTTCCACCGACGCCCGGATCGTCGTCGTGCGGTCCGTCAGAATCTGCACCTGCACCGAGCTCGGCAGCGCCGCCTGCAACTGTGGCAGGATCTTCTTGATCCGGTCCACCACGCTGATGATGTTCGCGCCCGGCTGTCTCTGGATATTCAGCACCACCGCCGGCCGTTTGTTCGCCCACGCCGCTTGCCGCACGTTCTCGGCGGCGTCGCTCGCCACCGCCACGTCCTTCAGCCGCACAGGTCCGCCGTTGCGGTACGCGATGATCAGCGGGTTGTATCCCTTGCTCGACAGCAGCTGATCGTTCGCTCCGATCGTGAACGCCTGGTGCTGCCCGTCGAAGGTTCCTTTGGCTTGATCCACGTTGGCGTTGCCCAGCGCCGTCCGCAAGTCTTCCAGGCTCAGCCCATATGACGCTAGCGCCGTCGGGTTCGCCTGGATCCGCACCGCGGGCCGCTGCCCCCCGCTGATGCTCACCAGCCCCACCCCCGACAATTGCGAAATCTTCTGCGCCAGCGTGGTGTCCGCCAGGTCCTCCACTTTTTCCAGTGGCAATGTCTCGGACGTCAGCGCCAGCGTCAGGATTGGCGCGTCCGCGGGATTGATTTTGCTGTAGATCGGCGGGTTCGGCAGGTCCTTCGGCAGCAGCTGCGAGGCACTGTTGATTTCCGCCTGCACTTCCTGCTCCGCCACGTCAATGTTCAGGTCCAATACGAATTGCAGCGTGATCACCGAGCATCCGAACGAACTGGTCGACGTCATCTGCTGCAGCCCCGGAATTTCCCCGAAATTCCGCTCCAGCGGCGCCGTCACCGACGACGCCATCACGTCCGGGCTTCCACCCGGATAAAACGTCGTTACCTGTATGGTTGGATAGTCGACTTGCGGTAGCGCCGAAACCGGCAACTGCCGGTACGCCACATAGCCCACTAGCAGCACTCCCACCATCAACAACGTGGTGGCCACCGGCCGCAAAATAAACGGCCGTGACGGATTCATCGAGCTGGCCCTCCGCTTCTCGAGCCCGCCCCACCATCAATGGTCTGCGAAGATTGTGCCGCGTCGCTGGTCCCTACGCGCTGCGTGTGTGGTTCAATCAGCGTTCCTTCTTTCAACTTGTCCTGTCCGTCCACCACCACCACATCGCCATCATTCAATCCCGCCGACAACCCTGCCAGATTCCCCGTCGTGTTGGCCACCTTCACATTCTTCACCGACACGGTGTTCTTGCCGTTCACCGCGAACACGTATGTGCTGCCCTGCTGCCCTCGCAAAATCGCCGTCGTCGGCACCAACACCACGTTCTTCCGCGTATCGATCAACAGATGTACGTTCACAAACTGGTTCGGAAACAGCTCATTTTTTGCATTGTCGAATACCGCTTTCAGTTTGTACGTTCCCGTGGTTGTATCGATCTGATTGTCGATGGTCAGCAGTTTGCCCGTGGCAATCTTCTCGCTGTTGTCCCGGTCGTACGCTTCCACGTTCAGTGGATTGCCCGGCCGCATCTTGGTGATCACCTCCGGCAACTGGTCCTGCGGAAGGCTGAACAACACCGCGATGGGCTGCAACTGCGTGATCACCAGCAAGCCATTCGTGTCCGTCGCGTGTACGATGTTCCCAACATCTACCAGCCGCAAACCTACCCGCCCGGTGATCGGCGCCGTTATGTGTGCATAAGTGATTTGCAGCTTGGCATTATCGATGGCCGCTTGATCTGCCTTGATCGCTCCTTCGTACATGCCCACCTGAGCGAGCTGCGTGTCCACCTGCTGCCTCGGAATCACGCCGTCCTTGAACAACGTCTGGTAACGCTCGTAATCAATCTGCACATCCTTCAACTGCGCCTGATCCTTGGCCAACTGCCCTTCAGCCTGTTCCAATTGCACCTGATACGGGCGCGGATCGATCTCGATCAAGGCATCGCCTTGCTTTACGTTTTGTCCTTCGGTGAAGTTGATTTTGACGATCTGTCCGTCTACCCGGCTCTTTACCACCACGGTGTTAAACGCCGTCACCGTCCCCAGCCCGTCGAAGTACACCGGCAGGTTCCCGCGATGCGCTGTCGCCACTACCACCGGCACCGCTGCCGCCGCATCGCCCGGCGTGGTTCCTTCTGCCGCTACTGCTGCTCCCGTCGCTGGCGTTCCTCGCGAGTGGTAATACCACCACCCTCCCGTTGCCAACGCTCCCAGCAACACCAACATCCACCAGGAGTTACGCCTCGGCTGTTGGTTCGGCAATGAATCCTTTAGGCGCGCCCCGGGCTCCTCGGCACTCGGCACGTCCACCTCGTCGATTCGCGGCATTTCCCTATACTCCAGTTTCTGTCGTGTCACCGCGGAGCAAACCAATAGGTGCGGACCCTATGCAAGCTTGGCGGGCAGTTACACTCTTAGTGTATCGCGCTCCGGGCGGAAAAGCCTTTCAATACATGGACGTTGAAAACCTGAAAATGTTACATCCCTCTCCTCAGCTTACAAGCTTCTCCCGGCTCACCCGAATTCCCGCGTGCACATTTCCGGATCACGTCGTAAACTACCGCCAGTCTTATAGTTCTAGTTCGATTGCTTTCATTGTTTCGTCACGAGGAGGATGGGCATGCTTCGGGGTGTCCTCATTGGAATCTTGATCGGTCTTCTCCTGGTCATTATCGGCGTCTACTACTACTTCGCGGGCGGTCTCGCCCCGGTCGCTACCAAAGCGCCCACTATGCCGTTCGAGCATAAACTCGCGAACATGGCTCTGCACTCCTACCTGGACAAAAAGCCCCACTCGCCCGCGCCCGTCCCGGCTGATGAACCCAACCTGCTTGCCGGCGCCAAGGTCTACAAGGATCACTGCGCCGTTTGCCATGGCCTGCCGGGCGAACCTCGCTCCGCGATTGCCGAAGGTATGTTCCCGGCGCCTCCCCAGTTGTTTCGCGGTGTCGGCGTCACCGACGACGAAGTTTGGGAAACTTATTGGAAGTCTTTTGACGGCATCCGCATGACCGGCATGCCCGCCTTCGGCGAACACCTGGGCGAAACCAAGACCTGGCAGGTCAGCCAACTACTGAAAAACGCCGACAAAATCTCTCCCGCGGTGAAAGCCGAATTGCTCGCGCCTCCCGACGCCTCTCACCTCATGACCGCTCCTCCGGCTGCCGCGCCCAGCGCCTCGCCCAGCGCTACTCCTAGCGCCCCTGCCTCCCCCCAACCCGACCACGACCACCACTAAGGGCTCGCTGGTCTGGTTTGTGTAGTGCCGGTCTTCAGACCGGCTTTGTGGCACAGCCATTCTTGGCTGTGCAATGGCCGCAAGCAGACGGGAGCGAAGGGCGCGAAACCCGTCCGCGCGGCGAAGACCTCGGCCTCTTTTCGCGTCCTTTGCGAAAAAAATCTCTCTTCCTTTTCCACCCCCGCGATCAATCGCACTGCATACCCGATGATCGCCGCCATTTTCTATTTTCGAATCTCCGTCTTCAGCTGATCCGCACGCCGCAATTCCGGAAACATCCATGCCCACAACACCGTCACGACGATCGTTCCTACTCCTCCCAACACCACCGCGGGCACTGCGCCCAACCATTGCGCCGCAAGTCCCGATTCGAATTCCCCCAACTCATTCGAAGCGCCGATGAACACCATATCCACCGCATTCACCCTCCCGCGCATCTCGTCCGGCGTTTCCACCTGGATCAGCACGCCGCGCACCACTACGCTCACCATGTCCGCCGCGCCCACAAAGAACAGCGAAACCAGCGATAGCGGCAAGCTCCTCGACAACCCAAACACCATCGTAAACACGCCAAAGCCCGCCACGCACCACAACATCGTCGCCCCTGCCCGTTTCCGTATCGGCTGATACGCCATCAGCAGCGCCATCACTCCCGCGCCTATTCCGGGAGCGCTCCTCAGCAGCCCCAACCCCCACGGCCCCGTGTGCAGTATCTCTTTGGCGTACACCGGCAGCAGCGCCACCGCTCCGCCCAGCAACACCGCGAACAGATCCAGCGAGATCGACCCCAGCACCAGCTTGTGGGTCCACAAATACCGGAATCCCGCCAGCACCGTATCCATCGTGAACGGTTCCCGCGGGCTCGGCCGGCTCCGCACCCGGATGTTCAGCATGGTCATCACCGCCACAATCGCCGCCGTCAGCGCCATCCCATACACCAGTGCGGGGCCTCGCGAAAACGCATACAGCACTCCGCCCAACGCCGGCCCCAAAATCGTCGCGCACTGAAATACTCCCGAATTCCACGCCACTGCGCTTTGGAAATATTCCTCCGGCACTAGCTGCGGCAGCAGTGCCCGGCTCGTCGGCATACTGAAGCTCCGCACCACTCCCAGCAGCGCCAGAATCGCGAAAATCGGCAGCACTCTGGGCGTTCGGTGAAACACTTCGAAGCGCAACGTCGTCACCAGCAGCAGCGCCGAACACATCCCATATCCGCCGTAGCAAGCCGTCAACAGCTTCCGCCGTTCGAATCGGTCGGCGCTATGCCCGCCCACCAGGAACAAACACACCCCGGGCAGGAATTGCGCCAATCCCGTCAGCCCCAAATCCAGCGGCCGTTTCGTGATTTCGTACACCTGCCAGCCCACCGCCACGGACTGCATCTCCGTGCAGAACACAATGCAAAATCGCGCGATTTCGTACAGTCGGAAAGCGGGCAACTGGAACGCGGCCGTGCCACTGGCAAGCCTTTGGTCGGTACTGGCCATCCCCAATTAGCATGCCACAACCCTCCTCATTTCCATCTCCGCAACCTTCGCATCCGCCCCCCCGGCAGTTCGTCATCCTGAACTCGCGCCTTTTGCGAGTGCAGGATCTCACCCCAGTATCTTGTCTCCCGGCGCTCCGTATCGTCCCTCCCCAGCCGCTTCCCTTCCGCCACTTCATCCTGACCTGCAAGGGTTCGCTGTTCTGGCTTGTCTAGTGCCGGTCTTTAGACCGGCTTTGTGGCACAGCCATTCTTGGCTGTGTAATGGCCGCCACCCGCCTCCCTTTTCCGCCCCTCTCCCACTTCACAAATCCCCTAACCCGTTGTAGAACTACAAGACTCCTCTCACGCTCTCTCTTTTCCGCGAACGTTGAGTGGCCTTTTCAGGAGTGACTTTCGTTGTACTTGCGACCTGGCACCCTCGACGAAGCTTTGCAAACTTTGGCACGCACCCCTGCCACCATTCTCGCTGGCGGCACCGACCTGTTTCCCGCCTTCACCGCCGGCCAGCTCAAAGGCACGGTCCTGGACATTTCCGCCATCTCCGAACTGAAAGGCATTCGCACTTCACCCGGCTTCTTCCACATCGGCGCGCGCACCACTTGGACCGAACTTCTTCGCGCCCCCTTGCCTCGCGGCTTCGATGGCCTGCGCGCCGCTGCTCGCGAAATCGGTTCCATTCAAATCCAGAACCAAGCCACCGTCGCCGGGAACATCTGCAACGCTTCTCCTGCCGCCGATGGTGTCGCCGCCCTGCTCTCTCTCGACGCCGAACTCACTCTCGCTTCCGCCAATGCTACGCGCATTCTTTCTCTCGCCGATTTCATCCAGGGCAATCGCAAAACCCTGCGCCAGCCCGACGAAATGCTCACCTCCATTCGCATTCCTCGACCCTGGGAACACGCCGCATCCACTTTCCTGAAGCTGGGTGCGCGCCGCTATCTCGTCATCTCCATCGTGATGGTCGCGGTCAATCTGCAAATCGATCCCGATCGCCGCGTTCGCCAAGCCGCCGTCTCGGTCGGTTCCTGCTCCGCTAAGGCCGTCCGCCTCTCAGCGCTTGAGCAAGCCCTTGCAGGTGCCACTGCCGGCCCATCCCTGCCCGAACTCGTCGATCCTGCTCACTTCTCTCCCATTTCTCCCATCGACGATATTCGTGCCACCGCCGAATACCGCCTCGAGGCCGCGCAAACTCTGGTTCGTCGCGCTCTACTCGACTGTGCGTCCAAGGCGGCATGAGCCATGGCAACGCTCACTCAACTCTCGCTCACCCTCAACGGCAAAATCGTTTCCGTCCACTCCGATCCGCGCTCCCGCCTCTCCACCGTTCTCCGCGAAGAGTTTCGCCTCACCGGCACAAAAGTGGGCTGCGACGCCGGTGACTGTGGCGCTTGCACCGTCCTGGTGAACGGCCAACCTGTCTGCTCCTGCCTCACCGCTGTTGGCCAACTCCAGGACGCTTCCGTCCTCACCATCGAAGGCTTGTGTGACTCCCCCGAGTTTCAGCGCTTGCAGCAATCCTTTCTTGATCACGGCGCGGCGCAGTGCGGCATTTGTACCCCCGGCATGCTGCTCTCTGCCTCTGCTTTGCTGGCCGAAAATCCCCAACCCACAGAAACTGAAGTCATGGACGCCCTGGGCGGCGTCCTTTGCCGCTGCACCGGCTATCGCAAAATCATTCGCGCCGTCATGCACGCCAACCAGCCAACCTCTGCCGTCATCCCGGGCGGAGTTTCCCAGCCCGGTAACGACCTCCTCGACGCCACAGCACAATTTTCCGGGCCACAAGAACCAGTTAACGTCGTTCCGAGACTGCCTGCGCAGGCAGGCGAAGCACACCATCCTTCCTCAGTGCTTACAACGGACCACGGTCTCGCGGAAGAAACCGCCCAAGCCTACCCGCAACAAAAAAACATTCCCGTCATTCTGAGCGGAGCCTGCGGAGCGAAGAACCTCTCTTCTCTGCCACCCACAGCCGCCTCCTACACCCAAATCGGCCAACGCATCGTCCGCCTCGATGGCCTGCGCAAAGTCACCGGCCAGGACGTTTACGGCGCCGACCAATGGCCCGACGATTCCCTCGTTCTTTTTGTCATCCGCTCGCGTCATGCTCGCGCCCAATTCACCTTCGGCAATCTCCCCCAATTCGTTCAGCAATCCCCGGGAATTCACGCCGTTTTCACTGCCCGCGACGTTCCCGGCCGGAATTGTTTCGGCGTTCATCCCGATTTCGCCGATCAGCCCGTCTTCGCGCAAAACGAAACTCGCTATCGTGGTGAAGCTGTCGCCGCCGTCGTCGGTGATGCTTCCGCGATGGCTGCCTTCGACCCCGCAACATTCCCGGTGACCTGGACCGAACTGCCCGCCCTGCTCACTCCCTCGGAGTCTCAAACTTCCGGCGCTCCTGCGATTCATCAGTGTCGCCCCGATAACATTCTTGTGCGCGGCCGTGTGGTTCACGGCGATGTGGACTCCGCCTTGCGCGACGCTGCCGTCGTGGTCGAGGCCGAATACGAAACCGGTTTTATCGAACACGCCTACATCGAGCCTGAAGCCGGCTTCGCCCGTCGCCTCGGCGATCGCATCGAAATTCAATCCTGCACGCAATCTCCCTACATGTCCCGCAAAGACATCGCTGCCATCCTGAATATTCCCGAAGACTCTGTCCGCATCATTCCCACCGCGGTCGGCGGCGGCTTCGGCTCCAAACTCGATCTCTCCATACAACCCTTTCTGGCTGTTGCCGCTTGGCATTTGCGCAAGCCCGTAAAAATGGTTTATTCGCGCACCGAATCCATCCGTAACACCACCAAACGTCATCCCTCCAAAATTCGCTGTCGCGCGGGAGCCACTGCCGGCGGCAAGTTGGTGGCCATGGATCTTCACGGCGAGTTCAACACCGGCGCTTACGCCTCCTGGGGACCGACCGTCGCCGCCCGCGTCCCCGTCCACGGTTCTGGTCCTTATCAAGTTCCTCACTATCGCGCGCTCACTTGCGCCGTCCACACCAATATTGTTCCGGCCGGCGCTTTCCGCGGGTTCGGCGTCCCTCAAGGCACGATCGCCCAAGAGCAGCTTTACGACACCCTCGCCGAAAAACTCGCCATGGATAAGCTTGAGTTTCGCCTCCTCAATGCCCTCGATGATCACAGCCCCACCGTCACTGGCCAAGTCCTGGGCGCCGGCGTCGGCATCCGCGCCTGTTTCGAAGCGCTCCGCCCTCGCTGGATCGAAGCTCATAACCAAGCCGCTTCCTTCAATCGGCAGCATTCCACTTTTCGTCGCGGCGTCGGCATCGCCGGCATGTGGTATGGTTGCGGCAACACTTCGCTCCCCAATCCTTCCACCATTCGCATTGGTCTGCAGCGCAACGCCCGCATCGCCATTCACATGGGCGCGGTCGACATCGGCCAGGGCTCCTTCACCGTGGTAACGCAAATCTGTGCCGAAGCCCTCGGCGTCCCCGTGGACCGCTTCGATCTTCTCCCCGCCGACACCGACGTTTCCCCCGACTGCGGCAAAACTTCCGCCTCCCGTCAAACCTTTGTCAGTGGCAACGCCGCCTTGCTCGCCGGCAAAGAATTGCGCCAGAAAATCCTTCAGTTAGCCGCCATGCCCGGCGATTCCCGCATCGAATTCGCCGACTGCAAGCTGCAGCTTCTTACCCCTTCGCAGCGCATCTCCATCGACCTCTGCAAACTCCCTCTCGACCACCGCGGCTACGTTCTCAGCTCCGAAGTCACCTACGATCCTCCCACCAAGCCTCTCGACCAAAATGGCCAGGGCATTCCCTACGCGGTCTACGGTTTCGGCGCTCATCTCGCCGAACTCCAAGTCGATCTCCAACTCGGCGCCATCAAGGTTCTCCGCCTCACCGCCGCTCACGATGTCGGCCGCGCCATCAATCCCACGCTGGTCGAAGGCCAAATCGAAGGCGGCATAGCGCAAGGCCTGGGCATGGCTCTCATGGAAGAATTCATCCCGCACCAAGGCGAAAATCTTCACGACTACCTGATTCCCACCTTCGGCGATATTCCCGCCATCGAATCCATTCTCATCGAGGATTCTTCGCCCGTCGGTCCCTTCGGCGCCAAAGGCATCGGTGAGCAAGCGCTGATTCCCACCGCGCCCGCTATTTTGAATGCCCTCTACGATGCTGCCGGTGTGCGCATCTACAAGCTTCCCGCCACTCCCGATAAGGTGCGCGCGGCCATTCGCGCCAAAAACGCCGCAACTCAGGCTGACCTCCATGACTGAAGTCTTCCCCAAAGACACTATTCGCTGCGATGCCTGCCCCGTCCTTTGCTACATCAAGCTGGGCCACACCGGCGCTTGTGATCGCTACGGCAATCTCGACGGCCAACTCGTTCGTCTCGATCCGCACATCGTTCTCGATCGCGCCAAATCCCAGGGCACTCCTCTGGTGCCCTTCCTCGAACGCGAAGGTGAGTGGGACGGCACGCTCATGAAGTCCCCGGACACCTTCGTGACCGCCATCGGTGCGGGTACCACCTATCCCGACTACAAGCCCGCGCCCTTCATCGTTTCCTCCGAAGTCGAGGGCGTCGACATGATCACCGTGGTCACCGAGGGCATCTTCAGCTACTGCGGTGTGAAGTTGAAGATCGATACCGACCGCCATCTCGGTCCTGAGCGCAATCTCGTCCGCGCCCAAGGCGAACCGGTGGGCCACGTCACTACCGCCGAGTACGGCTCGCAGATGCTGTCCATCGGCGGCGTTCATCACCTCACCGGCGGCACCAAAACCGAAGGCCGCATCACCTGCGAAACTCTCCTCGATCTGTGCAACGGCAAGGAAGTTGCCCTCGCCATCGACGACGGCGCCAGCATTCTCGTCGCTGCCGGAAAGCCTCCCGTCGTCAATGGCCAGCAGGAACAACGCATGCGTGTCGGTTGTGGTTCCGCCACCATCGGCATGTTCGCTAAGCAATGGTTCGGCAAAGTCGATGAGGTCGTTGTCGTCGACGATCACATCACCGGCGTGCTCTCCGAGCATCAAGCCGGAAAAATGTTAGGCTTGCGCGAAACCGGCATTTCCATCCAAGGCCGCCGCTCCACTCCTGGCCGCTATTTTCAAGTCGCCCAGCCCGGCACCGGTTGGGGCGGCACCAACATTTCCGACCCCCTTTCCATTCTCAACCCCTTCAAGCCTAAATTCGCCTGGCCCCGCCTACGCTTGCTCATGGTCAGCACCACTGGCGAGCATTTCGCTTACTACCTACTCGACGATTCCCTTCGCCCCATCCAAAAAGATTTGCCGCCGGAACTCCATGAATCCGTTGCCCGCATGCGCGAAAATTGCGAGCCCGCTCTCACCACCGTGCTCTTCATGGCTGGAGCCGGCGGCTCGCTTCGCGCTGGCGCCACGGAAAATCCCGTCAAGCTCACCGATTCCGTCAAGCATCGCCTTACCCGCGTCACTTCCGGCGGCGCCCCCGCGTATGTCTGGCCCGGTGGTGGCATCACTTTCATGGTTGACGTCTCCCGCATGCCCGAAAATGCCTTCGGGTACGTTCCGACTCCCGCCCTCGTCGCTCCCATCGAATTCACCTTGAAGAAAGCGGATTACGCCGCGCTTGGCGGCCACATGGACTACGTCCGCCCGCTCGACGATGTCCTGCGCGAAAAGCAGCGGCAACGCCAGCTCACTTCCTCACCACAAAATCCTTGGCCCCTGCGCCCGTCTGACGATCGTGATTCCCACAAATGAACCATCGCGCCACAATTCGCCTTCTTCCCGCTACTGGCCGTCTCCACTTGAATGACGGTCCCATCGACCTGATCATCGGCGCCGATGGCTCGCCGACCGAAATTCGAACCGCCTACCACGCCGCTTCGCGTCGCTTCGTCACCATCCTCGACGAACTTTGCACTGAACTCCCCATCTTGCGCTCCAGCATCCGCGCGATCGCCGGCAGCTCAGCGCTTCCAGGGCCCACCGGTTCCATCGCGCAATGTATGGCCGCTGTGGTCTCCCCTTATCGCCACCGCTGCTTCATTACGCCTATGGCCGCGGTCGCCGGTGCCGTGGCCGAAGCGGTCCTCGCTGTCATGACTGAAAGCTCGCAACTCGATCGCGCCTACGTCAACAACGGCGGCGACATCGCCTTCCACCTCTCGCCCGGCCAAAGCTATAAAATCGGCATGGTCGAGCGCCCCGAAAATCCTTCGCTCTTCGGCTCCATCGAAATTCCCTTCGAAACCCCGGTTCGCGGCATAGCCACCAGTGGCTGGCGCGGTCGCAGCTTCTCTTTGGGCATCGCCGATGCGGTCACCGTTCTTGCCGAAACCGCTGCCCAAGCCGATGCTGCTGCCACGGTCATCGCTAATGCGGTCGACTTGCCCAATCATCCCGCCATCACCCGCGTTCCGGCCCGCGAAATCTCCCCCGACTCCGATTTACTCGATCTTCCGGTCACCCGCGATGTCGGCCCGCTCTCTGCTCCTGAAATTGCCCAAGCCCTCAGCTCCGGTGCCGCCGTCGCCCAACAACTCCGCGCCCAGCCACTTATCCATGCCGCCGCTCTCTGCCTCCAACGCCACGCGCTGCTCGTGCCTGTTTGTGGGGGCGGCCTTCTGAGGCCGTCCGTTGTCCCGTCTCCGCGCTGCGCCACAAATGAACGTTACTTTGTAACTGCGAGCCAGCCAGTGTCTCTGCTTTCTCGCTGCCCAACTGAGGACCGCCCATGCCCGAAATAAAACTTCGCAAACGCATCATCACCGTCGAAGAAATCTTCCACGAAGGTGGACCCGTTTCCCCCGCTCCCCTCCGCCGAGCCGCCGTCCTCGCCGTTATCCACAATCCCTTTGCCGGAAAATACATCGCGGAGATCGGCGGCTTCATGGACGACCTCAAGCCCTTGGGAATGGAAATGGCTAAATCGCTGCTCCATGCCCTCGGCGGTGATCCCAAAATCATCGAAGGCTACGGCAAAGGCACCATTGTCGGCCAGAACGGCGAACTCGAGCACGGCGCACTTTGGCACGTTCCCGGTGGCTACGCCATGCGCGAAATTCTCGGCGGCGCCAAAGCCATCGTGCCCTCCACGAAAAAAGTTGGGGGGCCCGGCACTCGTCTCGACGTGCCTGTCACGCACATCAACGCCTCCTACGTCCGCAGCCATTTCGATTCTATGGAAGTGGGTCTGGCCGACGCTCCTCGCGCCAACGAGGTCGTCCTGGCTCTGGTCATGACCACCGGACCCCGCATCCACGCTCGTGTGGGTGGGCTGAAAGCCTCCGAAATCAAGGGAGAGGATGGCCTTCGATGACCTCCAAAATCCGCAAAATCGTCACCTTTCTCGAAGAGACGCATACCGAAATGGGTCGTTCGGTGAATCCGCCCACTCGCCGCGCTGCGGCGGCTGCCGTCATCGAGAATCCTTTTGCCGGCAAATACGTCGAAGACTTAACCGAACTCGCCGAAATTGGCCAGGTACTTGGCTCTCTGCTCACCGAACGCGCCCTCGCCACTCTCGGCATTCCCGGTCCATCCGTCGAAAGTTACGGCAAAGCCGCCGCCGTCGGCGAAAACGGCGAGCTGGAGCACGCCGCCGCGATTCTTCATCCCAAGCTCGGCGCTCCCGTCCGCAAACTCCTCGGCAAAGGTGCCGCCCTGATTCCTTCTTCGAAAAAGCGTGGCGGCCCCGGCGTTTCCCTCGACATTCCTCTCGGTCACAAAGATGCCGCCTTCGTCCGCAGCCATTTCGACGGCATGGAGATTCGCGTGAACGACGCCCCGCGCGCCAACGAAATCCTCGTGGCCATCGCCCTCACCGACAGCGGCCGTCCCTTGCCCCGCGTCGGTGGTCTGACCAAAGACCAGATCCAAGGCCAAGACGGCCTGCGCTGACCCTTCCCGCTTGCTTTCCTCTACGTCCAACTCTAACCTGATCAATTGATGCCACACCTTACTCCCGAGCTCTTAGTCCTTGGCTTCATCTACTACGTCGTTTTTCTTTTCTCCACCACCTGTCATGAAGCCGCCCATTCCCTCGTCGCCAAGTTGGGTGGCGACAACACCGCCGCGCTGGGTGGCCAAGTCTCCCTGAATCCCATCCCCCATATTCGACGCTCTCCCTATGGCATGGTGGTTTTTCCCCTGCTCAGTTTCTTTCTTCTCAATGGCGGCATGATCGGCTTCGCCAGCGCCCCTTACGATCCCAACTGGGCCCGCCGCCATCCTCATCGCTCGGCGCTCATGGCTCTCGCCGGTCCCGCTACCAATTTCTTGCTGATGCTTCTCGGTGCCATCGGACTTCGCGTGGGCGCCACCCTTCACCTTATTCAATGGTCCTCCCGCGGGCCGCATGGCTTCCCTGCCGTTCTTCTCTACGTCCTGTTTTCTCTCAATCTTCTTTTAGGCGTCTTTAATCTTCTCCCCGTCCCGCCTCTCGACGGCAGTTCCGTGGTCATGCTGCTGATGACGGAAGACCGCGCCCGCGGCTATCTTGACTGGATCCGCGCCGGCACCTTTGCCCTTCCCGGCATTCTCGTCAGCTTGGTCATTTTCCGCTATATCTTCCCGCCCGTGGAAAACTTCATCGAATCCCTGCTTCTCTAATCTTCCGCGCAATCCCTCTCCCAACTTCTTTCGCCAACCACCTAAGAACTTTCGTATCCACACCACCGATTGCCTCACATCGGTACACGCTTGTTCGCTCTGGTCTCGCCCTCGTACACGCACCCGCTTTGCGCCTTTCCTGCGCTTGTACATCTCGTTTCTTTCCAACAACCGCAAATTTTTGCGTGGCTCATCAAATGCACTCCCCTTTTTCGGAGCCGTTATGACCGTATCCGAAACTTTGGCGCCGTCCGAGTGCTGCCGCGTCGAAGTCTCCGGCTGGGACGAAAACCAGTCCTTCTTCGTCGAGAAGTCCGACCTTGCCTGGGACGATTTCGCCGGCCAGCACATTTCCCTTCAACGCATGCTCCCCGATGCCGCCATGGTTTTCATTCGCACCCTCCTGCCCCAAGGCGTTCATCAAGCCCCTCCCGTCGTTTACACCGTCGAGTTCATTGGCTGCGATCCTGAAGGCCACCATCAATTCCGTCTCAACGCCGTGCGTCCCCGGTACAGCAACGATCTTCATCCCGTTAACTAGGATCCCCACTTTCGCAACATTCCCGACTCGCATCCTCGCTTCTCGTCCCTCTTCGCTGGCCGCGCCTCGCTCACTCCATTCCCTCCCATTTCGGCACTGTGCTCCGATTTGAAAGCGATTCCCCGCTCCCCCACCTCCTCGCTCCTCTTCCCTCGCCTTCCCCACCTCCCCTCCTCTCCTCTGTATCGCTTTCGCTCTAGGTCAGTTATGCCAACCGTTCCGTTCTCGTGCGCTTCCTCCGCACAGCTTGCCTTCTCGAAACAGCTCTCCTTCCTTTTGGCACATTTGTTGCCTCTAGCTCCTGCATGACCACCTCAACCTGCAAGCCCATCGAAGTCTCCACTCCTCGCGCTTCTCTTACGCCGTGCATTTTCGACGACGATCCTGCGGAGCGCGATTCTCTCTCAACTCTCATTCAGGACCTGGGCTATGAGCCCATCTCCACCAGCGATCCGGAAGAGGCCCTGCGCTTGATTCGTGTGGGCCGCTGTCGCCTGGTGTTCGCCTGCGTTCATCTGGATGGTCACGATCCCTACGAGTTTCTCTCCCGCGCTCTTCGCTGTGATCCCGGCATCCATCTCATTCTCATGGCCGGCGAATACACGTTGGAAGCCGCGCTGGAGGCCATCCGCCGTGGGGCCTCCGATTTTCTCCCTCGGCCTATCGATCCTATCCGGCTCAAGCGCGCTCTCGACGATGTCGCCTCGCTCTACGACCAGCGCCGCCGCGTCCGCGCTCTCGAAGAACAGCTCCTCAAAGATTTGGAGTTTCACGGCATCATCGGCAAAAGCCCCGCCATGCTCGAGGTATTCGATTTCGCCCGCAAAGTCGCTCGTCATTACACCAACGTGCTTCTCGTCGGCCCCACCGGTTCCGGTAAGGAACTGGTCGCCCGCGCCATTCATCAGATCAGTCCTGTCAGCCAGCAGCGTCTGGCGGTCTGTAACTGCTCCGCTATGGTTGATACTCTTCTGGAAAGCCAGCTCTTCGGCCACGTTCGTGGCGCATTCACCGGCGCCACCGACACTCGTCCCGGCTTGTTCGAATACGCCAACGGCGGAACCGTTTTTCTCGACGAGGTCGGCGAAACTTCTCTCGCCATGCAGGCCAAGCTCCTTCGCGTTATTCAGAACCGCGAAATTCAGCGCGTCGGTTCCCCCGAAATCAAGCAGGTCAACGTCCGCCTCATCGCCGCCACCAACCGCGATCTTCGCGCTGAAGTCCTCTCCGGGCGTTTCCGCGAGGACCTTTTCTACCGCCTCAGCTCCATCCAAATCCGCATTCCTTCGCTCTCCGATCGCCTCGAGGACATTCCCCTGCTCGTCCAGTTTTTTCTCAAGAAATACAACGACGCCTACGGCAAAGATATTGCCGGCCTCACTCGCCGCGCCCAGACCGTGCTCCTGCAGCATCCCTGGCCCGGCAACGTCCGCGAACTGGAAAATGTGATTTCCACCGCTTGCATCACCGCCACTGGCGACTTCATCGATCTCAGTGATTTGCCGGAGCAGTTGCAGCACCGCCCTCCTCGCCTTCCCGGCGACGACGACTGGCAGCCGCTTTCCCTCGACGAAGTCCGCAAGCTGCATATCCAAAAAGTCCTGCAAATGTGCAACGGCAATCGTTTGCACGCCGCTCAGATTCTCGGCATCGGCCGCACCAGCCTGTATCGCTACTTGAAACGCGATGGCTGCGACACGCCTCCCTCGGCGCACTCCCGCACCACCGCTGCCGCCTGAGTTCGTCCGCAAATCGCACCGGCCAATCGCTCAGGCGTACTTCTTTACCTTCGCCTCACACCCGAAGATCCTGTGCAGCACGTTTTCAGGCATCACCGCGCTGAGCAAAAACAGTGCTGCCGCCAACAGCACCGGCGAGCTGTACACACCCGGCATCCACTTCTGGTAGTACAGCGAACTCCCAATGTGCAAGCTCGCGTTGAACACTCCCACGACTATCGCCAGCGGAACCGAAATAATTCGCAGCCAACCCTTCCCGCGAAACGCCAGCGGCGCCAGACTCAGCAACAGCGCAATCCCCAAAATCAATAAGCTAAGCCACACTCCGAAGCGAAATGTCGGCAGCGGCAACAACGGCACACGCGTGCGAATCGCGGCAACGCTCGCATTGTAGACCGTCAGGAAATTGTGCGTCGCCTCGTCTGTCACATGCACCGCAACCGCTACCGCAAACGTCACCCACGCCCAGCCGAAGCGCTTGCTGTTCACTCCCTCCTGCCATCGTTCCCGCGTACCCGCATTTTCTTGCGGGTCCCACATTTGCCCTTCTTGTGTCTCATTTCTTTGGTTCTTCTGACTTGCGCCTGGTCCGCCCTGATTCATACTCCCTCCTTCACGGGTTTGCCGCTGGCATTCCGATCGCCCGTAGATTAAATCCGCAAATTTCTTTGGCCAGCTTCTCGGCGGTGATTCGCGTCTCTGCCGGAGCTTCCAGCCACTGCCGCACCGCCTCGTGTACCGCGCCCACCCAGCAACTCGCCGCAATCTTCGGATCCAGTGCCGGCAGCGCCCGCGACATCCCCGCCAGGGCCCGTTCCACGCTCCTGGTGTGACTGGCAATGATCACCCGCCGAGCCCCCTCCAGCTTTCCGCCGAGCCCGGAAGATTCCACGATCAGAATCCGCGACTCTTGCGGATGCTCGACCAAATACCGGATAAACCCGTTCATGGCCGCTTTCATCTGCGCAATTGGCTCCTGTCCGGCTGCGCCAATCGCTTGGTTCAGCGCCGCCGCGATTTGCTCGCCGATGAACTCCAGCACCCGCGCAAACACGTCTTCCTTGTTTCGGAAATAAAAGTAAAAGGCTCCCGTGGAGCTGCCCGATTCCCGAACGATCCGGGGAACGGTCGTGGCGTGGTAGCCCTGCTTGCCAAACTGGCGCAGCGCCGTCTCCAGCAGCTTGGCCCGGTGTGACTCTTTGCGCTTGGCCATCTTCGCTGTGGTGCGGTAGACCATTTGCCTCGCTCCATCCCTGCCCGCTTGGCGTCCTGCGTCCTTCAAGAATAGAATGACACATCATTCTATTCTTGTCAACTCCAAAATCCCCCTTCCCTCCCCTTCTCTCACCTCAGCTTTGCTTCGCTTTTTCCGCTTTGGCAGGCCTTCCCGGCTTCACTCCCAGGCAATTGCACCACCGCGCCAATCGCTACATGCGCGTAATCCACAATCGCCGGGTTGGCCTCCGCCAGACACGTCCACGCGCTTCCCCGCCCCAAATACTTCTCCGCCAGTGACCACAGCGAATCGCCCTTACTCACTTTCACGCTGTTTCCCAAAAGTGTGTGCGCCCTTGCCCCATCCGGAACCACAACGGTTCTTCCCACTTGCAGCAAATCGGCCGGGCCTTCCACATTCCGGTTCATCCTTCTCAATTCTCGCCAACGCGCCCCATTTCCCAAATACTGTTCCGCCAACCGCCACCAGCTCTGTCCCTTTTGCACTTCCACAAGCTGCGTCCCCGATAGTTTCGCGCTCGCCGCATTTCCCTGCTCCGCCGGACGCGTCACCATCGGCGTGGCTGGAATTTCCGGCGCCACCACCAGCATCGCCGGCGGAACCGGCCTTACGCCCGTCAGCGGCCTGGGCTGGAACGGAGAGATCCTCACGCGCGCAACCGGCGCTCGCGGCGCTCCGTGTGGCGTCAAGTCCGGCGCCGCTGGCTTCCTGCTTCCCATCACCGCAACAGCTGGGTCCATTGCGTTCAGTGGTGCAACCGGTGGCGCGGGTGCTGCCAGCGAGTTGATCAGCGCGTCATACGCGAATGGCCGGAATTTTTTTTGCGCTGCAAGTTCTCCCTCTTGCGCCGCCTTTTCTGCTCGATAGCGCCGGGCGATCTCACCCAGTGACTTGCGGTCGGCCTCCTCTTTCTTCGGCAATCGTTCCGCGTTCTCTTCTCCGGAAACTCCGCCGGACTTTTTCCTCCGAGCTTCCACGCGCCCTCGATCTTCCGGAGTCAGAATCGTTTTTCGCTTCAGCTCCTCGTCCGTGTACACATGTCGCTGCGGTTTTTTCTCGGCTGGACTTGGTTCCGCGGTTTTTTGTGCTCTCGCTTGCCGCGCTGCTTCCGCCGCGTCCTGTGCGCGACTCGCCATCGCGCTCGCACACACCAGCGCTGTTGCCCACAGCACTGCATTGCGCCATCCCAAACGAGGTCCACACATTGGACCACTCGCTCGCACTGTTATCTTCCTTTAGCGGAATGACCGGGAAGGGGGACTGCCGGCCAGCCTGTCTATCGAATCTTCACTCTCCGCTCCGTAGCTGTCAGTGATTTTCCCGCAGCTCATTCCAAAGAGCTAATACTAGAACTCATCTCTCAATGGCCGGACCTTTCTCCGCAATCTCTTCGTTGACTTATCTTCTCCTCCTTGACAAAATCAATGCCCTCGTCCCCCCGGGTGCCTTTCTTCTGCCCAGCATCCGGAATATTCCATGCGGTTTTGGGTGTCGACGGTGAGCACGCTGCAAGTCCCGACCGGTCCCTCCCGCAGAAGGACATCCCGCATTCCCGTGTCCCAAAACGTTTGGGACGATGTTTGGGTCTACTGGGAGTCTCATTCGGGTCGCGATATCTCTCGGGTTAAAGACTTAAGTCCTTCCGGACTGTTCATCGAAACCCGCGCCCAAAAGCGCGAGGGCGAACTTCTGTCTCTCCATTTCCTGGTGCAAGAGGGCCAGATCCGCGCCGAAGCGGAAGTCAAGCACACCTCCACCGGCCGCGGTTTGGGTATGAAGATTAAGTCCTTAATGGCTCAAGACGCTCCCCAGCTGCATCGCCTGTTGGTTCGCCTCCGCGAGGGCCACAAACCGCAATTCCTGTTCCCGCGAAGGCCCTGAAAATCCCTCGAAAACCCCGCAATTTTTTCGCAACGTACCATTGACATCCACACGTCCGCGGTACTACCTTTTGTTTTGCCCCTGCCCCTTGGCAGTTATCCTACCTGCGAGGTTTTTATGTCCGTTCCTACCGCAGAACCCCCCACCGTCCGCTCACGCTATTTTGAAGAACGCTGGGCCAAAATGCGCTCCCACAAACGTGCCGTCGCCAGCCTGCGTTTTCTGGTGGAATGGGAAGAGGGAAACAAACACCACTCTGCGCATGCCGTCACTGTTGATGTCAGCCATTCCGGCTGCATGGCCGTCGTTGGCGCCGACCTTCCCCTGCACCGCAAAGTGCGCCTGGTCCTTCCCGAGTACGGCCGCAGCGCTCAAGGCGAAGTAGTCTGGCGTGGCCACGA
This sequence comes from Candidatus Eremiobacteraceae bacterium, assembly GCA_035622555.1. GTDB lineage: Bacteria > Acidobacteriota > Terriglobia > Acidiferrales > UBA7541 > Acidiferrum. The sequence continues at coordinate 20,232 of DASPVD010000122.1, read as the reverse complement.
AGCTTGGGACATCGGCATCGCACTAAGCAAGCCCGACGGCTCCTTCTGGGGCGTTCCTATCTAGTTCTCGCGCAGTCCTGTCTCGATTATCCTGATCGCTCACTCCAACGCGCCGCTCTCAGTGACGCCGTTCGCTCTTCCGCGCATGTTTCGCGACCCGGTAGAATCTTGTCGTTGACCTATTCAACCGCCTCCGCCTACAATCCCAATCCCTCCCGGCTAGAGAGCCGTGCCATGAAGCCGCAACCGCAATTGGAAGGTGTGCCTCGAAGAATTGTTGGCTTCCACGTTGACGACCAACTCGACTGGGTCGCTGAGCTTGAGTGTGGCCATCAGCAGCATGTCCGTCATAATCCTCCATGGACCGTCCGCCATTGGGTCACTACCGCCCGCGGCCGCGAAGCGCATATCGGCCATCTGCTACGCTGCATCGCCTGTGCCACTCCACCCAACCAACCAAATCCCCAACACAATCCCTAACCCGACTCGAAAACACTTGCTGACCAAGTCTTTGCAATAAGCAAATATCCTCTCCCTGAGTGCAGTGAGATCCTCCGTTGCCCTTCGTCGCCTTTCTCCGTAGGGCTCGCCTTCCGAGGCGGGCCGGTGCTCATGCCCGCAAATTTTTCTGCTCCCGCTCGTACTAAAAAAGCCGGAGCGTTGCCAACTCTCAGCATCCGCCCCGGCTATCTTGTCCCTTCGAAAATAATTCAGCCCGACTGGTGCTCCCCCGCGCAGCAACCCGCGCCTGCACTCTGCGTTCGTGCCTCACGCTTTGCCCCGTCCGCATAGTAATCCTGCTCATACCGGTCGTGGTGTCTCACCCACGCCATCGGATGTGGCACCAGCCCTTCCTCGTGTCTTCCGCGCGGCGTCATGTCCAGGTAGCTGTACACCCCCATGATCGGTTCGCCCCCGCGTCCATACGTCGAGTAGGTGTGAAACACTTCGCCCTTCTCGTTCTTGTAAAACACGCTCACTCCCGGCCCTTCTTCACTCGGGAAAAATTGCATCGTGTAGTTGTAATACATTTGTTGCTTGGCGACCTCGTCCTTGGTGAACCACACGTGATAATCGCGATTAAAAGCGTTTCCGAACGATGACGCCCATTTGAATCTCCAGCCCATTCTCTTCTTGAACTCTTCGAGCTTCTCCACGGGTGCCCGCGACACCGCCATCAGCGTCACGTCGCGATTCGCCAAATGTGGTGCGCTTCCGTCGATGTGGTCCCCCACGATCGAGCAGCTTGGGCAGCCTTCCTTCCAATCCGGCCCGAACATGAAGTGGTAAATCACCAACTGGCTCCGCCCCTCGAACAATTCCGCCAGCGTCTTCTTCCCTCTCGGCGTATCGAACACGTACTCCTTCTCCACTTTCTCCCACGGCAAGTTCCGCCGCTCTGCCGCCAGTGCATCGCGTTGCCTCGTCAACTGCTTTTCTTTCGCCAGCAACTCCTTGCGCGCCGCCAACCACTCCTCTCGCGACACCACCTTCGGATGTTCCATCGTTTGTGTCATCTTTGCTTCTCCTTTTCGTTTTCCAACTCACTCTCAGCCGCGACCACAGCCCCACTCGACTCCTCGTTTCCCTTCCTCCTTCCGAAGGTCTTCCACGCCAGTGCTGTTGCTCCCCCCGTCGACACCATTCCCGCCACGATCATCGAAATTGTCGCCAAACATGCCGGGCACATAGCCTCGCTCCTTCCCAATACTGTCGAGCGCTCCACACGGAGCTACTGCTTCCGCGGCGTCTCCGCCAGTGCTTTCACCTTTTCGAGGATATGAGTCCACCCCTTGGTCACTCCCGCCCGGTGCTCCTCTTCGATGAATCCCAGCGCCGTGTGCCGGAACTTGATCATCGTTCCGCCCTTCTCTTCGCTCAACCGGTACTGCATATTCGACACCAGCGGGTACGACGCAAACAGCGGTCCGCAAATTTCCAGCAGCGTCGGTCGCTTGATGGCCTGCACTGTTCCCCAATAGTGCCCGTTACCATTTCCCAAATCGCGATACCACCGTCCCCCCGGCCATGCCTCCAGCTTCATATTCATCGGCTGGCCGTCATCCCTTTCGCTCAGCGGACCCACTTGCTCCAGCAGTGCCGCGAACGTCGTCTCGATGCTCGCCTTCACATGCGTCTCCAATTCCACCTTCAATGTGAAGTCTTCCACCTTTTGTGCAACCCCAGCCATAGTTCCTCCTCACAAGATGAATTGTTTACAACCCGCTCCCAGTCGTCCCGCTGCTACTGCTTCTCGCTCCTCGCCTCGGCATGTTCCTTGATCCGGCTAAGCTGATGCCGCCACATCCGCTCAAACGTTTCCGTCCACTCGTGCAGCGGCCGGATCGCCTCCGCGTTCGTGCGATACAAAATCTGTCGTCCGTTGCGTCGTGCGTCCACCAGTCCCACCTCCCGCAGCACCCGCAGATGCTTCGATACCGACGGTTGCTCCAGTCCCAGACTCGCCACAATCTCGCTAACCGGCCGTTCCTGCAATGCCAAAAAACTCAAAATGTCCCGTCGCCGCGGTTCCGCCACCGCGTTGAACGCATCCGAGGTTGTCGCTGCTCTGGCCACGCCCTTAATATATGCCCATATAGGAATATGTCAAGCCATTTTTTTCCCACCCCCACCCCGCCCTCTTCCCCTGTCTCTCCATCCACACCATTTTCTTTTCCGCCAACCCTGTAGGCATTTCTCCCCGTCCCGCGCCATAATTACCCCGAGGACTAATTCAGGGCAGAATGCTTGCTTCGCTTGTCTGGTTTGTTGTCGTCGCGCTTACTCTGGCCATTCCTATACTGCTCATCTGGGGTTGGTTGCTCCTGTCGCAAGACGACGCCCCGCGCTCCCGTTCTTCCCGATTTTCTTTGCTTGGCTTCTCTCTTGCCACTGCCTCTGCCACTGTCGCCATCGGCACGCATCTGTACGCGCGCTTCGTGCGCAGTTTTCCCCTGCACGATCCTACTCTGATGAAGATTTACGTTTGTGGTTGTTTTCTTTCGCTCGCGGGAATTGTCTTTGCTGTCGCAGGAACCGGCCGCCCCGGCGCGGTTCGCTGGATCGCTCCCGTTTGCGCTTTTGGTACTTTCGTGTTCTGGCTATTGGCCATCAGCACCCAATAACCCACGCGGTCCACTTGTTCCGGGAACGCGGTTTGTGGGTCGGCAACTCGCTTTGTGGGTCGCGGCTTTAGCCGCGACGTGTTGGCTTGCCCCATCGGGCTTTAGCCCCTGAGGGACCACCGCCCCCTTCCAATTTGTCATCTTGAGCGCGCTTTGTGCGCGACCCCGAGCCTCCAGGGGATCTCAACCTTTGCGTCTTGTCTTCAAACAAAAATGAATACGTCATTCTGAGCGCAGCGAAGACCTCTTCCCCTTTCCGCTTTTTTGCGGAAAGAATCTCTCTTCCTCTTTCCGCGCCTTTTGCAAAAGACTCCCTCCGTCTCTTCTCTGTGGTCTCTGTGGTGAAACAACTCTTTTCTTTGCCTCCCCACCCGCCACTTCAACACGCGTCATCCCGAGCGTCACCCAAACACCCTACTCCAACTCTCCCACCCACGCGCCAAACGGTTCCACCACCACCTCATTCGTCTGCACTTCTTTAGGCGCGGCAAACGACGCCAGCAGCGTCTTCGCTTTCGTTCCTTCGATCTGCTTCGCCGTCAGGCCCAACTTCACGGTCTGTTTCGTCCCGCTCATGTTCAGCAACACCAGTACATTCTTTCCCTTGTAGCTCCGCGCGTACGACAGCACTTTCGGATCATCCTCGTTTAGCGCCACGTATTTCCCTTCGAGCAGCGCCTCATTGCTGTGCCGCAGTGTCAGCAGCGCGTGGTAGTGATTCAGGATCGAGTTTGCGTCCCGTTTCTCCGTCTCCACGTTGCAGCTTTTGTACCGGTCATCCACCGGCAGCCAGGGCGTCGCTCCGCTGAAACCCCCGTTCGCGCTATCGTTCCACTGCATCGGCGTGCGTTCTCCGTCCCGACCCTTGTTCTTTGGCCAGCCCAGCCGCCCCATCGAGTCCCTCACGTCTTCCGGCCGTTTCGGATCGTTGTTCTCCATGCCAATCTCTTCGCCGTAGTACATCACCGCAGTGCCGCGCAGTGTCAGGTACAGCGTCGCCATCAGCTTGGCTATCTGATCGTTGTGCTGCCCGTCTCCGTACCGGTCGTACACTCGCCGGATATCATGATTGCTCAACACGTACACCGGCCACCCGCCCGCTCCATCCACCCACGCGATCTGCTTTCGAAATTCCGCTGCAGACAGCTTGTTCACCGTGGTGAACATGAAATCCATGGGCATGTGTACTTCATTGCTGTTCTCGCCGTAGTACGCCTGCAACTGCGCAATGTCGCTGGTCCAGGTCTCTCCAATCAACACCGCGTCGTATTCGTCGGCGATCTTCCGCAGCCGCTTCAACACCCCGTGCAGTTCCGGCTGGTTTTTATCGTTGATCTCCCGCTCCACGGGATCCCCGAACGCGTTCTTTTCGTGACCCACCACCGGATTGTCCCGGAACTGTGCGTCCACGTACATCACGTCCACCGCGTCCAGCCGGAATCCCGCCACTCCCCGCTTCAACCACCACCGCGTCACGTCGAACATCTGCTGCTCCACGGCCGGCTCCCGCCAATTCAGGTTCGGCTGCGGCGGATAAAAATAGTGGTAATACCATTGATCCGTTCCCGCCTCATATTTCCACGCCGATCCGCCAAAATTTGATGTCCAATTGTTCGGCGGCTGGTTCGGTCCCTTCCCGTCCTGCCAGATGTACCAATTTCTCTTCGGATTCGTCCGCGAACTCTTCGACTCTTGAAACCATGGGCTCTGGTCCGACGTGTACGTCAGCACCAGGTCCAGCAGCACTCGCATGTTCCGCTGTTTCCCTGCGGCCACCAGCTCGTCCATGTCCTTCAGCGTGCCGTATTCCGGACTCACCCCGTAGTAGTCCGAAATGTCGTAGCCCCAATCCACTTGCGGCGAAGGATACATCGGCGCAATCCAGATCCCGTCCACTCCCAGCCAGCACAGGTAGTCCAGTTTCGAAGTAATCCCCGGAATGTCTCCAATCCCGTCATTGTTGCTGTCTGCGAAGCTGCGCGGGTAAATCTCATAAAACACCGCGTGTTTCCACCACGGATGACCTTCGGCATCCACCGCGCTGTTCTGTCCCCATGCTCCCGGGCCTAACGCCAACCACAACAAAACCACTGCGCTCACCGTTCCCCGTCGCATCTTCTTCCTCCGCCAGTCGTGCCTACGGCGCTATTCTTTGCCGCCCTCACCTCGATTGCGCTTTCAAAATTGCTCTTCGAACTACCCGTGAACCTCGGCCGTTACCCACTCTACCGGCCGCCTCGGGCTCATTCGCGCCGCCCACAACGCATAGCCCATATAAAACACAAATATTGGCTGCCACATCGCGTCTCCCAAAATCGCCGCCAGCGTCTCCGCGTGCTGCGCCGCTTTGCCTTGCGCCTTCTCGTGATCGATCATCTCCACGGCTTCGTTGCACGGCCGGGCCGCTACGCCTCGCGCCGTCGCCAGCAGGTGCCCCCTCTGCCACACTCGTCCGGCTCGCAGGCAATTCTCCTGATCGTAGCGGTCTCGCACGGTAATGATCCCGATCAGCGGCGCGCTCAACATCAGCGCCGCGTAAGCATCCTTCTCCTGTCGCGACCCCAGCCATCCAAGCATCCGCGCCGGTATGGTCTTCGCAACCGCGTTCGCCACCGGTGGCAGTCCAAACGCATCCACGGTCAACCCATCGCGGTACTTCTGCAGTGCGCTCCATCGCATTCGCACCCACTGCTCGCTTCCCGCCTGCACCTCGGGGTCAGAATACAATTCCCGATTCGCCGCGGAACTAACCCCCGCGATTTTCTTCCGCGCTTCCTCGTCGGTGAACACAAACACCCGAACATTCTCGTCCTCGCCCGGCAATTGCCTCACCGCTTCCACAAACTCATCCGGGAGGGCCCTATGTATGTCGTAAGTTCCCCGGTTGGTGTGGCGAAGCGGAATTGCTTCGTACAGTTCGTTAGCCTCGCGCTTGCCTTCCGCCAACTCCACCCGCGCCACCAACTTTGACATCGGCTCCGCCGGAATCGGCCCCAGCTTTCCTGGCACAATTGTCACGGTCGCCGCGTAGCCGTTCGCTGCCGCTGCCTGCATCAGGTTTTCCAGCGCGCAGCCCATGCCGATGTGTTCCTCGCGCAAGTACGGGTCCAGCGCCCCGACGTTGCGGCCCGTGTCGATATACAACTCAATCCACGAAAGACTCACTCGGAAACGCCACGGTTGCGTATTATGCGGACTGGCCGCCAGGATTGCCGCACGCACCAGCGCCAGCGGCCCCTCGTTTGAATGCTCTTGCCAATCTTTCCACGGTGCGTACGCCGGACCTTGTCCCACACTGAATACGCCTTGATCGTACGCCCGCCACACCACCCCGCCGGCCACCATCACCGTCACCACGCCCGCGCCTTTCAGAAAACCCCTGCGCTGCATGCTCAACTCCCAACCTTCTCCGCGCCTTCATCTTAACAGTTTGTTGTAAACCTAAACTGTCGTCACTGGGTCAGTTTGACGGTTGGATCCCTTGGATGGCCTGGCAACGACCCGTCACGGCCGATTGCCGGGGCGTTTCTAAGAGGCACTACTGACCAAACTTGATTTGAAAGGTCACCGTCACAGGTATTGGCTCTCCGCTCGGTGTGATAGCAGGCTTACATTTCCACGTTCTCATCGTCTCGATGACCGACTCATTTAAACCGAGGCCAGGTGATTTGAGAATTTTAGGGTTCTCGATTGTTCCTTCGGCAGTAACCCCTGCTTCGACCTCAACGGTACCCCTAAAGTTCGCGGCAGATGCTTCCTTTGTAATCGGGGGATTTGGCATGTAGAAGCACGCCGGCATCGGGGCCCAACTGGTTTTGACAGCATGTAAACCGTTCTTTTCAGCTAAAGGCGTACCTTCGGCTTTTATTGAGACGGCCCACGGAGGCGGCGGCCAAACAAGGCCCTCACTGTAAAAGTCGAAGCTTGCCCTTCCTGACAAGACCGGGGCCTCGATGACGACGTGATGGGAGTTCCCGAGTTTGGCTATCAACTCTTCGACTTGCGCAAGCGACAAACCCACGGATGGGTTACTCCTCGGTCCCAAAACCGCCTAAGACTCAAGCTTTCCGTCATCGAAGCGGATATTTATGACGCAGGACAACTCACAATCGAATGCTTCGCCGCTGCCCAAGAGAAAGAAAATATATGCAGAGGAACCGAAACGGGGATGTTGCTCGACGGCAATGTGCATGCCCTTCGCACCTTCCAGGCCGGCGGTAAGAAAGGGCTTCTCAGTCAGTTTGTCCGTGAACTGCTCATAGGACCATACTTGCCTTTGAGCGACGTTAGGATTGGATTGATTCTGCGCTGCCGGGACCACAACGTACGCCATTAGCACGACAGCGATAACGAAACCTTGACACATCGACATCAGAGGTCTCACTGAATCGTCAGGTTCGACGCACCCCAGAGTAGCCAAGTTGCCCGAACAGCTTCTAGGTTGAACGGTAGTCCCTGGTTTGTCCTGCCGGCAATCGGAAATCTCGCTTCCAGCACTCGAATTAATAAGGCACAGATAAGGTATGGTCTCCGCTTGGGTAATGCTTGCGGGCCCATTTTGCGGAAAGCACAAGAGCCACAACACCGGAGGGGGTCGAGAGAAGAATCCATCATCCCGAACTCGCGGCCTATCAACGGACCGCCCACTTCCTTATCCCCCCGCAATCGCCCCTATGATCAGCAGCGGCTCCTCTCCTCGAACCACCGCCTCCGGCAACGTCTCGTCCAGCGACTGGTGCGACAAATCCTCCGCGCACGCAAAAAACCGCAGGAACGGCCGCCGCTGCTGCGTCACGTGGTCGCGCACCGTCCCCATCAGCATCGGATACCGCGCCTCTAACGCATCCAGCACGCTGCGCAGCGTGACCTTCCCTTCCACTTCCAGCTGCACTTCCTTGTCCACGCGCGCCAGTGTACGCAGGTGCATCGGCAATTCCACCCGGATCATGACAGCGTCTGCACCTCCACCGACAGCACCGCCGGCAGGTTTTGCGCGATCGCCGTCCACGTGTCTCCCGCGTCTGCCGAGGCGTACACCTGCCCGCCCGTCGTTCCGAAATACACCCCGCACTTGTCCAGCTTGTCCACCGCCATCGCATCGCGCAGCACGTTCACGTAGCAGTCGCGCTCCGGCAGCCCTTTCGACAGTTCCTCCCACTCGTTGCCCCCTGCCCGGCTGCGGTACACTCGCAGCTTCCCATCCAAGGGGAAGTGCTCGGAGTCGCTCTTGATCGGTACCACGTAAATCGTTTCCGGTTGGTCCGCGTGTACGTCGATCACAAATCCGAAATCCGTCGGCAGATTCCCGCTCACCTCTTTCCACAAATCGCCGCCGTTGTCGCTGCGCATCACGTCCCAATGCTTCTGCATGAACAGCACGCCTGGCCGTGACGGATGCATCGCCACGTGATGCACGCAGTGTCCGATTTCCGCCGTCGGATCGGGAATGTATTGCGACCGCAACCCTTGGTTGATTGGCTTCCAGGTTTTTCCCCCATCGTCCGTCCGAAACGCACCCGCCGCCGATATAGCGATAAAAATCTGCTGCGGATTTTTCGGATTCAGGATGATCGTGTGCAGGCACATCCCGCCCGCTCCCGGCTGCCACTTCGGTCCCGTGCCGTGGCCACGCAGTCCGGGAATTTCCTGCCACGATTTGCCGCCGTCCGTGGTGCGGAATATCGCCGCGTCTTCCACGCCCGCATACGCCGTGTCCGGATCGTCCAGCGCGGGCTCGATGTGCCACACCCGCTTGAATTCCCAGGGATGCTGCGTGCCGTCGTACCACTGGTGCGTGGTCAGCGGCTTACCCGTTTCGGCCGAGGTGTCGTACACAAATTTGTTGCTGGCGCGCGCCGGGAAAGTCGGCGGCGCCTCTCCACTGGGAATTTCCCAGGTCTTGCCCCCATCGTTCGATCGTTGGATCAATTGCCCAAACCATCCGCTGGTTTGCGAAACATATAAGCGGTTGGGGTCCGCCGGTGATCCTTTCACGTGATAAATCTCCCAGCCCGCAAAGTGTGGCCCGTCGATCTGCCAGTTCCTGCGCGTGCCGTCCGACGTCAGCACGAACGCCCCTTTGCGCGTCCCCACCAATACTCGCACTCCGCTCATTTCTCTCTTTCCTCCTCCAGGATTGTACGAAAAACAGTATAATTTCGTCTGCCCGGGCTCACTACAGACACAGACCCGCAGTCTGCCTAACTCCCTTGTTTTTTGCAAGTTAAATCGTGCTATCGTCTACGTTATGCCCAAAAAACGCCCATCCTCGACGCGCCGTTCGGCGTGTCCCCTCAACGCTTCCGTCGAGATGCTCGGCGACCGCTGGTCTTTGCTGATTATTCGCGACATGATGGTGCGCGGCTCTCGCACCTTTAAGGAATTCCTGCAGTCCCACGAAAAAATCGCCACCAATATCCTGGCCGACCGTCTTCGCAAACTCGAATCCTACGGCATTATCTCCACTCGCCCCGATCGCGCCGACGGCCGCAAACGCCTCTATCTCCTCACGCAAAAAGGCATCGACCTCGCTCCGGTGCTCGCCGAAATGGTTTTGTGGGCTGCCGCCCACGAACGCACCGCGAATCAGCCCCTGATCCGCAAAATGCGCAAAGATAAGCAAGCTTTCATCGACACAGTACGTCAGCGCTGCGCCGCCGCCCTCAAATCCGCAAAGTAATTCGTCGCTCACTCAATTGGCCGCAGGCCCAACCAGCACAACCCCGTCTCCACTTGTTCCGGGAACTCGCTTTGTGGGTCCGGGGACTCAGTTTGTCGGTCGCGAAATTCGCTTTGTGGGTCGCGACTGTAGCCGCGACAGAATCGCTCGCACCAATCGGGCTTTAGCCCCTGAAGGACCACCGCCCCCTATATCCGCTTCTCGCCACTCACCACTCCCCATTCGCCACTTGCTATCTTCTTTCTTCGACTCTCCGCGTCGCTGAATCCGTTTGTTCCGATCCACAGCGGCGCCAGACCGCGCAGGTTTTTCCGGTAACTGCGCGACACCGGGAACTCCATCCCTCCCTGCACCCGCACCACCGGATCTCCGGTCTCCAACGTCACAATCTCCTCCACGCACGCGGCATTCACGATCACCGACCGGTGGATCCGCAGGAATCCGTACGCGCGCAGTTTCTCCGCCGCCACCGCCATCGACTCACGCAACAGGTCCGAACCCGACCTGCGCCTCACCAGCACATAATTTCCCTGTGCCTCTACCGTCATGATCTCCGCGGGATTAATCAGCAAGATTTTGTCTTTCACCTTGAGGGCGATACGCGACCCTTTCGTCAGCATATCTCCGATCGGAGGCAACATCTCCAGCCCGCTGCTGAACACCCTCTCGTATGTACTCATAACCTTCCCCCGGCATCGCCTCTGCCAACAGCAATGCTGCTCCCGCAAACAGTAAAGTGTCCGCGAAATAATTCAGGCCGTTCCCGATGTCCGCTGCTGACTCCCCCAAAATCGGGCCGTAAACCAAAAGCACCAGCAGCAGAACCGTCACTCCCACCACCGTCGCCGCCCAGCGCGTCTTGCGGTTCGCCAGCAAGTATCCTCCCGCCACCACAAACACCACGCCCGCAACGTACGCCCACAATTTGTGGCCCGGAATCCATGTGGGGGTCAGTCTCTCCAGTGGCACCCCGGGAACGCCATCCGGACGCACCAGTTGCTCCACCCCAAACACCACCACCACTACCCCAATCACTACCCTCCCGATCGCAATCATCGCGCTCGCCGTTTTCCCTCGCTTCTCCGCCATCTGTGCGCCCGCAAACGCCAGCGCCCCGGCGCTGAACGATAAATCTCGCAGCGCCACTATCCACCGGAAGCGATCACCGGTTTTCGCCAGCGCCCCCGGTATGTGCAGCATCAACACAAAGCAAAACAGCATCAATGCCGTCGGCCCCGCCGCCAATCCCGCATGCTTTTTCAGCGCCAGGCTCAGCGCCGCCGCGAACAACGACGTCCCCACGAAATACGTCCAGAACCACGGCCCCGGCATCCACGACGGCACCGCCTTCACAATGAATTGCGCGGACGCGAAGTGTTCCGCCCCGAACACCGCCAGCGGCACCCCGTAACACACCGGCCCCAGCGCCACGATCTTGTCCCACCCCCGCGCTGCCAGCACGTCCCCGCTCACCCCGGTGGCCCCGATCAGCAGAATCACCAGCCCAGCGAAGTAGGGCCAAAACACATTGCCCGGGAGCAAGGCCAGCGCGCTTCCACTAGCCAGCACCGTGAAAACCGTCATGCTTCGTAACAATGCCGTCTTCTTCTCCTTGAATTTGGGTCCGGTCCACATACTCTCCCTCATAAAGTGGTCTACCGCAATGACCACTTACTCCAGTTCTGATATATCCATTATGACCACCTTCGTGCCCTCTCTCTGGTCCCATCCCGCACCTCAAGTCCCTGTCGCTCCACACCTTCTGAATTCTCCACCCTTCTCCGCTTATCCGCACATTTCGGCAGTCCAGTGGCCTATGGTCTTTGCCTCCCCACTCGCCTACCCTGAGCGCCTTCCGCGAAGGCATGCCCCGAGCCTCGAAGGGGCCACTCCCACTTCGTATATAGCTTCTGTCATCCTGAGTGCGTTTTGTGCCTGCGTACCGCAGGCAAGCGCGAAGGATCTCAACCACTGCGTCTTGCCTCCCAACAGAAAAGGCACCTCTTTTCTGCGCTTTTTGCAAAAGACTCCCTCCGCCTCTTCTCTGTGTTCTCTGTGCCCTCTGTGGCGAACAACTCTTCTCTTTGCCTCACCACTTCCTCGCGCACCTGAACCTTACTTGACCCATTTCTCCTCGCTCCCTAGAATAGAAATTTCACCGTGACTCAATTTTTCGATCGGTTCTACGTGTTCACCGGCCCAGCGCCTACCCGCTGGGCTGCGTTATTTTTGGCTCCTGGTGGCACAGCCATTCCTGGCTGTGCTCTTTGCTGGTCGCCCGCGCCACCCCATCCCACACGAGGTTCTCATGATTGACGCTGCTATTCCCGAAGGTCTCACGTTTGACGATGTCCTGCTCCTCCCCGGCCGCTCTTCAGTCCTCCCTACCGAAGTCGACACCACCACCTGCTTCACCCGCAAGTTGCCCATCAACATCCCTCTTGCTTCCGCCGCCATGGACACGGTCACCGAGTCTCGCTTAGCCATCGCCATCGCCCGCCAAGGCGGCATCGGCATCATTCATCGCAATCTGTCCATCGATCGCCAGGCCGAAGAAGTCGATCGCGTCAAGCGCTCCGAATCCGGCATGATTGTCGACCCGGTCACCATCTCTCCCGACATCACCATTCGCCAGGCCCTCGAGATCATGGAGAAGTACCGCATCTCCGGCCTTCCGGTTACCCGCGGCACTCGCCTTACTGGCATTCTCACCAACCGCGACCTGCGTTTCGAAAAAAATCATGCCCAGCTCGTTGGACAGGTCATGACCAAAGACAATCTCGTCACTGTCCCTGTCGGCACCACCCTCGAGCAAGCCGAAAAAATCCTGCAAAAACATCGCATCGAGAAGCTTCTCGTCGTCGATCAGGACTTCAACCTCAAAGGCCTCATCACCGTCAAGGACATCCAGAAAAAACTCGAATATCCCCGTTCCGCCAAGGACGATCACGGCCGCCTCCGCGTCGGCGCTGCCGTTGGCGCCACCGGTGATTTCCTGGAACGCGCCGTCGACATGGCCAAGATGGGCGCCGATGTTCTGGCCGTCGACACCGCTCACGGACACACCGAGCGCGTCATCGAAGCCATCAAGTGCATTCGCCATCGCCTTCCCGACATGCAAGTTGTCGCCGGTAACGTCGCCACTTATGAAGGTGCCAAGGAACTCATCTCCCTCGGTATTGACGGCCTGAAGGTTGGCATCGGCCCCGGCTCCATCTGCACCACCCGCGTGGTCACCGGCGCCGGTGTCCCGCAACTCACCGCCGTTATGGAAGCCGCCCGGGCCGCTCAGGGCACCAACGTCCCCATCATCGCGGATGGCGGCATAAAATATTCCGGCGACATCACCAAAGCCATCGCCGCCGGTGCCAGTGCGGTCATGATTGGCAGCCTCTTCGCCGGCACCGAAGAAGCGCCCGGCGAAACCATCCTCTACCAGGGCCGCACCTTCAAGTCCTATCGCGGCATGGGTTCCACCGGCGCCATGGAAGCTGGCTCCGCCGATCGTTATGCTCAGGAAGGTGCCGAACGCGGCAAGTCCGTCCCCGAAGGTGTCGAAGGACGCGTTGCTTACAAAGGCCCGGTCTCCGGCCTCACCGATCAATTGGTTGGCGGCCTAAAGAGCGGCATGGGCTACGTTGGCGCGTGTACTCTCAAGGAACTCACCGCGAAGAGCCGCTTCATTCGCATCACTGCCGCCGGTCTCCGCGAGTCCCACGTCCACGACGTCGTCATCACCAAAGAAGCCCCCAACTACCGCATGGAATAGCTTCCTCACGCCCTGGCTTGTCCTCAGCGCCTTGCGCGAAGGCATGTCCCGAGCCTCGAGGGGCCACGTCCTGCTCGCCCCTACCTTCTGCCTCTGTCATCGCGAGTGCGTTTCGTGCGCGAAGGATCTCAACCCTTGCGTCTTGCCTCCAAACAAGAATGAATACGTCATTCTGAGCGCAGGCGGGTGGCCGACAGGTTAAATGCCGGGACGATTTTGGGTGCCGCACCCTGCGATTTTCAGGGTGCGGGTTTTGACTCTGCACTTCTCCTTGACAGCGAATCCGGCCTTGATAACTTTGGGGCTCGCTCCATACAGCCCGTCATTCTGAACGGAGTCCGCGAAGTGAAGACCTCTCCCTCTTTTCGCGCCTTGTGCGGGAAGAATCTCTCTTCGCTTTTCTCGCCACTCGCCACTGCCTCGAAGGGATCGGCCATTTTCGTCTCAACTCTGTGCTCTCTGTGCCCTCTGTGGTGAACGACTCTTCTCTTTGCCCACTCGCCACTCGCCACTCGCCACTCGCCACTCGCCACTCGCCACTCGCCACTCGCCACTCGCCACTGCCCCAACCGCTGCGTCTTGCTCTTGCCATTCCCAACGACCGAGCGTCGTCATTCCGATTCTCTGCGAGAGGAAAGAAACACTTTCTCAAACAGTTTCTTGGCGCTCACACATGCAAATCGTAAAACCGGCGCTGTCAAACTGCGGGAGCCTCGCTGGCATTGACTTCGCCAAAATAGAGACCTAGCATGCGCTTAAAGGGGGAAGGAGGAAGGGGTTTCTTTCCGTGACCGTTGAGACATCAGGTCACGACCCACTCATCGGCCAGACCCTCGGCCACTACCGCGTCGTCGACAAGATCGGCAGCGGGGGTATGGGCGTGGTTTACCTCGCTCAGGACCAGCACCTCCAACGCGACGTTGCCATCAAAGTTCTGCCCCCTGGCACGCTATCCGACGACTCGTGCCGTCGTCGCTTCCGCAACGAGGCTCTTGCTCTTTCCCGCCTGAACCACCCGAATATTGCCACCATCTACGATTTCGACACTCAGCAGGACCTCGATTTCTTGGTCATGGAATACATTCCTGGCGTGACCCTCAGCGACAAACTCGCAGCGGCCTCACTCCCCGAAAAGCAAATCATCCCTCTCGGAATCCAGCTCGCCGAAGGGCTGTGCGCTGCGCATGAACATGCCGTCATTCATCGTGATCTCAAGCCCGGCAACCTCCGTCTGGCTAGCGACGGACGGCTGAAGATTCTGGACTTCGGGCTGGCCAAGCTCCGCATGGACGCCGTGGCCAACCCCGCAACAGAAACAATCACTGGGACTCATGCTGTAGCCGGAACTTTGGCGTATATGGCGCCCGAGCAAATTGTCGGCGGCGAGGTTGACCCTCGCACGGACATCCATGCCGCCGGAGCCGTGCTCTACGAAATGGCAACTGGTCGGCGTCCCTTTGCTAAGCTGGACACCGGAGAGTTGGTCGCCGCCATCCTGCGCAGTTCACCCGCGCCTCCGACCTCCCTGAATCCCAAACTCTCGCCGGAACTCGAACGGATCATTAGCAAATGCCTCGAAAAGGACCGAGACAGTCGCTACCAGTCCGCCAAAGAGTTGGCCATTGACCTGCGCAGGCTGGGCACACCTAGCGGCGCATCGGTATTGGAACGAACATCACGGCCTCGCGGACTGGAAGAATCAGCGAGCGTTGAAAAAACCAAGGCCTACCAGCCTTTGACCAGACCCGCAGTCCTCATCCCTGTCATTCTTGTGGTTGCCACGCTCACATTGCTCGCTACATACACGATCTATCACAACAGGAAAACCCAGTGGGCACGCGAGGTCGCTCTGCCTCACGCCAAGCAGCTCATTGTCCAGGGAGATTGGCCGGAAGCCTACAAACTCGCGGCCCAGGCTGAGAAGTACATCCCGCACGATCCCCAATTGCACGAGATTTTGGCCGATTCCGCGGTTCTCCTCTCCGTGACCACCGACCCTCCTGGGGCAAGTGTCTTTCTAAAGCCGTATGCCAACTCGAATGACACATGGGATTCCGTCGGTATAACACCCATCAAGGTCTGCCGCATCTCCCGCGGTTTCAAAGAATACAAAATCACCAAGCCCAGCTTTGACACCATCACCGGTTTCACCGCTGGGGACCAGCGCCTGCCTCCCGACCAAGGTGTGCAACTCCAGTTGGCCCGCACCCTTGTCCCGTTGGGCACTACTCCGCCCGAGATGGTTTTAGTCGATGCGGGCAACTACAGTCCAACCATCCTGTACTTTCGCCGCCTCCAACGCGTGGACCTCGGCGCATTTTTCATCGACAAGTATGAAACCACTAATCGCCTGTATCAGGCCTTTCTCGATGCCGGCGGCTACAAGGACAAGAAATACTGGAAGCTTCCTTTCCTCCACAACGGCAAATCCCTTTCCTGGGAAGAAGCTATGGCACTCTTCACCGACAAGACCGGCAGGAATGGCCCGGCCACTTGGGAGCTTGCTCATTTCCCCGAAGGCCAGGGCGACTATCCGGTCTCCGGTATCAGCTGGTATGAAGCTGCCGCTTACGCCGAGTTTGCCGGCAAACTTCTTCCCACTGTCTATCATTGGAACAAAGCTGCCGGTGTGTACGATCTGGGCGAGACCACCACCGCAAACGTCTCTATGGTCCAACCCGTGATCATGCACAGCAACTTCGGTGACTCCGGGCCAGCCCCTGTTGGAAAATATCGCGGCGTCAGTCCGTCCGGCGCCTACGATATGGCCGGCAATGTTCGCGAGTGGATTTGGAACGGCGCCCCAGGTGGAAAATACCTTCTCGGTGGCTCCTGGGGCACACCCGAATATCTCTTCTTTGAGACTGCTGAACTCCTGACGCCCTTCGACCGGAGCGCCACCAATGGTTTCCGTTGTATGAAGCTGTTCGACAATCGGCCCTTGCCGGAGGCCACCACCGCTGACGTGCCCAAAAGTCTGCCCGCTTCAGACTTCCTTTTCAATAAGCCGGTTAATGACACTATCTTCTAAATCTACGCCAGCTACTATGCCTATCAAAAAACGCCTCTGAATTCGCTCGTCGAGAAAACCGATTCGACTTCACCCTATTATGTTCGCCAGAAGGTCACTTTCGACGCTGCCTACGGCGGCGAGCGCGTCATCGCCTACGTTTTCCTTCCCAAGAACAGCAAACCGCCTTACCAATCCGTGATCGCTTTTCCGGGAAGCGGCGCGCTCGAGGTCAATTCCATCGACGCCTATTCCTCCATCAATATCGGCATGTTCACTCGCTCTGGTCGCGCACTCATTTTCCCGGTCTATAAAGGGACCTTCG
The DNA here is from genome assembly GCA_035622555.1 of Candidatus Eremiobacteraceae bacterium. Taxonomy (GTDB): domain Bacteria; phylum Acidobacteriota; class Terriglobia; order Acidiferrales; family UBA7541; genus Acidiferrum. The sequence continues at coordinate 3,324 of DASPVD010000122.1, read as the reverse complement.
AGCGGCCCCGCGTTGACACTTCGACGCCAAACTTGGAGCGCGATCACCAGATCATGCTCTACAAGGATCTGGCGCGCACCCTCGATTACGTCGAGACTCGTCCGGATATGGATACGCATAGAATCGGCTACTTCGGTCTGAGTTGGGGCGCGGTGCTGGGTCCTGTCTTCGGAGCACTTGAAACACGCATTCGACTTTTCATTCTCGAGGGTGGCGGCCTTGTTCAGGCAAGTCTGCCGGAAATTTCTCCCATCAATTTCGCTCCGCGCCACACCGCCCCCACGGTCATCTTCAATGGCCGCTACGACATCTCCTTTCCCGTGGAGACCAGCGCCAAGCCCCTGCTTCGCCTTCTTGGCACACCACAATCGGACAAGGCTCTCGTCCTCTTCGACGGCGGCCACGTTCCTCCGCTCGACAGTAAACTCGAAAAGCAGATACTCGACTGGCTGGATCGCTACCTTGGCAAAGTGCAGTGAACCGCAATTGATGAGCGCCCTCCGCGGAAGCCTCTCGGAATGTCAATACTCGATGGACTTGCGGTAGAAAAACAAATTTCAGTACTCGTTGTGCGTCTCGTCACAGCCACTCACACGACGCCGGCACACACTGTTTTTGGCATGCGCCTGAAACACTCCTTTCGGACAGTGATCAAATGGCTTGCCATTGCTCTCGCCCTGCTGCTGGCGGCGTACGCATGCTGGGCTGGCACGATGTGGTATCGCTACGGGCATGTCACTCCTCCATCGGCTGACAACTCCGACCAACAGCTCGACCGGTTTATGCCCGTCTATGAAGTCGCCAAGCGCGGCGGCTTGCGTGTTCAAGCGCCAGCCGAAACAACTTTCTCGACTGCCTGCGCTCTCAATCTGACAGACTCGCCCGTCGCTAAAGCCATTTTCAGGACTCGCGCGTTGGTTCTTGGCGGGGACTGGAAGCCCGGCGCTCCTCCACCGCAGGGTCTAGTGAAGCAAGTAACCTCCTGGGGTTGGGCGCTATTAGCTGAAGTGCCAGGCCGCGAATTTGTCTTTGGGACCGCGACGCAGCCCTGGCTTGCCAATCCGGTGTTTCGCTCGATTCCCCCGGCTGAGTTCGCGGCATTTCACGAGCCCGGATACGTGAAGATCATTTGGATGCTGCGTGCCGATCCCATAGACGCGGCCAGCTCGATGGCCCGGACGGAAACCCGTGTAGCCACGACCGACCCTGTGGCGCGTGCGAAGTTTCGGCGCTACTGGGCGTGGACCTCACCCGGCATTATGTCGATTAGGTTGGTTTTATTGACGCAGCTCCGGGCCGAAGCCGAGCGCTACGCCCGCCAAGCAGTTTCTGCAAAGCATTGAATCCAGCCGGAAGAAAACCTGTCGACGGCCTTGCCGGGCCCTCGCTATACGCAATTCAGCGCAGCTTGCCGCAGAACCTGCCGGGCTACGCAGGTCGCGCACTTTGCACCGGCGTGCGCTCTTCGACTTGCACGTGCAGCCCGTGTCTTGGCCGCAGCGTGATCGACGCCAAAGGCACCACCGCATGTTCCGGCAACACCGCAAACCGGTACCGTTGCGCCACCGTTGCCAGCACCAGCGCTGCTTCCATCAACGCGAACGAATTGCCGATGCATTGCCGCGGGCCGTAGCCGAATGGAAAATACGCGCACCGCGGTATCCTCTTCAGCAGGTCGCCTTCCCAGCGTTCCGGCAGGAATCGTTCCGGATCGTCATACCACCGCGGATCGCGGTGTACCACCCAGGTCACCGCAGCCACGCCCATGCCTTTGCGAAGCGGGTAGCCCCCCAGTTCATGATCCTCGATCGCCAAACGCGCTTGCGCCCACGCCGGCGGAAACAGTCGCAGCGATTCGCTGATCACGTGATTGGTATAGCTCAGTTGCACTAGATCATCGAGTGTCGGCGCGCGGCCCGCCAGCACCGCATCCAATTCCGCGTGCAGCTTTTCTTCCGCCTGTGGATTCTGGGCCAGCAGCAGCCACGCCCACGAAAGTGTGCTCGCGGTAGTTTCGTGTCCGGCCAGGAACAGCGTCAGCGCTTCGTCCCGCAGTTGCTGTGTGGTCATGCGCGAGCCGTCTTCGTCCTGAGCGTGAATCAGTAGCGACAGAAGATCGCCGGCATCCTCTTTAGCCTCGCGGCGCTCCTGGATGATTCGGTCGATGATCTGCGTCAGATTCCGCACCGCCCGCCTGGCTTGCAGGTTGCGCCGTGTCGGCACCCAGTAGGGAGTCAGCAGCAGCCGCCGAAAATCAAACGTGTGTTCCAGCAGAACCTGCAAATTCTCACCTACTTGCGGCGCATCGCGTTCGACGTCCGCGTGAAACAGTGTTTTCCCCACAATCTGCAGCGTCAGTCGCATCATCGCGTCGTGCAAATCTATGCGCTGGCCCGCGCTCCACGAGTTCACCAGGCGCGTGGCGCACTCGCTCATCGTCGACGCATACCGCGAAATCCGCGCCCGGTGAAACGCCGGCTGCATCATGCGCCTTTGCCGCAGCCAAAATTCTCCCTCGCTGGTCAACAGTCCATTCCCAAACAGATGCCGGTTGGCCCGCAGAATCCGTCCCTTGATGAATTTGCGCGCATTGTTCACCAGCACATCTTCAATTTGGTCGGGATGGAACAGCAGGTACGTCCGGAAGTGCAGGAACCGCAGGCACACCATATCGCCGTATTCGCGCGCTACTCGCGACATGAATCCCAGGGGATCGTGCCGCAGCGGGCTGTGCAAGCCGTCAAAGAAGCCTCGCTCGGGCCCCGGTGGATACGCCATCGCTGCCATGCTGAAATACTACGGAAGAATCCACCGCCTCGCTAGTGTCCCCACCCGCCACACGAGACCTTAGTGCGTACAGGTCTATTCGCTAGTGCCGCGAAGCGCCGCTCATTTGTGGAGCGCGGCAGTCCCGCTGCCGCTTTTGCAAGTGACGCTGCCGATCTTCAATGGTTCAGCGCCAATCCACTTCCTGTTTGCCTCTACCTTCTGCCTCGGCATTCCCAAACGAAGCAGCCCGTCATTCTGAGCGAAGTCTGCGGAGCGAAGAATCTCTCTGCTTCCCAAAAAAAAACTGTCATTCTGAGCTAAGTCCGCGAAGTGAAGACCTCTGCCTCTTTCCGCGCCTTTTGCCGGAAACACCTCTTCCCCTTTTCGCGTTTTTTGCGAAAGAATCTCTCTTCGGTTTTCTCGCCACTCACCACTCGCTTGCCCTGACGGAGGAAGGGATCGGCCATTTTCTTTGTCAACTTTGTGCTCTCTGTGCCCTCTGTGGTGAACGACTCTTCTCTTTGCCCACTCGCCACTCGCCACTCGCCACTCGCC
>DASPVD010000121.1:0-56495 GCA_035622555.1 Candidatus Eremiobacteraceae bacterium | reverse complement strand
TCGTGTTTGCCGGTTTTCCAGGACACGTTGTCGATGAAATGCCAGTTGCTGTCAACGCGCTGGCGGGGGTCGGCCTTATCGGAACCGATTTGCGGAAGACCGCTGACGTTGATGACGGGCATGCCGAAGTTGTAAGGATCGTTGTTGTTTGGAGTACCGGGTCCGACGGTATCCAGGCCAATCGAGAGGGGATTGAAATTACGATCTTCTGGATAAAAACCTTCGGCGAAACGGTTCCAGCCGAGGCGAGCTTCGTTAACGGTGTCGGGGTTAATGATGGAGACGTAGGAGATGGAGATGAGTTGGACGCGAGTAGGGACCATGGTGTTGTAGTTGGGAAGCAGACCGCCGCCGGTAAGAGCGAGAGGGAAGAGTTGGGTGCTGTCGCCGATGTAGTAGCGACCGGTGAGGAGGTTGTCCCTGTTGAAGTTGTGGTCGATTTTGACGATGGCGTTATCGACGCGATTGGAGAACGGGGTGTTGAGGGTGATGTTCGAACCGCCGTTGGCATAGCAATCGGTGGAACTGGTGGGAGCCGGCCAGGGGTTCAGGGCCAGAAGCTTCTGGATAACGGGATTGATGCTGGAAAGATCGCGCGGGGTGGGTGCGTTGGCGGAAAAGTCGGCGGGGGTGGGAACACAACCGGGACTGCTTTCCTTGCCAGTCTCGCGAACCCCTTCGTAATCGATGAAGAAGAAAGTTTTGTCGTGAATGATGGGACCGCCAATAGTGCCGCCGAATTGGTTTAAGTGGAAGGGCTGTTGGGGTCCGCCGTTGGGTTCGTTGGCAGCAGGATTGAAGTAGTTGCGAGCATTGAGAACGGTATTGCGGAAGAAGTCGAAGGCATTGCCGTGGAAGTCGTTGGTGCCACTTTTGGTGACGATGTTGATGGCGGAACCGGCGCTGCGGCCGTATTCGGCTTCGAAGTTAGAGGCGGTGTGCAGCTCAGCGATGGCTTCGACAGGAAGAATAGTGGCGGGAGTACTGAAGACGCCGCCTTCGTTGATGGCGGGATCGTTGCGGTAGCCGTCGTTCATATCGGTGCCGTCGAGGAGATAGTTGTTGGAACGGCCACGAGCACCGTTGACGGACACGGTGCCGTAGGAACCAGCAGAGTCGGTGATGGCGTCAGGTCCAGAGGCAGCGCCAGGGGCGAGAAGGATGAGTTTCTGATAATCGCGGCCGTTGACTGGGAGATTGGTGACGACGGTGGATTCGACGATGCCACCGAGGGTGTTGGAAGTGGACTCGACCATGGGTACGGCTTCGCCGGTCACTTCGATTGATTGAGTCAGCTGACCGGGTTGCAGGGTGATATCGACACGACGCTCGGTAGAAACTTCTACCTTTACGCCGGTGACCACGGCCTCCTTAAAACCGGATTGCTGAACGGTAACGCTGTAACTGCCGATAGGGAGTTCGGGAGCGGCGTAGCTGCCGTCATTGGAAGTGGTGACAGTTCGGGTCAAACCGGTTTCTAGGTTCTTGATGGTGACGGTGGCGCCGGCAACGGCCGCGCCGGAAGAATCGGTGATGGTACCGAGGATGGTGCCGCGAAACGTCTGGGCGTCGGCTGGGCCGGAATGGCACAGCAGGAAGCCGAGACAAATAAAAAGGGATGCGCCCAGGTTGCGAAAAGACCTGTTCATCGTACTCTCCTCAAGCACCTGAAAATGGCATCTCAAAGGATCGAAATGGATCAGATGCTTTTTCCGAGAAGCATCCAGGGGGACCTGGTGTAGTTATTGAGCAGCACGATACTCAGATGTATGGCAAGAATCAAGTTATTCCAGAATTGATAATTTGGATCGGACGATGCGGCCAGAGCGATGCAGCGGGGCGACGGCCTCGCCACCTGAGGAGGGATGAGGTAGATTCGAAGATTCGGAATTTCCAGGAGTTGTGCGCGGGGCGAGCTAGTCAGAATATGCCAGAGAAACTGCCATCACTGGTGATCGTGGGACGGCCGAATGTGGGGAAGTCCACGCTATTTAACCGGCTGACCGGCACGCGGCGCGCGATTGTTACAGATGAGCCGGGAATAACGAGGGACCGGATATACGGAAAATGTGAATGGCGAGGGCGAGCGTTGGAGATTGTGGATACGGGTGGAATCATTCCGGACGACAAGGCGCTGATTGCGACGGAAATTTTGAGGCAGGCGCGCGTGGCGATCGAAGGAGCGGCATTACTGGTGCTGGTGGTGGACAGCACGGCGGGATTGACACCGCTGGATGAGGAATTGGCGCGGCTGCTGCGGAGCACCGGCAAGCCATTTGTAGTGGCAGTGAATAAAGTGGATTCGAAGCTGCAGGAGGCGAATGCGGGACCGTTTTACGCCTTGGGCGCGCCAGTTTTTCCGGTTGCGGCGGAGCACGGAACGGGCGTGGACGATTTGCTGGACGCGGCGTTGGAGCAGATCAAGGGACATGGCGTGGAGGAAAGGACCGGGGAGGGCAAGCCGGTCGAGATTGCCATTATTGGCCGACCCAACGTGGGGAAATCGACGTTGCTGAACCGAATGGCTGGGGAGGAGCGGTCGATTGTATCGCCGATCCCTGGAACGACCATGGACAGCGTGGATACGGAGGTGGCGAGGAATGGCCGTGTGTACCGGTTTGTGGACACGGCGGGCATCCGCCGGAAAGGGAAAACGACGTTGGTGGCGGAGAAGCTGAGTGTGGTGATGGCCAAGCGCGGACTGGAACGCGCGGACATAGCGATTCTGGTGATTGATGGAGAGCAGGGCGTCACCCAGGGAGATGCGACGATTGCGAGCTATGCCGAGCAGTCTGGCCGGTCGGTAATCATCGCGGTGAATAAGTGGGATCTGGCGGTAGAGGCCGCCGAACGGAGTGCTGCGGAGTCCGGCAGAAATGCGAAGGCCGGGAAGAAGCTGAAAGGCGATGACGGTGCGGGCCGGGCGGAGATTGATAGAGGAAAGCTGTTGTTGGCGTACGAAAAACTGGTGCGAGAGAAGTTCAAGTTTTTGAGCTATGCGCCCATTTTGTTCGTTTCGGCCAAGACCGGAGAACGAGCACAGAAACTGTATCCGCTGATCGATAAAGTGGCCGCGGAACGGGGAAGAAAGATTGCCACGCCGGAGTTGAATCGCTGGCTGAAAGAAGAAGTGGACTTGGGACGAGCGACAAATCCCAAGGCCCGGCCGGTGCGGATTTACTACATCACCCAGGCAAAAGTGGCGCCGCCGGTATTTTTGTTGTTCACAAACCAGAAAAAGCCATTGCATTTCAGTTTCGAACGGTTTTTGGAGAATCAGCTGCGGGCAAAATGGCCGTTCACGGGAACGCCGGTACGATTCATACAAAGGCTGAAGAAGCGAGGCGAGCGCGGCACAGCGGAAGGCGAAAATAGAAAATAGGAAACGGAATAAAGAGAGATTCCTCGCTGCGCAGACTCCGCTCGGAATGACGTGTTTGTTTTGGGTTGGAGGCAAGACGCAATGGTTGAGATCCTTCGCTTCGCTCAGGATGACACGCGTTCGTTTTCATTCCGTCGAAATGGGCCCAGGAATAACTTGGACGTTTGGAGATATGAAGGCGCTGGCTGAAGCAGGTGCTAGGGTGAAGGCGAGGAGTTGACTTGATGGCGTTTTGGCCTAGGATGGGAACAGCCTGGCCGATCATCAACAGAGACGGAACTATGAGCAGCGCCGCCACGCCATCAATCACGGATGAGACTCGCTACTACCGGATCGGCGAAGTGAGCCGCTTGACGGAGTTGAAGCCGTTTGTATTGCGGTATTGGGAGACGGAATTTCCGATGCTGGAACCGGTGAAGAGCGCAAGCGGGCATCGCTTGTACCGGCAAGAAGATGTGGATCTGGTGCTGAAGATCAAGCGGCTGTTGTACGACGAAGGATTTACGATTGCGGGAGCACGGCGGCACTTAAAAGAGGCGAGTGGCGGAGAGGCGGCCGACGGGACGGGCACGGGCGACGCAACCACGCAGTTAAGCCGGAAGATGCTGCTGGATCTGCGGGATGGGCTGCGCAGTTTCTTGACGCTGCTGGAAAGCAAGTGATAGGTTAAGTTGAGCAGCCGGACAACGCGGCTGATGAGGTCGGGACGTAGCGCAGCCTGGTAGCGCGCACGCTTGGGGTGCGTGAGGTCGCGAGTTCAAATCTCGCCGTCCCGACCAGAGTTTCCCCCGCGTGTTTTTCTTCAGGGACTTGCGAGCGAAGCGATTCTTCACGTCTGGATGGCCCTTCCAGCCCATTGTTTAGCACAGGCTAGGAACGCGATGGGCGCAGGTACCGGGGAGCCACTTTGAATCATCCATTAATGGTGTGACTGGCCTTTCGGCGGAAGGCCCAGAATTTGCAAGCTGGGCGAGAAAAGGAGCGCACCATGCCTGTCCCTCTGATATGGGGTATCAGTGTCGCCTTCGGCTTTCTGGCCTGGGGTGTCTTTGCGGCGCAATATATTTGGCCAGCGATAAGCAAACGGGAACGAGCCGAGGCCCTGAGACCAACCCTGGTGTTGCACAGCTTCAGGTACATTGGTCTGGTGGTGTTGATCCCGGGTGTGGTGTCTCCGGCTTTGCCGGCGACGCTGTTCGCTCGCGACCTGGCCTATGGTGATTTGGCGACGGCGATATTGGCGCTGATAGCGCTCGCCGGCCTGAGGACGGGATTGTCTGGGCCGCTGGTGTGGATCTTCAATATAGTGGGCACCGCGGATTTGTTGAATGCGTTTTACCAGGGTGCGCGCTTTTCGCTGGCGATCAAACCGGGGTTGCTGGGGGCAGGTTATTTCCTCCCGATCCTTGGAGTCCCGCTTCTGCTAGTCACGCATGTGCTGGCGTTCAGGGTGCTGATCCGAAGAGAGACTGGCGTGCCCGCAGGTGTTGCAGCTGCTGCAGCCTGAGTCAGGTATCGAGTCCACCCAAAAGCTTGGTGGTGATAGCGGTATTTCAACGCAGAGTTATTTCCATCTGATATACAATCGCGGGTACGACGGAGTAAATCCAGACAAGGAGTTAGTGCCATGAGAATGCGCGCGGGAGCGGTATGGTTTTGCGCCTTGGTGCTGATGGTTTTGAATGGTTCGGCGGTTCGTGGTCAAACCGGGGGCAGTTCCGGTTCGGGAAAGGAAGCGGTATTGAAGGCCGCGGAAACGGGCAAGCTTTTCCCCGAGAAAGTTTTTTTTCGGGGCCAGTCGGCTACGGTGCAAGCGCGAAACAGCAGCGGGGTGCGGTACGACGATGGGTTTGTGGTAATGGCGGCGCTGGTGGACAGTTCGGGATACTCCAGCGGACTGAAGGAAAAATACCAAGGATATTTGATCAACGAAGTGCCAGTGGAGATCGGCGGACAAACACTTAAACCAGGGCAGTACGGATTCGGATTCGTGGAAGGAAACAAGTTTGTGGTGATGGATGTGGGAGCCAACGAGGTTTTGCAGGCAAACTCGACCAAAGATACGGAGATGAAACGGCCGGTGCCGCTGCAGATTGTGAGCACGGCGCCGGGCAAGTACAAATTGTATAAGGGACGGGATTACGTCGAGTTTGCGAGAGCGAAGTAATCAGTTTTAAGTTTTAAGTTTTAAGTTGTTCAGTTTTCAGTTGTTCAGTTTTCAATATTAGGCGTTTTTGATCTGGCCTGAGGATTGGTCGCAGGTGACAGCGGATTTACGGAAGTAAGATTCATTGGCCATGTGACAAGCGAGCGCGGCATGATGGCCAAACACGGTGTCCTCGGGTAGAGGCGTGCGACTGCGGACCGCCTGGAAATAGGCCCACATGTGAGGACGCTGATCATCCCAATCGTCGCCCTTGTAGGTATAGCTTTCGCTGAGGGGCTCTTTGCCAATGGCGGGATCGTGTTCTTCGTGCCATTGCTTGTAATAGGCTTCGCGCAAATCTTTGGGGAAGCTGGTGGCGTAATAGCTGGGGGCGGAGTCTTCCCCAGATTGCGGATAATGAGCGATGCCGAACTCGGTGACTTCGAGGATGCCTTTGGAGCCCTGGAAGCGGTAGGTTTCCGGAGTTTCACAGCCGAGATTGAGGCGGAGATAAACGGGAATTTTGCCGTACTGGAAAAGAGTGGCCTGAACGTCAGGCATGTTGCGGCCGTCAGGAAAGCGCAAGATGCCGCCGAAGGACATGGCGCGATCAGGCGCCTGGTTCCACCCCATCATGAAGTTCATGCCGCTAACAAGATGGACCAGAAGGTCGCCAGCGACGCCAGTGCCGTATTCTTTCCAGCAGCGCCAGCGGGCGAAGATTTTGCCGTCAAAGGGGCGCTTAGGAACGGTGCCTTGCCAAGTGTCCCAATCGAGTGTGGTGGTGGAGAGGTCGGGAGGAACTGGATAGACCCAGGCACCGGTGGGATCGTTGCGGCCGAGTGAGCCTTCGATCAAGTTGAGATCGCCGATGGCGCCTTGGGCCAGCATTTCTTTGGCTTTCTTGCAAATCACGGAACTGACGCGTTGCGAGCCGATCTGCACGATGCGGCCGCTGTTCTTCACGGTATTGACCATCTCGACGCCTTCCGCGGCGGTGTGGGACATAGGCTTTTCGAGATAGATGTCTTTGCCAGCGCTGATGGTGTCAACGAAGACCTGCTTGTGCCAGTGATCGGGAACGGCGGCAATGATGCAATCAATATCCTTGCTGTCGAGGAGCTCCTTGTAATGCCGGGTGGTGGAAATTTTAGGACCGGCAATCTCGGTGGCTAGCGTGTGGCGACCGTCGTAAAGATCGGCAGCGGCAATGCACTCGGCTCCCGGAAGACCAATGGCGGTGGATAAGAGACCGTTGCCTTGCATGCCGACGCCAATGATGCCGAAGCGAATGCGGTCGCTGGGAGCAATCATCTCGAGCTTCGAGGGGATATTCGCGGGCTGGAGGACGATACGTTTTGCCGCGAACAGAGCCCCGGTGGTACCGGCGGTGGTCTGTAGAAAAGAACGACGAGAGATTTGATTTTGGGTCATGATTTTCTCCGTAACGAGGTGAATTCGTTATCTCGACTGCTTAGTGCAAGGACTGCACGCTTACTTCTTTAAAGAAAACAATGTCGTTGTCACTGTGGTTCTGCAGGCCGATGTAGCCTTCGTCGGGACGGCGGCCGCGCTGAGGCTCGAAATCGAACTTGCGCGGGGGAACGGGCTGGCCCTCGGTGTAATCGGTGATCTTCTGGCCGTTGAGCTCGACGATGGTGTGAGGACCATCAAGGGTGATGAGCATGGTGTTCCACTCCGGACCGGGCTTGCCTGGTTTGGAGAGGGGCTTGGTGAGTGAGTACAGCGTACCGGTGACGTGATATTCGTCCTCACCGGAAGTTTCGGGGTGATTGTCGATCTGGACTTCATAGCCATAGTGCACGGGCATCCATGGTTCGCGAGGTTCAAGGGGAATGCGAATGAAAACGCCGGAATTGTCGTTGAAGTCGCGCATTTTGTAGACCACGCGAATACGGCAATTGCCGAGCTTGCCGCCGGTCCAATACAGCAGTCCCATACCGCCATGGGTCTGAATCAAGCTATTGTCGACAGTCATATCACCCGGACCGACGTGTTTCCAACCGGTGAGATCTTTGCCATTGAACAGGGGTTTCCATTCGCCTTCGGGGATTCGCGCGGCGATGAGGAACAGGCCGACAAGTACCAGAAGAAACGCACTGAACTTACGCATTACTACCTCCCAATTGAGGTCTTTCGCATGGCGCTAAGAAGCAAAAACGTTACGAACTAAAAACCATACATTAGCTGGGCGCTCGGCGAGGCGGCGCACAAACCAGGGATACCAATAAGTGCCATAAGCGACCAGAACAACCGAACGGTAACCTTGTTGCGCCAAGCGTTCCTGAGCGGCGCGTTGGATACCGTAGAGCATCTCGATTTCGAGCTGATTTTTAGCGATTCCCTGCTGGGTGACGAAATCGCAGATGCGGTCGATCAGGGGAATGTCGTGAGTTCCGAAAGCCGCACGCCGGCAAGCACCGCTGGATTGAGCCTGGAGCATCTGCTGCGCTAACGCAAAATAATTTTCGTCAACGTCGGACTTTTTGGGAAAGGCGATGGAGGGAGGCTCCTTGTACGCCCCCTTGACCAAACGAATGGAAGGTCGCAAGGGAAGCAAATCAGAAAGATCTTTTTTGGTGCGGTAGAGATAGGCCTGTAGACAGATGCCAACATTGGGGTAAGTTTTCAGGGCGCGTTTATAGATGTCCAGCGTCGCATCGACATAATTGCCGGCTTCCATGTCCACCCACACAGTCTTGCCGGGATTTTCATGCTGAATGATGCGCCGAAGGTTGTCAAAGCAGAAATCGAGGGAAAGGTCGAGACCTAGTTGGGTGAGCTTGACGGAAACTTCAGTAGGAAGATTGGCGCGCTGGATGCGGTCAAGAACTTCGATGTAGTGACCGGAGACGCTTTGGGCTTCAGCACGGTCGGAAACGTTTTCGCCAAGATGAGTGAAGATCGTGCCGATTTGCTTTTGAAGCAGGAGTTGAGCAGAAGCCAATGCGGCGTCGAGAGTCTCTCCGGGCATGAAGCGGGAAACGCTGCGACGGACAAAAGGAAACTTCACGGCGTGATCGCGCAACCAGGTATTCTGCGAGGCGGCGAGCAGCATCGAGCGCATCAGCGCCATGGGCCTTGTGTGCCTCCAAGAGGGAGCAAGTGCGAGGGAAGAGCTGTCGAACGAAGTTATTCTAGCCGGGAACGCGGACGAAAAATAGTGTTGGATGGATGTTGCCTGAGAGAACGGGGGGAAGAGGCTGCGGCGGCAACAGTCCAAGGGGGGGCTAGTTTGAGGACTCGGAGAACGCGGGAGCTGACAGCGAAAGAGCCTCCGAGAGCAGCTTGGAGAGCCGCGCCGGGAGAGCCTTTGCAGCTGGCCCAAGGCGGGCCTCGCTGGCAGTGACCGCCGCGGCCATGGCATCCAGTTCCCGGCCGGGAGTGGTGCTCATCAGATCCTGGGCGCGATAGAAGCAGGCGAAAACAAGGCGTTCGGGCTGATGGTGATGGCGGAGAAATTGGCCGTAGGTGTACCAATCAACAGCGGCGGTGGAAGGATCGCCTTGGGTTTCATCAATGAGCAAGGCCTCCTGGAACCGTTGGGCAGCGTCAGCGATGGCGCCGGCCCGTTCGTGGGCATCGGCGGCGTGCACCAGGGCGAGAGTCTGCAAACCCGGGTTTTTGATTTTTTCGGCGAACTGGGCGGCGGCGCGATAACCGATCAGCGCCTGGGGGATTTTCTGGGCAGCGGAATCGGCATCAGCAACTTTGATCAACGCGGAGATGACGGCAGGGCCTTCCGAACTGTGCTCGGCGGGATGTTTGGCCACGACTTGAAGGTAAGCTTGGTAATGACGCGCAGCCGCTTGTATCTCGCCGCGCTGTTCGAGAGCTTGGGCGAGATAAAGTTGAGCGGCCGTTTGCATGGGATCAGCAGCGACGGCGCGCTGCCAGGCGTCGACGGCCTCCTCGGGATGCCCCAGACGCTGGGCCAGCAGACCATAGTTCACAAGAGCATTGGAGTTTTCAGGGGAGTGAAGGAGGAGGTTGCGGTAGAGCAGGAAAGCATCATTGTCGCGACCGGCAAGGATTAACCCTCGGGCATACGTTTGTTGCAGGTTGAGGTCGGCTGGATTGAGGTCGGCGGCGCGTTGTAGTGCGGCTAATGCCAGATCGTGATTGCCGACATTGTCAGCGGCTCGCGCTAAGTGCAGTTGGACGGCACTGTCGTTGGGATTCCAGCGCGCAGCATGCTGTATGGAAGTCAGGCTGGCGGAGACGTTAGCCCAATAATAATGGATTTGGTCCATGCCCGCCCAGATCAAGAGAAGAACGATCAGTCCAACCCGTAGCAAGCGAGCGGGCACGGTGACACCGGAAAACCAGTGAAATAGGGCAGCGAACCGGCTGGGTTCGGCCTGCGCAACGGCATCCTGCGGGCGCTGGTTCAGGAGAAGAGTGGCGATGCGGGAATCGCGGAGCTTCCATAGCGCGCCGTCCAGGATGAAATGGTGGATGTTCACGAGCGCGGTGAAAGTCAAAAAGCTGGAAGCAAAATCGGCGTGAAACAGACGACTGGCGAGCCATGGACCGGGGATGAACAAAGCAATCCCGCCAGCGATGAGCGTCAGAAGGTACCGGGGCAGACTCCAAGAGGGGCGGTCCGCAGCGCGCGCTTCCTTGCGTTGATAATAGCTGGTAATCCACAAATACTGCGCGGAATGGAGAATCGCCAGAATGCCACTGGAGTAGCGTGTCTGAGGCAGCTCTTTCCCGCTGAGCAGTTCAATCGCGACCGGAAGGAGAAACCAAAGCAGTTGCGTGAAGGCCAGGGTGATGCTGGGGAGCAAGGCCTTCCAGGAGCTTCGACGGGCCAGGGAGGACAGAGCCCAGCCGCTGGCGAGAATGAAGAAGAGCCCGAGGGTTGCACGAACGGGCAAGGTGAATTTCGCGGGAAGTCCCAAGGAAAGGATCATCGGGTCGGGAGACGGTCCGGTATGAAAGCTGAACAGCAACATTAAGTAAGAGGCGATGAAGGCAAGGTGCAGCGCTTGGCGTTGCGCTTCCGAAGGGGTAACACCGGCGCGGCGAGCAAACATCATCAGCAGGCCGTAATTCTGGCCGGTGTAGTGCCACGGACTCCAACAAATGTAGAGAGTGAAAATCCAGGGCAGCATCGGATGCCAGAGATGCGCGACCAGCCCAGTGAAGGCCAGGAGGAGGGTCAGGTGAAGGGTGAAAATGCGATACCTGGCGAACTCGCCGTAGGAATGATAGGCGCGATAGACCGTGGCCATAAAATGCGGATAGTTGAAAAGGAGCGCCAGGGAGTAGAAGGCAAAAGACCACCGTTTTGTAGACGAGGTGGAGATGTAGTTCGAAAGAAAGAGGAGGGGAGCACTCCAAGCACCACAGCCGACGATCAGATCGAACCACGGGCGGTAAACCCAAGTGGATTGCTGGTCAGTACTATGACCAAGCGATGGCGCGTCCGGGTGCATGGAAAGCGTGGAAGACATGCTCCCTTGAGCCTAGCGTACTGTTGGCGGGGGCAGATGGCGGGGGTCGGGTGGAATGCAGAATGAGTTACGACTTGCGTAGCGGAATCGGGTTAATGGTACTGAGCAAGAGTTGAGCGCGAATCAAGCTGCCCGCTGACATTCGAGGCCGAGCGTGATATATCTCTCCCGGGTAATTTACGACACTGAGTGTGCGGGCCACGGAAGAGGAGAATACGTATGCGAAAGAGAATGGTTTTCACGGGAATGGGTGTGTTGCTAACTGGAGTTTTGCTGCTGGCGACAGCAGCAACGAGCAAAGCGCAGACGAGCCCTGCTGAAACAGGCTCGGCGACGTTCACAGTGACGGCGGTGGGGAAAAAGGACACGGCGCCGCCAATCGCCAAAGACGATGTGCAATTGTCCGTAGGCAAGGAACGCAAACAAATTGGGAACTGGCAAAAAGGGGAACAACTGTATCTGGCTATTCTGATCGACGATTCGATCGATACGGTGGCGGGAAACCAGTGGGATTACTTGAAGGAGTTCATTAACGCGCAGCCAGAGACGACGTATATGGCAGTGGGCTATATGTCTAACAATGTGGTCAGAGTGGCGCAAGACTTTACGCAAGATCACGCGCTGGTGAACAAGGCCATCCGCTTGCCCCTGGGCATGAACGCCCTGGGCAGCAGTCCGTACCTGGCGATCATGGATATGCTGAAGCGCTGGCCCAATACCGGGCCGCGGCGATCGATTGTGTTGGTATCGTCGGGGATTGACTGGTTCCGTGGACCGTTCTTTGGGGCCTGGTATCCGGATTTGGATTCGGTGATCCAGCGAGCGGAAAAACAAAACACGAACATTTGGTCGATTTATTTTCCGAGTGCCGGGCACCGCGGACATTCGTTTTGGTTAGTGAACTATGCACAAAACAACCTGGACAAAATGTCGATGGAAACGGGCGCGGAGTCCTATTTCCTGATCGGCGCTCCGGTTTCGATCAAGCCGTATCTGGATGAGATTGCCACGCACTTGAACAATCAATATCTTCTGACCTTCGCCGGAGACGGTGGCAAGAAAGGGCGATTCCAGACCGTGAAAGTGAAGACGGAATTGCCAGATGTGGAGTTTATGACCCCAGTGTCGGTGTTTTTGCCGCCGGGGACGTGAGAAACGAAGCTGGCAAGAGCGCGAAAGGCGCTGTAAGGACATGAGCGCGTTTTGATGTAATCCGGTTTTGTCTGAAACAAACAGCGTCGTGGACTCGCACGTAAGAGCGACGGGGCGGCAAACCCCGCAGCCCAAATCAATTGGCGCGAGTAGAATCGCGAATAACCAACTCGGGGTGGAGCTTTTGCGAAACGGCCGCCCAGTCGCGATTTTCGTGACCGGCTTTGATGGCGTCCATAACGATGCTCACAGCGGTGGCACCCATAGTTTCCAGTGGCTGCCGGACGGTGGTGAGAGAAGGAACGGCCAGCGAGGAAATCGCCACGTCATCAAAACCGGTGACAGAGCACTGTTCGGGGACACTGATACCGGCTTTGGCCAAAGCGCGCATGGCGCCCAGAGCCGTTAAATCATCAAAAGCAAGAATGGCGGTGAATTTTTTCTTCTGTTGAATCAATTCTTCAGTCAGACGATAACCGTGCTCGAAGCTGGCATTGGCGTCGAAGACGTCGGGAAGCTGGAGAACCAGACCGGAGTCGAGTTCCATCTTGGTGGATTGCGCGAATTTCTGAATACCGCGCCAACGAGGCGCACTGTCAATCAGCCGCTTGGGGCCGCGAATGATGGCGACGCGGCGATGACCGCGTTGATAAAGATGTTCAAGCGCGAGGCGGCCACCGGCTTCGTTATCGACCATCACCGAACTGACGCGATTGCCGGGAATCTCCCAGCCAATGGTAGCAGCGGGAATGGCTTGCTTGTTGAGGTCAGCGAGTACGTGAATATCGACGAACAGCCAATTGGCCACCACGATCAGACCATCGACGTGACGCTCGAGAAGCATTTCGAGATAGCGTTCGAAACGGTCGCGCTTATTGTGGGCGTCGGCAAAGATAGGCAGGTAGCCGAGTGGATAGAGAGCGTTCTCGATGCCGCGGAGAATGGGGGTGCAGAAAGGGTCGGTCACGTCGAACAACATGACACCAATGCTTTGACTGCGGCGGCTGCGGAGGAAGCGAGCCATGGCATTGGGGCGGTAACCGAGACGTTTTGCAGTTTCTTCAATGCGTTGCCGTGTGGTTGGAGCGATGTAGCGAGCCAAAGGAGCGTTATTGAGAACAATGGAAACGGTAGCAGGAGAGAAGCCGGTACTCTGAGCAACATCGCGCATGGTGACAAGCCTGCGCTTTAGGCCGGTCTTTTTCATAGGGAAAGCCTCGCGAGCACATCATCGTTCGAATGCGGCCCCGTTTGCAACGCGAAAGCGCGAAAGGGTCAGTCCTCGGGAGGAAGCTCGAAGGACATCGGCTGGCGGAAACCGCGGGTTTTCCAAACGCCAAAGATAATCCCGGCGGCCATCCAGATGGAGCCGACGATAATGGCGGGCTTGCTGAGGTTCAGCCACAGAGCCAAGCATATGAGGGAGCCTAAAACCGGGGGGATCAGGAAAGTCATTTTCTTTTCCGGGGCGCGCACGTAATAGCGGAGGAATGCGGCGACGTTGACCCCCATAAAGGCAATCAACGCGCCAAAATTGAGCATTTCGGCGCCAAGGCCGTAGGCTTCGCCGCCGTTCAGGATTTTCTTCAGGGCATCGAAGGTGAGCGGAGAGCCGTGCAGGGTGGTCTTGTAACCGGCGACGATTTCCAGGATGAAGGCACCGAGGAGAGCCACCACGCCCACGACGAAAACGTTGTTGCGGGGAATACGATGTTTGGGATCGACGGCGCCAAAGAAGCCCTGAGGAAGAGCGTTGCTGCGGCCCATACCGTAGAGCAAACGGGCGGCGCCGAGTTGAGCGCCAAGGCCGGAGCCAAAATTAGCCAGCAACAGCGTGAAACCGACAATGGTGAAGAGCGGGGCCCAGGCACGCCCAGCGACATAGGAATAGGCGGTGTTGACGTCCGGAAACGGTTGGGACGCGGGCCAAATCAGTTGGGCGACATAAACTTCCACGGCCGAGAGAATGCCGATGACCAAGCAAGTCAGGACGGTAGCAAGAAGAATGTTGCGGCGAGGATTTTCGGCTTCCTCGGAAAGTGTGGAAATGCCATCAAAGCCGATGTACGTCAGAACCGCGATGGAAGTGCAGCCTAGTAAGCCACCAAAAGTGAATGTATGCGGGTCGTAAAATGGGCGGGAGAAGTAAGCCGGATCATGCGGGGCGCCAAAGATATAGCGGGCGCCGGCGACAAAGATGGCGACGACCACCGCACCCATGGCAATGGCCATGCCAGTGTTGATGCGAGCAGAGGTTTTGACGCCGCGAATGTTGAGTAAAGTAAAGACCACCGCGAAAAAAATCTTCCAAATCCAAGGCGGGACGCCGGGAGCAAATTGGGCAGCTTGACCGGCACACCAGACGGTACAGATGAGCGGATTGAGCATGTAATCCATGACCATGCTCCAACCGGTGATGTAGCCCACGGCGGGATTCACTTCCTGAGCGACATAAGTGAACGCGGAGCCCGCACTAGGGTAGGCACGGGCCATACGACCGTAACTAATGCCGGTGAACAGCATAGCGACCATGGCGATCAGAATGGCAGTGACCACGTGACCGCGGCCACGATCACTGAGGACGCCGAAAACGGACATGGGCGCGACGGGCTGAATGACGATAACGCCGTAGAGGATCAGGTCGGTAAGAGTGAGAGTGCGCCGCAGGCGCACGCCTGCAGCAGGACTGGCGGTGAGTTCCGCGCTCAAGCACCTCTCCTTTTGCCCGCGCGTGAAGCAGCGGAGGACAGAACGACGGCACGGGTGAGATTCTTCGGAGCGTCAGGGTTGAGACCCTTGCGCAAGCCGACGGCTGTTCCCAAGAGATGTGCGGGAATGGCCGTCAAAGCGTAACGCGCAAATTCGGGGCCGTCCAGAGCAAGTTCCACGAGAAGATCGGAATAGGCCACCAAGTCGGGGGTGGAACGATCGACCACAACGCAAGTGTGAGCGCCAAGTTCCTTGAGTTCGCGGAGCAGAGTGGTTTCGGCTTCCTTGGCAGGGTCGGAAATATAAAAAGTGATAAGAGTATCGGGACCGGCGATGGAACGGGGCCCGTGGCGAAACTCGAGAGAATGATAGACCTGGGCATATGAGGAAGACATTTCGGTGATCTTCAAACCCGCTTCTTGGGCAATCCAGTAATGCACACCCTGGCCGAGGAACACATAATCGGCAAATTTCTGCTTGGAGGCGAAAGTCTGGATTTTGCGGGCATTGCGGTCGAACCAAATTTGCCCTTTGCGTGGCAGTTGGTCCAATGCCGAGGAGAGTTGGTTGTCGCCGATGAACTGCAGGGCCAGACGCTGGAAGGCCAGCAATATGGCGGTGAAAGAGCGAGTCATCACCGTGCTTTTTTCGTCGGCCCAGTCGAGCTTGAAGGTATGGGTACAGAGATTTTCGAGGACACTTTGAGGGTTGCAGGTGACGCCCAGAGTCTGGACGGTCTTGTGGGACTGAAGGAGCTCGGCGGCCCGCAGGACCTCGGTGGTTTCGCCCGAGCGGGACATCAACACAATCTGTTCGGCGCCGAAACGATGCAAAATTTCCTCCGGGGCGAACAGCAGCTCGGAGGCCGGGACGGCGGTGGCCGGTATGTAAAAGTGTTTAGTCCACAGAGCCGCGATGAGGTTGGAAAGGTAGTAGCTGGAGCCGCATCCGATGAACAACCAGGGACTGCGCGGAGAAAAGGTGTCGGAGAGGCGCTCCAATATTCCGGTTTTTTTTAGCTGTATTTCCGTCTCAGCCCAAACCGCAGGCTGAGAGAAGATTTCCGCTAGGGTGTGCTCGGCCGGACGGGGATGATGATTGCGGCCGTGCGGGTTGCGGGAGGCGGTGAACTTCGGCAAAGCAAAGCTCCTTTTATTGAAACGATTCAATAGGAGATATTTTGAGGAACAAAAGGGAAAGGCGCAAGCCCTAAATTATGCCGGGATAGGGATTCGAAAAATCGGGGCATGGCGAACGCAGCGAAACCATTTATCCACTGAATACCAACAGCCTGTCCGGGAGTACAGTTGTTTGCCTAAGACTGTGGCAGTATCTCTTGACTCACAGAGGCGAATAAGACGCGCAACAGCTTAGATTGAATTCGCGTCTAATGGATGTAAGCAGGCAAACGCCGGCTCTCCAGCCACTCATAAGGGCGGAAGAATGGGCGAATTGGCCCTAAACGCGGATCGCCAACACGTTCGACGACTGCTGGTACACACGGCGGGGTTCATCTTGATTTTTGTAGCCGCCGACTGGCTGCGCGGCAGCAACCTGCGTCCAGACCCGCTTTTGCAAGGATATCTGCAGATCACGACCGGTTTGTTTGCGTTTGTGTTCGCGGCGGTGGCACTGGTCCGATTCCAAGGAACGCAAGACCGGCTTTCGCTGATTTTCGGTTCAGGCTTCTTGCTGTCCGGGGCGACGCTGACGGCGTCGAGCGTGTTGTTCTTCCAGATGAACCGCGAGGTTTCCACGTCGTTTTTGTGGGCGCCAGCGGGGTGGTGGATCAGCCGGCTAGTGCTGGCGCTGCTGTTCGGGGTGGCCCTGCTAGTGGAGCATTTCATCCCGCGGTCGAGACATCCGAAACTGGAGATTGGCGGCGCGTTATTTGCGGTGCTGCTGCTGACCTATCTAATCTCGGCGTCACTGCACAAATTGCCTCCTGACGTTTCCGGGCACCCCAACGCGGCAATTCCCAATCCACTGCAATTGATACCGGCAGTGATTTTCCTGGTGGCGCTTTACGGGTACCAGCGACGCAAGTATGTAATGAACTCAGCGTTCGACCGCTCTATTTATATGGCTGTATGGCTGAACTCGGCGGCCCAGCTGGCGGCTTGCCAGTCGGTACGACTGCTGGACGGACCTTTTGTGTTCGCGCAGTTGATGAATGTGGGCAGCTATATCATTCTGCTGGCCGGGTCGTTATTGGATAGTGCGCGGGTTTTCGAACAGGTGCGGCACCTGGCAGCGAGTGATCCGCTCACCGGTTTGGCGAATTACCGGAAGCTGCTGGATGTGCTGGACACAGAAACGGAGCGGACGCTGCGAACCGGAAGGTCGTTCGCGGTTCTGCTGCTGGATTTGGACGGACTGAAGAAAATCAACGACAGTTATGGACACCTGGTGGGCAGCCGAGCGTTGTGCCGGGTGGCGGACATTCTGCGGGTGCATTGCCGCGCGATCGATACAGCGGCCCGGTACGGGGGGGACGAGTTTGCGGTAGTGCTGCCGGAAGCGCGAGAGGAAGAGGCGCAGCGGGTGGTGGCCCGGATCCATGAGACCCTGCTCAATGACCGGGAAGAGCCACCCATTTCCGTGAGTATTGGAACTTCCGTATATCACGGCGAAGGCGAGCGGGTGGAAAAGCTGCTGAAGGAAGCGGATCAGAATTTGTACGACGAGAAGGCCCGGAGGAAGAGCGATACCCGGCAAAGCAACAGTTCACGGGGAAAAACGCCGAAAAAAAGCTAGGCGCAACGCTTAGCGGCTTCCAGCAATCCTATTCCAAAGACAATCAATGCACCGTGCGGTTTTGATGAGTTTGCTTGGTGGCCAGTGAAAAGCGCGGCTCCGGGGCTTGCTGTTGCAGAACCAAGGCTGCGGTGTACTCCCCAAATGCCGGACCGTGCTTGAAGCCGTGACCGGAACCTCCACCAGCGAGCCAAACGTTCGAACACTCCGGATGACGATCGATGAGGAAGTCACCGTTGGAAGTGTTCTCATATTGGCAAACGCGAGTTTCGATGATGGGGGAGTGTCGCAGCGCCGGAAAACGGCGGCCAACATAATGCGCAGCCCACTGGGCGCCGTCCGGCGAAACCAGGCGCGACTGAGTATCCGGGTCGACCAGCGGTCCATGGGCGTCGCGAGCCAGCTTTAGCCCGCGGCCTTCCGTGTCAGGTGCGCCGTAGACCTCATCAGCCTGAAAAAGCCAGGTAGGCAATGCTGGAGAAGTGAAACGCGGGTCACCAGGGGGCGCAGCGAAGAAAAATACCTCCTGGCGAGTGACAAAAATACGCGCTGCCAGGATTTCCGGGAACATTTTTCCCAGCCAAGGGCCACAGGCGAAGATGTAGGCGCCCGCAGAAATGTGTTCACCGCTGGTGGTTTCGATGTAATCCAGTTCTTGCTTTATTCGTGGGATGGCGATTTGGACGATGGCCCAATTCACGCCGCTGCGAATGGCAGATGCTACGGTGCAGGCGACAGCGCGGCGCGCCAGCAGCAAGCCGCTGTCCAGCTCAAGAAGGCCGCGGGAAATTCCATCGAAGTTGATTTGCGGGTAGCGTGTTTGCAACTCCGGGAGTTGGATGACTTCATGCTTCACTTGATGAAGGCGAAGATTCGAGATGGACGGGTCCAGATTGGGTGCCGGTTCAGAAGCAAGCCAGAGAACACCGGTCTGATGAAACAAATTCTGTCGGGCCGAGGAGAACAGTTCCTGCCATTGCGTGAGAGAACGTTTCGACCATTGCGTGTAGATCTGGTCGGCGCCGTAGCTCATGCGGATGATGCGTGTTTCACCACCAGAGCTGGCGCGCGAATGGGCGGGAGGGTAAGCATCGACGAGCAAGACGCGCTGTTTGCGTTTCGCGAGATGCAAGGCAGTCCAGGCGCCGAAGACACCAGCGCCAATCACGACCGCGTCGTAGGTACGATGCTCAAGCATAGGAATGTGACATTTTAGCCGAGGTTAGGGTGGACAGTTCCGGCTTAAGAACGGGAGGGACATCTGCTGGGCTCCATTTTCAGCTTCGCGAGCCAGTGGGAAAGATGGTTCATGGACTCCAAATGAGTGGGATCCAAGTGCAGGGGAGTGATGGAGGCTTCACGCGCAAAGATGGCGGCATAATCGGAGTCCGAATCGATGCCCATGTCGCGATCGACGCGTTGTTCGCTTAACCAAAAATAAGGCACACCCCTGGGATCAGCGCCTTCGCGGAGAAGGGTGCGGGTGATTTTCCTGGACTGGCGGGTCAACCGAACTTCGCCTTGCCAATTTTCCGGAACGTTGATGTTCAAGAAGACCTGCACAGGGAGATTCTCGGTAAGAACGAGCTGCGCGATCTGACGGGCCAGGAATGAGGTGGGAGCAAAATTGGAATCCACACGCTTGGAGCAAAGGGATATGGCAAAGCCGGGCACATAATGAATGGTCGCCTCCCGGGCCGCTCCGACGGTACCGGAATAGTAGACGTTTTCGCCGAGATTGGCGCCGTGGTTGATGCCGGAAATGACCAGATCGGGCTTTTCGGGAAGCAACTTGTGAAGCGCAACGATGACACAATCCGCGGGAGTGCCATCAATAGCCCATTCATTTTCGGCGATCTTATGGCAGACGATGGGCTGGCGAAGGGTCAAAGACTGCGCCGCGCCACTGCGCTCCCAACTAGGCGCGACAATCTGTACCTGCGCAAAATCTTTCAGTTCGTCGGCGAGAGCGCGCAGGCCGGCGGCTTGATATCCATCATCATTGGTCAGCAGTACACGGGGCTTGTTGGCGGTCACCAGGGACACTCCCAGTAATTATTTTACATGGTGGCGGACACGAATATATGCGTTAGACGCAGATTCCAGGTGAACGTGTGCTTAATCGGATGCGACAGTCTGCTCTGCGTGTTTGGCCCGTTCTCCAAGGAGCTGGTTCACCTTGGCCATGACTTCGAAGGCATCGGCAACGTAGAGGACGTCGGCCTTGCCGCGAGCCCAGCCACAATTGGGATCGAGGTTGATAGCGCGACGCTCGTTAATGAAGCGCCACCCTACCACGTGAGGTTCCTCACCATGACAACAGGTGGACAAGCCCTTGGGATGACGGGGCGTGGCGCCGGTCTGGCCAACTTGATTCAAATGGGTCATGAACCCGAGGACGGCCTGGTTTTCACCGCTTTGATCAACCAGCGATTTGCTGCCGCCAAGGGAAGCACCGGAGTGGCGAAGAAAATCCAGGATCAAATGTTCCGCTTGGTTAGCACGAACCTGACCGTCGGGCTGCTTCTTGGTCCAGCCGGCGCCAGCGACGAAAAGAAGCTTGGCATCAGGACGAATGGTCTGCGTATCCGTTTGTGGGGCACGAATTCCTGTGACCACGGTGCGCTTGGCCGCTGCCGACAGCGAAACGGGAACTTCGTCCACGACTACGTTGCCAGGCTCGGGACGCCAAGGTTCGTGACAGCCCGAGTCAAGCAGGACGATCCAGGGCCGCTCGTCGCGGGAAAACACAGCTTCGAGGCGTTGCCGATAGAACCAGCGGGTTGCCACGAGGGCGCCGTCGACAAGCTGCAACGAGGTGAGGTGCGTATCGACTCGGCCGCGGAGACGATGCGCCAGGACCGGAAGGGCGCGGAGAAAGCGGGAAGTCGCCGGCGCGAGGATGAGTTCGGGATTGGCCGCGTGACAGACTACTTCGGCCGCATGAGCATCGCTGGCCGAACGAGGCGAAGCGAAGTCGGTACCGGAGACAGCGATGATCTTTGTCGCCGGCACATTGGCGAAGGCTTGGGCAGCAGGAAGGGCGTGTTCTGCAAGCAAGCCGATGACCAGCACGGCGTTGGTTTGCTGGGCGAGGGCGACGGCGGCACCAAGGGCTTCGTACGTGAGTTTGGGCAGTGTATTGCCGGATTCGTCTGCATGAGCAAGGAACAGGATGCGTTTGATCATGGAATTACGCAGCTCCAGAAGAAAGACGCAGCAGTTTGCCGAATGGGCCAATCGAATGGCGTGCTGCCAACGGTTCCATTAGTGAGGACGAAAGCCCTGCCACAGGAGCAAATTACGTAGTGATCCATTGGACGATCTCCAGCGCTATGGCGTCGGTGGTGGAATTTTTGACGATACGAGTTTGGCGCTGTTGTTTGGGTGGTGTCACGCTGCGATATTTCAGGCTGCTATGGGCAAGCGAAGTGGTTTTGGCGCGTTGCAGTGCAGGCATAACGGTGCGCATGTTGGCCATGCCGACCTGCGGATTATTGCGCGGCTCCGGCAGGTTGCCAGTGGCCCAGCCGCAGAGCGCTGGAGGAGCTGGGCAAACGGAAACCTGGTGGCGGCCGCCTTCGATACGCTCGAGTATTTGCAATGAGCCGTCAGGCTGGACGGCGAGTTGGTCGACGCCCAGGAATTGATCAAGAATGCCCAGATGGGCACCGATCAGTTGCAAAGTGACGCCCGCGCCCCGAGAGGCCGATTCCCAGCCACCGAAGAGAAGGAGACGCGTGATGTCGAGGTTGTTTATGGATTGGATGGCATTGGCCAGGACTTCGGCAGTAGCGTGAGCATCGGTGAAACCGCCGCCGGGACAATCGATGGCCACGAATTCGAAGGCGACTTTTTGGGCGACGGTCATCATTACTTGTTGAAGTTTCGCTTTTGGACCGAGGCTGACCAGCCAAACCTTGCTTCCGGGATGATGTGCTGCGAGATTTGCAGCCTCGTACAGGGCGTGGCTACCCCAGGGATCCAAAACGGCCGGGAGCATCATTTCATTTTTCAAACCGGGACCGGTGGCAGCCTCAATGGGCTCGAGGGTTTGCAGCGGATCCGGAACTATACCGGCACATACGACGATGTGAAACGACATGCTCATTTTGCGAACTCCTCAGTTCCCTTCCCTTTGCGAAGTTCAGTTCAAGGCGGAATGCAGCCCGCCAGCGCCTGCGCGGAAAGCAATATTGCCGGGCGCGCCGTCGACCGGAGTGCTGCAGTTCCACAAGCACGCGCCACAGAAAACGCACTTTTCGCGGTCGAACTGTGGGACTCCTTGATCCCCCCGCGTAATGGCCTGGCCGGAGCACATCTCGACGCAAAGTTTGCTCTGGCATTCGCGGCAAAGTTCCGGGTGAATGAACAAAACGTGATTGGCGTACCCTGAGGGGGCTTGAACGCCGCCGCCCATCAAGAGGGCGTCTTGGTGAGAAACGAGGAGCTTGCCATCGTAGGGAATGTCAGGCCAGCCGCAACGGGTCATGACGAGGTCATAGAGTGGGTGGCCCTCTGCGGAAGCTTTGTTCTTAAGTTCGCGCAAGTCTGCCGCGGGAATGCGTTCCGCAAACGCTCGTTCCAGGGAAGGCAGTGTGTCGCTTCGAGAGGAAGCTCTGGGCAGAGACAGGCGACCACACGTGAACCCTGCCAAGGCCATCCCCAAGAGGCCACGGACAACCCCGTGGTGAAAACCGTTTCGGGCATTGGCGGCGGTCAGAGACTCCCGCTCGAGCCAACTGGCACGGCGACGGCGAACATAGGTATTTTCGAGATTCTCTCTAGTGAATGGCAGCTTCGCGTGCAGTAATTCGATCACCGCTTCAGCGAGCAGCGTCCCAGTGGTCCAAGCTTCATCGACTCCCGAATTGGTGAGCACATTGGTACTCCCGGAGCCTTCCCCAATGCGCGCGTAGCCGTTGCCCACCAAAAACGGTTCGCCATAACGACCTGATTCCTGCAGGGACTTGGCGCCCCAGGATTTCAGAGTGGCACCTTGCAAAAAGTGCCACAAATAAGGGTGCATGATGAAATGCTGCAAATAGCGGTAGGCGGTTCGGACGGGACTGCGAAACCAGGAAGGAATGAAAATTCCTACGGATGCCAGTTGATTGGTATGCGCATAGAGAAAGCCGAAAATTTCCGGTTCGGGGAAGCCGAGAGTGTGAACCACGGTTCCCGGTTCGAGGCCGGAATGTTCACGAAGCTCGACGACCATCTTCATGCCGAGCGCCCAGTCGGTATGCGCATTTCCGTTTGGCAGACCGAAATGGGCATCAACTGCGCGGCCAACTGCGCCAACGGGACCATCTCCAATTACGGTGAGACCGGCGCGAACATCCATGCCTGGTAGAAAACCGGGTTCGGGTGAGCCGTATAGATTGGTGCCCTGATCGGCTAAACGAACACCGACAACAGAGTTGTTTTCGATCAGTGGTTCACTGACCGGAGTACCTGGCCAAATCTGGACGAGTCCGGAGGCGGTCAATTGCTCGGCAACCCACTGATTAAACTGCCCGAGGGAAAGGACGCAGCCGTCATGCTTATTCAGGAACTCGGGAATGATGGGCAGTCTGAAGGCTTGATGAGTGATGGGGAACTTCAGGAGGCGAAGACAACGGTCGGCAAGCCGAAAACCGAAGGAGCGGTGACTGGCGCCAATGGGATCGAGCAGGTAAACCAACTCCTCCTTCTTCACGGGTACGGCCATAGGAATTAGCGAAAGATCCAGATTCGGGAAGGTGGCCCGAATGCCGCGACCACGAGTGACCGCACCGGAAACTCCGAACCCTAGCCCGTCGGCGCGCTCGTAACAGATCACCTGGATAGGCACACCGGGGATTGAAGGGCTTTCTAGCTTGGGAGTGCCATCGGGATGCAGCAAATCGCGCGACAGAGTGGAGAGGAATCCGCCCATTGCCGGGCCAAACCCTACGCAGGCAATGTCGACATTGATCTGCTGGCGTACGGATTCTTCAACACTCATGCCGGATAATCCAACACTTCCGGAATCATGATCTGAGAGATGGCTTCAGCAGCGCGGTCTTTGGCAAGCCTTGCACCGGTCAGGCATAGATTTAGACGGCTGTGCATGGTCAGAAACTGCTCTGCGCCATTGCACTTCGCACACGGACCAGCTTTCGGTGGATGTGAGCCGTCGTTTTCAACAACGTCGGAGGCACAGGCTGCGATTCCCGGGATAAAGCCTTCGAGTTCCTCGAGTTCGTCCCGATAAAAGCAGCCTTGGTATCCTGCTTCGTCCCAAGCCGGGTGGCGGTTGTAACCAAAAACAAGTTCGGCACAAATGCGGGCGGCTTCGCCGCTGGCGCGCGCCGACTGCACGCGGCACAAGTCACTAAAGAAATTCAACAGGCCGGTTAAACCTTCGGCGACTGAGGGATCTTGCGGTCCGCGATCCTCAAGTTCGAGAACATCAAGGATCTGAGAACGAGCGGCCAGCAACCAACAAAGCGCGTCGGCCAACGGGAAAGTCACACCCTGGCGAGCGCTTTGGTAGAGCTTGCTGCCGTCGCCGTCTGTGGAGTGCTGCAACCGTTCCAGCGACCACATCCACATGGTCATCGCGGTTGCTAGAGTACACGCGCCAGTACCTGGATGGCTGGAAGCGATGGCGCGCATCTCCTTGATCCACCTACGGAATTGGGCGAGGAAGAGCGGGTTGGTCATGGTGACTGACAGTTGACGGCGCTGGACGGCTTCGGGGCCTTCGTAGGTGGCTTCCAGTTGCGCATCCATCCACTTGTTGCCGAGAAAGCCGGGGCAATCTTCCGTGATACCGTAGCCGCCCATCAGACTGACGGCTTCGCGCATCATTTGTGTACCGTAGCCGGTATTCCACAGCTTGGCAGCAGGGCAAAGGATATCGGCAATGGAGTCGAGCATCACGAAACGATAAAGTGGGTCGGTTTGCAGGCGGGAGCGCTCGGGAGCCTCGGGCGGGAGTTGCAACAAAGCCGCTGCCTCTTCGGAAACTTGGCGGAAGAGCTTGGCACGCGCGCGAGCACCGGTGACGGACCGTTCGGTAACGAGGGTGTCGACTTCCTTCTCGAGCGGATCCAACTCGTCAAACACATGAGCAGCCGAGAAAGCCAGTGAGGCGCTGGCCTCGCCGGTGGCCCAAATGTCCACCAACCGATGGAGCGCATCTTCGCGAGCTTGCAGGCCCATTTGATAGCGCACCGAACCTGGTGTAGCGGTGGAAGCGCCCCGGAAACGGCCCCGCTGGTAGCGGATAATCGGTTCCACGGCAGAAAGCAGTTTGGCGGCGGTCATCACTCCGACAGTGACACGAGTGCGACGAAAAACCGCCTCAATCACTTCGCTGTGACTAAAACGTGGGATAAGAACGCCATCTTTGACATCGTAGCCGCCGATGATGCGATCAGCGGGAACGCGGAGGTTAAACACCGGATCGCCGGTGGAAGAAAGCTGGTGAACGAGTTTCCTGGTCGCGGTGCCACGATCGAAGATGCCGGGGTCGGTTTCTTCCAAAATGACCATGCAGCTACCTTTGATTCGAGGATCGTCCGAGTCTACGGCGGCAGTAACAAAATTGGCGAAACCAATGTTGGTAATGAAGCGGCCGCGCTTTTCCACTTGCAGGACCGGAGGTTGGTTCGATTTCCATTCGACAATACGCACTTTACCGTCAAGCATGCCGGTATCTACACCGACGTAGGGAATTGGCTCAGTGAGGCAAAATGCGCCGCGCCACGGCTTGCGGTTTTCCCCCGGTTGAGCGGGAGCGGCAAGCTTCATGTAGTGTTCTTCCTGTTCGGGGGTGCCGCGCTCATGAATCGGGGCAAGCGCCAGGCATCCCGCCAAGCTGGCCGTGGCCGCGCCACCATCTACCCAGGCAAGCTCAAAAGCGACAATAGCCAGGGCCAAGTTTTTCGGGCCGGTTAAGAAGCCCCCATATTGTGGATCCAGGAACACCGCGGTAATGCCGGCACGGTCAAAGGCTTCCAGCAGTTCCGCTTTGGCGGGTGTCCATTCGTGGGAGTTGCGGCCGCCTTGCGCAACCAGTTTGGCGACAGGTCCGCGGGCGACACCCCGAGCAGATTGCACGAGCATTTGTAGATCGTAACGATCTGCGAAGCGCCATTGAATCTGGCGAACAGCGTCGGATGGCAAGGTACGCAGGAGTTCCCGTTTGTGGGAGGTGGCGATGGACATAGACACGTCCTTCTTGAGGGAGACAAAGCAACTGTTTCAGACAAGCGATACAGGGGTCTGTGAGGTTTGTCACGATGGGGTGTGAGCAATTACCTGGGTGGGGTTAGAATGCGGTGCAAATGCGTCTAAGTCGCTGGTCGCAAGCGGCAAAGGCTTGTGATT
This sequence comes from Candidatus Eremiobacteraceae bacterium, assembly GCA_035622555.1. Classification (GTDB taxonomy): domain Bacteria; phylum Acidobacteriota; class Terriglobia; order Acidiferrales; family UBA7541; genus Acidiferrum. The sequence goes on along the minus strand of DASPVD010000121.1, from coordinate 30,505 downwards.
GAAATCTGAAACGTCAATCGCGGAGGAGCATCAAAGGGAGTTATGAATACACCGGAAGAGAGAATGGGATGACGGGACGATAGCCATGGCTAATGCAATCGCGGATTACGCGCTGATTGGCGATTGTGAGACGGCGGCAGTGGTGGATCGAAACGGATCGATCGACTGGCTGTGCGTGCCGCGGTTCGATTCGCCGGCTTGTTTCGCGGCATTACTGGGAACTCCGGAGAACGGCCAATGGCGGTTAAGTCCAGTGGGAAAGTTCAAGAAAACGCGTCGATACCGACCGCACACACTGATACTCGAAACGGAATTTGAGACCAGCACCGGTAAAGTGATACTGACCGACTTCATGCCGATGCGAGCGAGCACGCCGAGAATCATTCGAATCATTCGAGGGAAGAGCGGAAACGTTCAAATGGAGATGGACCTGGCCATCCGGTTCGACTACGGATTAACAGTGCCCTGGGTGACCCAACAAAAGGGAACACTGGTGGCCGTAGCAGGACCCCACCGACTGGTTTTGCGTACCGCCGTTCCGCTGAGAGGCGAAGGACTGAGAACCGTGAGCGAATTCACGGTAAAAGCCGGGGAGAGCGTTTCGTTCGAACTCCAATATGGAGACTCGTTTAAACCTATACAAGCCGGAGTAAGCCCGCTCGGAGCGTTGAAGAAAACAGAGGAGGCTTGGTGCGAGTGGCTGTGCCGTTGCAGATATAAGGGGCCGTACGCGGACACGGTGGAACGATCATTAATCACGCTGAAAGCGTTAATTTACGGGCCGACGGGAGGAATAGTGGCCGCGCCCACGACGTCCTTGCCGGAGAAACCGGGTGGCCCGTGGAATTGGGATTATCGATACTGTTGGTTACGAGATGCCACGTTCACTTTGCTGGGATTGATGCATGCGGGATATCACAGCGAGGCACGCCAATGGAAGAACTGGCTGGTGCGTGTCGCCGCGGGGAACCCCGATCAGATGCAGATCATGTACGGGGTGACTGGGGAGCGATTGTTGCGAGAGTGGACGGTGCCGTGGCTGGAGGGCTACGGGCATTCTTCCCCCGTACGCGTAGGGAACGAAGCCAGCGAACAGTTGCAGTTGGACGTGTACGGGGAGTTGACGGACGCGTTATTTCAGATTCGAGAGCCACAAAAGGAACACAGCATCGACATCAGACTGCAGATCGCGCTGCTGAGGCACCTCGAGAAGATATGGCGTGAGCCCGACAATGGCATCTGGGAGATACGCGGCCAGAAGCAGCATTACACGCACTCCAAGGTGATGGCGTGGGTGGCCTTCGATCGCATGATTCGAAATTGCGAAAGAGACGGAATCAAAGCGCCCATTGAGACCTGGCGAAGGGTCAGGCAAGAAATTCACGACGAGGTCTGCCAGAAGGGATTCAATCAGCAACTGAATAGCTTTGTGCGGTGGTACGGATCGGAGGAGATGGACGCAAGCCTGCTGCTGCTACCGTTGGTGGGATTCTTGCCGGCCTCAGATCCGAAAGTTCTGGGCACGGTGGCCAGAATCGAAAAGAGGCTGATCCGGGACGGATTCGTGATGCGCTACGAGGGCGCGATGGGAGACGGAGGGACCGACAGGCCCGAAGGGGCATTTTTACCGTGCAGTTTATGGCTCGCCGACTACTATCAATTGGCAGGGCGGACCGCCGACGCCTTGAGGACGCTCAAGTCGTTGGTAAAGATACAAAACGACGTTGGATTGTTGTCGGAGGAATACGAACTGGGAACGAAGCAGCTTGTCGGCAATTTTCCCCAAGCGTGGTCCCATGTGGGACTGATGAACACGATCATCAACCTGCATACGGAGTACGGCCCCGCACACCAAAGGTCTAATTCACGCGGACGACGTAGTACTCGGAGAGAACCTGGTTAAAACGAACTGCATCACGCAGCGGTTAGCAATGCGGATGCGAATCACAGCTGGCGTTGTGCTGACGGAATTTGGCAGAAACAGCGGGATGGCACTGGATCGCGATTACCCGGCAAAATTGTGCCGCTCCCATAAGGACGAGAGCTCATGCAAATACGTGACGCGGTGCGGGTCGTGGCTTGTCTGTGCGTCTGGGGCTTGGCGGGTTGATGGAGGTGACCAGCAAACCGGACTTGGCCCAGAGCGCGTCGCACATTAAAATGAGAGTGCTGTGAAGATCGGAATCGATTTCGGAACAACACGGATCGTGGTGGCTGTAGCGGACCGCGGCAACTACCCACTGGTCAATTTCGAAGGCGCAGAAGGACAAATCCGGGACTGGTTTCCTTCGCTGATGGCGGTTTCCGGAGAGAAGCGAGTGTACGGCTGGGAAGCTTTACAGCGCCAGGGCCAGCCGAACTGGACAGTGGTGCGTTCGCTGAAGCGCTGGCTGAAAAATGCGGGGCCGCAGAGCGAACTGGCGATTGGCGGACAACGGCTACCGTTGCTGCAAGCGATCACCGAAATGCTGGGGGCATTGCGGCGCGAACTGCTGGAGAAATCCACGTTGGGCGCAACCAAGCACGACAAGCTCCAGGTGATGCTGGGCGTGCCGGCAAATGCCAATAGCAATCAGAGATTCCTCACGCAAGAGGCGGCGCGAGCGGCGGGATTCGAAGTGCTGGGACTGTTGAACGAACCTTCGGCGGCAGCAGTGGAGTTCGCCTACCGCAACAGCAATGATCGCAGGCGTCGCGCCAGAGGTGGGCTGTTGGTCTACGACCTGGGCGGAGGCACGTTTGACGCTTCACTGGTGAGCCTGGGGGAAACGGAACACAGCATCATTGCCTCCGACGGAATATCCGATTTGGGAGGCGACGATTTCGATGAAATTCTGGCGCGATTGGCGCTAACCAAGGCAGCAAGGCCACAAGAAGACGAAGAGTCGTTGACAGCGGCCGAATGGTACCTGCTGTTTGACGAGTGCCGCGAGAAGAAAGAGTCGCTGAATGCCAACAGCCGCAAAGTCACCATTGATCTGGAAAAAATCCGCGAACATTGGGGAGAAGCATCCATTGGCGTCGACGTGTTCTACGAGGAGTGCCGGCCGCTGGTGGAAGCGTCGCGTAAAGTGGTGGAGGATCTGCTGGCGTCGCACGCGGATCAAGCGATTGACACCTTGTACCTGACCGGGGGCGGATCGGAATTGCCGTCAGTAGCACGAGTGCTGCGGGAAACATTCGGGCGCCGAGTGCAACGTTCAGCTTACATGCGCTCAGCGACGGCAATCGGATTGGCAATGCGAGCAGAAGGGCACGAAGCGCGTCCGGTCCGCGACCAATTCACCAAACATTTCGGGGTATGGAGAGAAGCAGACGAGGGGCGGAATGTGGTCTTCGACGTGATTTTCCCCCGCGGACTGCGATTGCCCTCAAGAGGCCAAGAACCGTTGCGAATTGTCCGCTCGTACCATCCCGCGCATAATATTGGCTATTTTCGATATCTGGAGTGCTCGCAGGTGGGCACCAAAAATCAGCCGGAAGGTGAAATCAGCAATTGGGACGAGATTCGGGTTCCATTCGATCCGAAACTTGGGACGGTGGATTTGACTGCCGAGACCGTAAGGCGATACCCAGCGGCACAAAATCACTGGATTGAAGAAGAATACACGTGCGACGCGAATGGAACGGTGAAGGTGAAAATCCACAGCACCATCGCCGGCCAGGCACAGGAATACCGACTGGGGCGCTGGTCGAAAAGGGCCAAGACCGCGTAACCAGCTGGCAAGCGGCATGGCGCAACACAGGTTCGGTTGTGCCACCACTTTGAACCACTCGATTAGAACATTCTCAGCAATCCAGAATTAATACCGCGTTGCCCGAAGGAAGCGACACACGGCGCAGGGCGAGCATGGCATTGCAGGCGAGCGAAAAGCTTGCATTTTCAGCGGGATGCTTCGCGTAGCATCACGGGTTCGCGCGGTGGCTGGTGTTGTGGGGGTTCGCGGAACGTGAAGCGGGTTTCAGTGAACGCTGTGTACCTTTGCCAGGACCTTGGGAACCAAAGAAGTAGGCAAGGGAGTGTAGCCATGTTTCTCAGCGCTTTGTTGCCCGGTGGTGAGAACCCATTCCAGATAGCCGGCAAGCGCGTTACCGCGTGCTGAATCGCTGGATGTCTCCGGCACATAGAGCCAAGTGAAACTGATGATGGGAAAGGATTCCGGACCTGGAGCGTTGGCCAGCGAGACACGGAAATCGGCGGGAATCGATTTGTCGGCAGAGCGAAAGGCGGCCGCAATGGTGGCTTGGCTGGCGGCGACAAACTTCCCAGCGGTGTTTTGAACCAGTCCGACGCCGACGCTGTTGTCGTTTTCAGTAAATCCGAGCTCGACATAGCCGATGGCCCCGGGGGTGGTTTTTACCTTTTCCATCATATCTTCGCCGCGACTGGTACCGACTCCGAGAGGCCAAGCGGGCGAGGCAGTCTTACCGATTTGGCTGTGCCACTTTTGGCTGGTCTTGGAGAGGAAGTCGGTGAAGATATAGTTGGAGCCCTTGCCTTCGGTACGGTGGACAACAGCAATGTCCAGGTGCGGCAAAGCTTGGCCGGGATTCAGTTCCTTGATCCTCGAATCATCCCAATTCTTAATTTCACCGAGGAAGATTTCTGCCAGTACCGGTCCAGTGAAACGGAGGTGTCCGGTAATTCCAGGTATGTGGTAAATGGGAACAATGGCAACCAGCACCGTGGGGATTTGCAGAATGTGTCCGCGCGAGGAGTTGATCTGTTCGTCAGTCATGGGCACCTCGCCGGCAGCAAAGTCGCCGACGCCCCGCTCGATATCCTCGATACCCTTCATGGTGCCAGTGCTGAGATAACGGACCTGCACCTTGGGGTTTAGTCTGTTATATTCGTCAGTCCAGTGAGAGTAGAGAGGTGTCGGAACATTCGACCCACTACCAACCAGGGCCATGGCGGTTTGGCAGTTCGCCGGAAGGCTGAAACAAATCAGCAGAAGAAAAATGGCCCCAAAAGCGATCACAGGTCGCCTGCATGTCATGGTACTTAAACTCCTTAGGGAAGCTCTGGGTTAATTGAATCGTCTACTTGCAGAACTATGCGGACAATAAATAAGATCGAAATGAGTGCGTAGTAATCATTGCATCTTTGGACGCGTGGCATTGGGACCTGGGGACGAGTCATGGCCAGCCCCGGAGGGTTGCCGAGCCGCCCGGATAAAGAGAACGACTGGAGAACAGCGCGATGCGAATTTGCGTTCTGCTAGCGTATGCCGCGTTTTTGGGGGCGTTTTTGGCGCGTGGACAGGGACCGAAACCCGCGACGGCTCAGCAGTCTGAAGTGAACAAGCAAACGGCGGCCAGCCAATCCGCCAATCCGTCTGATCTGGCGGAACTGACAAATATGTTTGACGCCAAGATCCATGGTGAATGGGAAGCCATCAAAAACAAGGACCAGAAAGCGTACGGAGAGTTTTTGACCGACGACTTCATAGGGGTTGAGGCTGATCGCGAAGGTGAACGCTACAAATGGAAGGCGCAGATGGAACTGCAGGACAGCGCCGTCACCGACTATCAGCTTTCTTTCTTGAAGGTCACACCACTGTGCTCAGAAGCTGCGTTTGTGCGCTACGAAGTGTTCATTAAGTTTCCGCCGAAGGCAACAGTGCGATTTGAGAAGATCCTGGTTGGGGAGGTCTGGGTGAAACGGGACGGCCAGTGGAAGGTGATGCACTACCAGGAGACGAAGGTCAGATAGCTGCGAGCACCTGAAGAAGTTGCGCGAACTGGGTGATGGTCTACAGGCAATCAGGAGGCATGGCCGCCAGGGCATCCTCTGAACCACACTCTTTCTTCTTCTTGGCGGGCACCATGACGGCGGGTTTGGGATGACTGAGAATCCAGAGCCCGTCGTTATTGGCAAGATAGATGAGGCCGCGGCCAGGCTCCTGAAGAATGCTGGTGACGCCTTTGAAAGTTTGTAGAACCTTGGGATGGGCCGGATCGCTTAAATCCAGAATCTTGACAGTTTCTGTGGGGTTGTCAGTACTGCGGATGGTTCCTTTGGCCGCCTTATCGGGGACTTCCGCGATGGCCACGTCAGAGCCGGCCATCTCCAGCTTTCCGGAGGTCGCGTCATTGGTGGCGGCGCTAGTTTTCAATAATGTGGGCTGCTGATCCTTAGTCACGTCAACAATCATGAAGCCCTGCTTGGAGGCCTTCTGAACGTAAAGGTATTGTTTGTCGCCGGACTTCTGGAGAAGCATTTCAGCGCCGGGAGCTTCCAGCAAAGGCACGTGCGCGATGACCTTGGCAGGCACTTCGGTGGGCTTGTCATTGTTGGCGAAGGCGGCGGGAACAAAGGGGATCGAGAGAATCGTCACTGAGGCCAAGCAAGCGTATCGGAAATAGCTGCGCGAGAGTTTTTTCCGTTCACACTTCATGCATCCTCCTTCGACCTGGGCTGCCCCCTATTGTAGTTGAAACGGCCTTTGGGTGCTTCGATGCACGGTACCGTCTCGCGTGACAGCGCAGCGCTTCGAACAGGTAGACGGTGGGGCCCGGACCTAGGCGTAGGCGAGCCCCATCGAGCGGATGACTATTGGCGCCCGTAAACGGCGATGCAGCCGTTAGCGCTCTGGGTGGAACACTGCGAACCCGCCTGCATAGGCACAAAGATCTGATTGGTAAATTGGTTCGCCGTAATACTGTGAGAGTTGGAGCCGGTGGTGACGTTCACCAGCCAAGTGCGGGTTGCCGCGTCAATCACGCCCATGACTGGGCCATTAGGCATGTCTCTGCTGGCGGTATAGTAGCGATTATCGCCAGGGTTGTACCAAACCTCGTCCACGCCCCCAACTTCGGTGATGTTGGTGCTGATGGTGTTGGTGGTGCCGTCCATGATGGCCTCTAAAGGCGGAAATTGGGTGCCGTCATGGCCGGCGCAGCCGATCAAGAAGTCGTGGCCCGGACCTTGGGCCATGCTGGTGGGCATGCAATTGAGAATCGGGATCGAGGCGATAACAACTGGACCATTAGGGTTGCCGATCCTTACGTCGACTTCATCGATATTGCCAACGGCGGTGCTGGCCTGAGTGGAAGAAGTAGACACAGTGGAATTGGAATTGAATACGTAGAATGTATTGTGGAAGGGATTGAAGGCGGTGCCGCCGAGCCCGGCCGGAGCGATCTCGCCGGCTTGCCCTGGCCCGGCAGTTCCATTATTGGTGATGAATTGGCCGGTGTTGTAGTCAACGATGGGCGCGTGATGGCATGGAATGGTGACGGTAGTGCCAGCCAACGGACCAGTCGTCGGAATAAAGGTCCCGGAAACGCCCGAGGGTACCGCCTCCGAAGGATCCGGACATGGAGTGCCGGAAGCCTGATTAGCACCATCGACGGGAACAGTCGAGCTCTCAGCGGTGACTCCATCATAGTAAATTTGGCCAATGATGCAGGCTGGAGGATTTGCTCCGGGAACGTAGTTGTCGGCCTCTGTGCCGACCACGTTGTAGGCCGGATAACTAATCGGCAGGCAATGGCCAAATCCACCGCCAGCAGGGCCAACTCCGCCGGCAAGAGTAAACGGCGGGGCATTGGTGCGATTCACGATGTCGGTCACGTCGATGAAGGTGACAAAAGGCAGGCCGGGATCGCCATTGGTTATGGCCAAGATGTCGTGGCCGCCAACAGTTCCATAAGCTAGCTCGTCGCCACGGTCGTCACCGCAGGTGGGATCGCTGCCCGCGCCTCCGTTCCACGATTGGATGCAATTCGCGATGCCACCGTAGCCGTTGCCACCCGCCGGTCCGTCGAAGTCAGGGGGTGCGCCCGTAGGGATATCGGCGATAACCACCGGGGGATTCGAGGTCAAATCGAAAACCACAACACTGGAGCTCCCGGTACCACTGAATAGAGTCTTGCCATCCGGAGTTACCTGTTCCCCGTCAGGTCCGGAGAGCGGGTTGACGCCATTGGCGCGTGCAGCACAGCATTGCGCACCTGGAAAACCGCCGAAATTGCCGTTAGCACCGAAACCCGGGAAGTAAGTTCCGAACGACGAAAAGTAGGGAGCATTACGGCAGCCGAAGCGCGTAAGGATGTTGGTGGCATTGGCTGGATTGGCGGCCCGAACAGCACCGGAACCGGTCACCAGAGACGGAATGGCGCTGAGGGCGGTTGAGACGTTTTGCGGTCCCCAGCAGGGGCTGGCGTTATTACCAGCGTTGGCCACTTCATTGAGACCACCGATGGTGTTAACGGCATAGTTATGCAGAGCGTCGACGACAACCACGTCCAAGCCAATGCGGTCAGACACATAATCCCTTTGGAGAACGGGATCGAACCAGCTTATGTCGAAGGAGTTGAAGGGGCCACCGGGCTCGCCGGTGGGGTTGTGCTCGGGAACGGGGATGACGTTGAGAATGCCATAAGCGCCGTTCACGGTGGTGCCGCAAGTCGGACAGTACGGCTGTGACCCGCAACTGTTGAGCAGAACCGCGAGGGCCACAACTGCCAACACCTCACATATAGTCTTTGCGACTCTAAACCTCATCGAAAATCCTCCTGTGATCATTCCTCGAGACGTTTCTCGGCTCCTGCGTTGTTCACGGTTTTCTGAAGCAGTGTTCGCTTGGAAAGCAAGTTGGTAACGGGCGAATGCGTGCTGGTCCATGTTCATTCTCCCAAGCTAGAAGCGGAACTGCAGGCGCTGTGAGAAGACGAAGTAGTTCTGCGGCACAGCACCGATGGTGCTGGGATCCTTCAGACGATCAAAGTCGAGGTTGGATTGGAACCTGACCCAATAATTGAGATACCAGTTGACGCCAAACGTGAACTGGTCGGTGTGGCGGTTATAGGTGGGAACAAGTTGAGGTGTGAAAAGATTATTGAAGAATTCACCGGGCTCGTTACCCTGGATGCCGGAGTAGCGGAATCCCACTTCCCAGGCTCCCCATCCACGTTGGCCGCCCGTTTCCGTGACCGGACCAAAGACCGGGTGCTTGACGCGTGGCGTGCCGTTCTCGGGCCGCAGCTCCTTGGTAAGGAGGTAAGTGACCGAGGAGTTCCAACCCTGGTAGCGAATATTGGGAAGATTGGCAAAGCCGAGTCCACCCAATTGTTCGGTGCCAACGCCGGTGCGGTCGAAGGAAGCCAGAACGTATTCATCGCGGAAGGCCATGGGCCCCTTGATGTAAGTGAATTCGCCCTCGTACCGCCAGATATTGCCGTTCACCGGGAATTGCGGGAACCAAGTATAAGCGGCGTCGTTCAGGGCCATGGACGGAGATACCTCATTGGACTGGCCGCGAGACATGCTGTAGGCGATGGAGCCGCCGAAGGCGAACATTTCCATTTTGCTGCCCTTGTGATTGCGCCAGGGATAGAAACGAACACGGCCGACAGTCTCGGGGACGCTGGTGGTGTTGTTGGTGGCGTAGCCTTTTCCGTTGAACGCACCGGCCCAATACTGGAAGGCACCGTGATCGATGTCGCCGTGGAGAGTCACACCTGGGCTGCGGAAGGCAGAAGCAGCGGACGGGTACAAGGCGGCCTGCAGGCCGCGTTCCAAGAAGTCAATGTTGGTGATGCCAGTGACCTCTTCCTGAGCGAAAGGCTCTTTGAATTGCCCGGCTTGCAGCTGGAGAGCGTTGTTGTATTTGGCATTCAGGTAGATGTCGCGAATGATGGCCCCGCTGGAGGCGGCAGCATCGACCAGGAGGCCGAATTGGTAGTGATCGCCATAGTTACCCTGGAAACCAAAGCGGCCGCGGCGGACTCCGAAGGTGTCCGCAGGAGCGCCGTCGCCCATGTAGGAGCGATAGTCGGTCTGCACGTAGCCATAGGGCTGAATTTGAAACTGGCCGTCAGCCGACTTGATGAAGAAATGTTCGCCATTCCATCCGGCGGTTATAGGAGGAGTGGCGGGATCTTTCTTTTGGGCTTGCGATTCGAGAGGCTCGGGTATCAGAGCCGCGTCGGCTTCGGAGTCGGATGCCGTGGCCGGCTGAGTGGCATCGACGCGCGGCGCGGGCGTGGCTTCGGCCATTGGCGCTGGGAGATTGAGGGTGGCATTGATCAAGTGAGCGCCGTCGGTGGGAAGGGTACTGGCAGGCGCCTTAGCATCAATCATCCGCTCAATCAAAGCTTGCAATTGTTCGATAGCTCGCCGCTGTGAAGCGACTTCTTTGCGCAGTTCATCCACCTCCGCTTTGCTGGCCACGGCAGAAGTGGACGGCGTCGCCCCGTTGGCGAATTTATCGCTTTGTGCCTGAGCTGAAGCGGTGGTCACAGCGAAACCCAAGGCCAAGGCCAGAGGCACAACACACAACCGAAGTGAGTTCATTTTGCCTCCCACAGAATGAGTGGTCGGATCATCGGACCAATCTGGCCGTCAGCGTTTAGCGCAAAACCCCGAACGATGTCAAGAAAAAAACCGAACACGGCAAATACAAAAAAGCGTAGACGCTGGATCCAGCCACTGCGAAAACGTGCAGCACCCGTTCGAGGTTATGGCTCGACGAGTGGAAGATGTTGATTGAGATTTGCGGAATTCGCCGTCGCGCGCAAACAATCGCGACGCAGAAGATGCAACAGCGAACAGCACCCCCCTCCGCAGCGCATCGCTGTCAGAGCCCACCCCCCAAAGCCCCGTAACCACCAAACGCGGACAACGGGGGAACTACACCACACTGCGAATACAGCGTCAGGCTCTTTAGAGCAGAATGTTCACTAAAAGTAATCACTTTCTGCTGCGCCTGACCCTGGCGGCAGGCGTTTTCGCACTGGCCGCACAAGACTTTTGATAAAGCTCGAACTGGATAGCTTGACGGGTCCCCGCGTACCGGAGCGCCGGCAGCTCAACCAGCTAAGCGTGCACCGCTTTCTCTCGCGTGTCCACTAGCGGGACGGATTCATTCAAATGCTCCTTGGAAATCCTTTGCCTGAGCAAAGGGCGAAGCAGGAAAAGAGCCAACAATGACGCCAATCCGCACAAGATCGCAGAAATATAGAAGCCCGCGGCGAATGAACCGGCGAAATGCGCAGCCAATACTGCCGAACCATAGCCCGCAAAATAGGCAGCCACACCCTTGGAGGTATACAGCAGCCCATAGTTCACCGAAGCGTTCTTGGGACCGAAGGCATCGCCGCAAGTGGCCGAGAACAGCGAGTAAATCTCGCCCCAGAACAGGAAGATCAAGGGAAAGAGAATGAAGAAGGCGAGGGGATGTCCGGCGATTTTGGTGACCGTCAAAACCAGGATGGCCTCGATACCAAACACCAGGAACATGGTGAGTTCCCTGCCGAGACGGTCGGAGACGGAACCCCAGGCAATTCGGGAAAGTGCATTGCAGATGGACGTGAGCGTCACGGTGAGCGGCACGATCGCGGTTCCGAATAAAATGGCATTATTCACGCTGAGGGACTTGGCGATCTGCGAGAGGTTCGCGGTGGCCATTAGCCCGCCGAGGTTAGCGAAAATAAACATGGCGTAGAGCAGATAGAACTCGGGCCTGGCCAGCATTTGCGACCAGGTGTAGTTGACCTTGGACTGCACCACGCTGCCTTTCGGCTTGGCGGTCCACCCGGCGGGAGCCCAACCAGCAGGAGGATGACGAAGGATCATGGCCATGATCAAAGCGACGAGACCTTGGGCGATGCCCCAGACCAACATGGCCTTGCTCCAGCCCATGGTCCGGATGGTATGGGCCACGGGTATCACCGTCAGTGCGGCGCCGCCACCGAATCCTGCAGCGGTAAGTCCCGCGGCCAAACCGCGGCGATCGGGGAACCATTTCAAGGCGTTGGCGACGCAGGAAATGTAAATGGTGCCGCACCCGGTTCCAGCGATGATTCCGTAGTAGATGTAGAGATGCGCGGGGGACGTGCCGAGGGTTCCACCCAAAGCCCATCCGGCCAGAATCAACAAGGCGCCGACGGTCATTAGCCGGCGAATGCCGAACTTGTCGATAAAGTATCCGGAAACGGGCATAGGCCAGGTTTCGAAACCAATGAAAATGGCGAAGATCAAGGCGATCCTAGCGTAGGGCACTCCGACGAAAGTTTGCTTCATGCCCGGCGTAAAAAGAGTGAAGGCATATTGATAGTTTGAGATAACGATCATTGCGATCACGCCGGCCACTAACTGGATCCAACGGTTTCCAGTGGTGTCGGACGGGACACGCAATTTTGCGGGTTGCTCTTGAATCTTCTCGGGCTCGACTGCGACGGTCATAGGTCCCAACCTCCTTTATGAGGCGCACCTCGTTCCGGCTGCCGGGCCATGGCCAAGCAGTTTGCACACAGTCCGTCCAGTAAGCCAGGGATGAAGGGTTTTGGTTTCGGCGGGGCTGAAAACGCGAAAGGAGCCATTGCATACTCCTGTGGGGCGCCTTAAAGCATCAAAAGTGCCGCGGCCTTTCGACTACGCTGCAAACAAGAAACGGCCCGCCCGCTTTCGCGGGCGGGCGAATCATCGGTTAAATGTCTTTTTCCAGCGGAATGATCCCAGGGATGAGCCACTTTTCCCACATTTCATCGACCTTGCTCTGGAAATAGGCAATGTCTTCGTCGGTGAAGTGCGCGAATCTGCCTTGCTTCAGCAAGTATTCGCGAACCGGTAGCCGCTTGAATTTGCCTTTAGCAATTTGGTCGGTTTTGCCGTAGAGACTGAGCTTGCCACATTCGATTTCGTAGAGGGGCCAAATGCCGGTATTGACGGCCAGTTCGCCCAGCTCGAAAGAGAGAACGGGATCAAAGTCCCAGCCCTTTGGGCAAGGATTTAAGCAATGAATGAATGTCGGTCCCCCGATGGACAAGGCCTTGCGAACACTGTTCATCGCCTGCAACGGATAGGAGGTCGAAATCGTGCCGACGTACTTAACCGTGGGATGGCCGGCCATGATGAGAGGCGCGACGTTCTTCTTCCAGCGATGATGCATGATGCGCTTTACCTTGCCGGGAGTGCTAAACGAGGTGTTTACGCCATAGGGAGAAGTTCCGGAAATCTGAATATCGGTATTGGCGTAGGTCTCGTTGTCGTACAGCAGGATCAGCAGATTGTAATCAGGGTGGGTCATGGTGGCGGAGATAGCACTCAGACCCATATCCGCCCCACCACCGTCACCACAGAACGCGATGACGTTGATGGGCTCATCCTTCATGAAGCCTTTGCGCATCTGGGCGCGCAAAGCCGCAGCCACGCCAAGAGCGCCGGAACCAGCGCTGCCGAGTTGCGTATGCATCCACGGAACACCCCAAGGGGTGGCGTAATAGGAGGTGTTGGCCACGTACATGCAACCGGTGGCGCCGAGGACAACAGTGCGCGGACCGGCAGCTTTCGCCATCAGCCTCATGATTTGTGCGGATTCGCAACCTTCGCAGGTCCGGTGTCCGGAAGTGTAGTATTCCTCGTGAGGAACCTTCTTGACACCCTTGAAGGGTTCCAGGTGCTGAGTCGGTTTGGTATCCACGAATGTGCTCATTTGTTCTGTATCCTTTCTGGCTTCAAGAGTGAGTGAGTCGGGAACTCATCCACGCAGCCCGATCCACTGAGTCAAAGGTTGTGCTTTGCCCTGCGCAGCCTGGGAAACGATATCGGTCATCTGTTCGACATCGGGGACGGTCACTTCGCGTCCGCCGAGGCCGCAAATAAAGCCGAGAACCGGCGGCCTGGTGGTGGCATTGGAGTACATGGCGGAGCGGACTTCGGTAGCGACCACGCCGCTCAGATCCGGCGAACCGAAGGAGAAATCGCGGTCGATGACGCCAATGGCGCGGAAACGCTCCAGGCACTTGGCGATCTCTTTGCCGGCAAACGGGCGGAACCAGCGCAGGCGAACAAAGCCAACTTTCTTGCCTTGCTCGCGCATCTTGCGGACGGCCACCTTGGCGGAGGTCGACATGGTGCCCATGCCCAGCAAAACCACTTCGGCATCTTCGGTCATGTACTCTTCGAAGAACGGATTGCCGTACTTGCGGCCGAAAATGCGTTCGAAATCGGCGTACACTTCGCGGATCACGTCGCAAGCGCGCTCGGTGACGGCGTAGTTCTGCCGGCGGATCTCCATCACCCAGTCTTCGTTGGCTTGCGGGGCGACGGAGATGACATTGTCGGGATGAAGCAGCAGGTCGCCACGGTTGTAGCGCGGCAAGAATTGCTTGACCTGGTCTGCAGTGGGAATCTTCACCAAGGCCTGGGAGTGGGTGAGGAAGGCGCCGTCGCAGCTAATCGCGATAGGAACGAAGATGCGACGGTCCTCGGCGACGCGATAGCTGATGAGCGCGGTATCGAGGGCTTCCTGACCGTTGTCCACCCAATTCAGCAGCCAGCCGAGGTCGCGGACCGCCAGCGCGTCGTTATGCTCGACGCCGAACGCGCCGGGATCATCCAAAGCGCGGTTGCCGACCATGCAAACCATGGGAACGCGCAGAGCGGGGCTGACCGTCAGGCATTCCATGGCATACATCCAACCGACGCCGCTGGAACCGCAAAATACGCGGGCACCGCAGACCGAAGCGTGCTTGACGATTTCGAATTGTGAATGCTCGCCTTCGGCCACGATAAATTCGCAGTCCATCTCGCCATCAGCAACGAGTTGGCTGATGTACTGCATAACCGTGTCGTAAGGCCGGATGGGATACGCGGTGATTACGTCGACGTTGGCCAGTTTGCACGCCACCGCAATGGCCTCGGCGCCGGTAATCAGGGCTTCCTGCTCGTGAATTTTCTTCTTCTCCTCAACGGGCAATGTTGTCGTGGTCATTTCCGTCTCCTGATCTTGGATCCGTGCGCCGTGCTCAGCCCTTCCGAGCAACTTCAAGGGCCACGGGAATTTGTTCTTTGTATTGGCCGCGGTAACGGAAACCTTGGGACCTTTCGGCGAGAGGTTCGGCCTTCTTGATGGTTTTTTCGAGCCACTTCAGGTAGGCCGCCGAGTCTTCCTTGTAGCTCACCCACTGGCGGTCGCTGTCGTGGAACTCGGCTTCATTGACCATGCTGATGCAGTTCTTGACGGGGCAGACGGCTTCGCAGATGCCACAGCCGCAGCAACTCTGCAGGTCCACGTCGTAAGTGCCATCGGGGGTTACGTCGAACGACCCATCCGGGCAGTTGAGCCAGCACAGCGTGCATTTCGTGCAAGTCGCGAAGTTGATAACCGGGCGCACCGTGCGGGTCGAGAATTTGGCGAACAGCTCGTTGCGGGCGGGGCGGAATCCACCCATTTTCTTGGTGCTCGGGTCCTCATACGGCCCGCCCTGAGGCTGGCCCTTGATGGATACGCCAAGGCGCATATCCTGCCACTTCAGCAGGGAAGGCTGTTTGAGCTTTTCGGAGTTTCCCTGGCCGGGCTTGACGTCGACAGCGGTGAGGTGATCGAAGGCGGCGCGTGCGGAGGCGACTTTCTCGGAACTCTTCAGCTTCTCGCTGATGAACTGTTCCACAGACTTCATGCTGACCAATTCGGGAAGGGCTTTGGCGATGGCGCCCAGGACACGCACATCGGTGTGGTCATCCTTGTAGTTCCACATGCCGGAAAAGCTGGTGACGCCTTTCAAGATGCCCAGCTTGTACGGCTCCTGACGGCGGTGAATGAGTTTCAAAAGCGCGGAGGCATCCTGCTGAGAAATTACGATCAGGGTACGACCGGGCTTTAGCGAACCGTTTACGGGCCGAAGTCCATACCATGCCCAGGACTCCGTGCCTTTGCAAAGGGTGTCGTCCAAGACCACGGTCACGTCGACGGATTTCGGCTCATATTGCGCCATGCCGGCTTCGAGCGTCTGCTCATCGTCGGCGACGATCGCAAAGCTTTTCGCCGGAATTCCATTGCGCTCCGGACTGTCTCCGTAACGGCCGAAAGAAATGCCCAACTTGCCCTCGTTGTGGGCAGCCAAGACAATACCGCGCGTGATGTTTTTAGCCAGGGTCTTTTGGAACACCCCACGGTAGATAAGCTCAACGGCAATTAACTGGCCCATGTGACAACCTCCATTCTTCAAAGCTTCTGCAAAATAAGTTTTTGCACTTCCAACAAATGCCGGCGCATGGCAGTTTCGGCGGCAGCCGCGTCGCCATGCTTGATAGCCGCCAGGATGTGGCGGTGACCAGCCAGCGACTTGGCCTGACGCCCGCCTACTTCCAATGACCGTTCCCGCAATTCCCGCAGGGAATCCATCAAGACGTGAACCAGTTTGAGCATTGCGCTGTTGTTGGCGGCGAGCGCAATGGTGTAGTGGAAATCCGAATCTTCCTCGGTAGCTAGTTCGCCCCGGTGGACTTTTTCCTCTTGTCTGTGCACAGCCGCCTGCAGCGCCGCGAGTTGTTCCGGCGAAGCATAAAGGGCAGCGCGGTGCGCCAAAGCCGGCTCGATGATCAAGCGCACATCCAGAAGCTCGCTGATGACCTTGCGTTTTTGCAGGAGCACCCCGGCGACCGGAGCAACGACCACGTCCGCGGAAAGGTCGCGAACGACCGTCCCAATGCCTTGGCGGGGTTCCAGAAGGCCAACGGTCTCGAGCCGGCGGATGGCATCGCGAATGGAGCTGCGACTGACACCGAACATGCGCACGAGTTCCCGCTCAGGGGGAAGCATGTCGCCGGGCTTAAGGTCGTCGATGATATGGGCTTGTAACTGCTCGGCCACTTTGGTGTAGACGTGGTTCCGGGGAATGGGTTCTAGGGCGGATTTGGAGGGTGTGGCAGTAGTCACAGGAATGGTCCGATGACTGACCTTTGTGTAACGGCCTCTATTACCGCCACGAATCCCAAGGGAGCGCAGTGAGGAAACGCATACTCCAACGTGACCAGTAAACTGCGGGCTGTGAGCGATGAACCGTGACTGCGGATTTGCTTGATTCGAATGATGTTGGCGACGGCGTTATCAGGTGTGGGTAGCCTGGAAGGTCAATTCGCCTTGCCCAGCATCCACTACGACACTCTCTCCATCGCAGATCTCGCGGCGCAGGAGTTTGCGGGCTAGCGCGTTTTGCACCAGGTGTTGAACCGCACGCTTCAGGGGACGCGCTCCGTAGTTAGGGTCGCAGTCCGTGGCCAGCAGGAGTTCTTTGGCGGCCGGCGTGACCTCCAGACGAATTCTACGGTCCGACAAGAGTTGGCGAACATCCTGTAAGCGCAGATCCAGAATTTTCAGCAATTCCTGCTTGCCGAGAGAATTGAAGACAATAATCTCGTCAACGCGGTTGAGGAATTCCGGTTTGAAGTGCAGGCGCAAAGTATCGATCAACTGTTTGCGTGCCTGATCGCGATGCTCCGAGTTGCGGAGCGAGTCGGCGGTTATCGAGAGCAGGTTGATGTTCGAAGTCATAATCAGGACGGTGTTGCGGAAATCCACCACGCGACCTTTGCCGTCAGTGAGGCGACCATCGTCCATGACTTGCAGGAGAACATTGAACACGTCGTGGTGGGCTTTCTCGATCTCATCAAAGAGCACGACGGAATAGGGCCGCCGACGCACGGCTTCGGTGAGCTGACCGCCTTCTTCGTAGCCGACATATCCGGGAGGCGCACCGATCAGGCGAGACACCGCATACTTCTCGATGTATTCGGACATGTCGATGCGCACCAGGGCGCGCTCGTCGTCAAACAGGAACTCAGCGAGAGCGCGAGCTAGTTCGGTCTTGCCGACACCCGTGGGCCCGAGAAAGATGAACGAACCGTTGGGACGCTTGGGATCAGACAGGCCGGTACGGGCGCGCCGGATCGCGTCGGCCAAGCGCTCCAACGCCGTGTCCTGGCCGATGACGCGGCCTCGCAGCCTGTCTTCGATGGATATCAGTTTTGTGGCCTCGTCTTGCAACATCCGGGTAACAGGAATTCCCGTCCACTTGGAAACGATGTTGGCTACGTCGTCTTCGTCGACCTGTTCCTTGAGCAAGGACGAGCCGCGCTTGCCATTGAGCTTGCCGCGAAGGCGGCGCAGTTCCCGTTGCATCTGGCCGAGAAGGTCCGTGCCGCCATGATTGGCGCTGTGCAACTCCGTATCGCGAGACGGCGTTTCGCCGAATAATCTCGATTGTTCGATTTTTTGCTGGAGGTCCCGGATCTGCGTGATGGTGTGTTTCTCTTTTTGCCAGCGGACTTTTAGGGCATCCACTTCCCGCTGTACGGAGGCCAGCTGTTTTTCGAGAGAACGTAGTCTTGGCCGTGAGCCAGCACCTTCTTCCCTTTCCGCAGCGTGCTTCTCGATGCGCAGCTGTACGGCATGGCGCTGAAGTTGATCGAGCTGCTGCGGGACAGAGTCGATCTGCATGCGTAACGACGCACAGGCCTCGTCCATGAGGTCGATGGCCTTGTCCGGCAAGAAGCGGTCAGAGATATAGCGATGGGAGAGGGTAGCAGCGGCCACAATAGCGGAGTCTCTAACACGCACGCCATGATGTTGCTCATAGCGCTCCTGAAGGCCGCGCAGAATGCACACGGTGTCCTGCACACTGGGTTCGGCGACAAAGACGGTCTGGAAGCGCCGCTCCAGCGCGGGATCTTTCTCCATGTGCTTGCGATATTCGGTCAAGGTTGTGGCGCCAATGGCGCGCAACTCCCCACGAGCGAGAGCTGGCTTGAGCATGTTTGAAGCGTCGATAGCGCCTTCAGCGGCGCCGGCGCCGACCAGGGTGTGAAGTTCGTCGATGAACAATACAATTTTCCCCTGGGAAGCCTCGATATCGCGCAGCATGGCCTTGAGGCGATCCTCGAATTCGCCGCGATATTTGGTGCCGGCGACCATGGCGCCGAGATCGAGGGCGACGACTCGTTTGCTCTTTAAGGGCTCAGGAACGTCGGCAGCAACGATGCGTTGCGAGAGACCTTCGACAATGGCGGTTTTGCCGACGCCCGGTTCACCGATCAGCACGGGATTATTCTTGGTGCGTCGCAACAGCACCTGGATCACGCGCCCGATTTCCTGGTCGCGGCCGATAACGGGGTCGAGCCTGCCGCGCCGGGCCAGTTCGGTTAAGTCCCGAGCGTACAGGTCGAGTGTTCGCGCCTGGGTGTCGGTTCGCGCGGCAAAATGCGGTGAGTTCGCATTGGCAATGAGTACGTTCAGCAGAGCCTGGCGACGGACGCCGTGATGGGCGAGAAGGGATTGCGCAGCGTCACAGTCCAACCCCAAGATGGATAAGAGAAGGTGTTCGGTCGAGACGTGCTCATCATTGAGTTCTTCCGCTTCGCGAAAAGCCTGTTCCAAGACTTCGCTGGCGGCCCAGGATGGTTCGGCTTTTAACGTGCCGCCGGACCAAAGCGCAGGCAGGCAGTCGATCTGACGGCGGGCTTCGGCCAACATGGCCGGGACGTCGGCGCCGAGCTGGCTGAGCGCAGGCACGACCACACCTTCGCGATCCGAAAGTAGGCTGGCCAGCAGATGAATAGGCATGAGCTCGCGGTGTCCCCGCGCGGAAGCCAAGTAATTGGCAGTCTGCAACGCCTCTTTGGCCTTGGATGTAAGTTTGTCCCAACTCGAGATGATCGGCATGGATTTGCTCCAGCGGTTTGGTAGCGCCGCCGCCGATTGCGGTTCAAAGTGGTATCTGTGCCTTAATTGCCTCCGCCCGCGCGAAGATTGCGGGACTCGCGGGACAAGTCGCCAGCCGTCCAATTAAAGACAGGCTGCAATCCGAGAGCTTTCAGTTTCGCGGTATAAACCGGCGCATCGTAGGTATTCGAGGTAAATTGGCACCCTTGGTGTTGTCGTGAGTAGCCGCCGGGCGTAGTGGAACAATTCAGCGTAAACAGGCAGCCACCGCCAGTGGCCAGTTCCACGCACAGATCCCAGTCTTCGCGCGTGCTGATAAAAGGCACGGCGGTGGGAGCAAAGATGTTGTGTAGCGCAATCGTGGCGACAAATTCCTGGCGCGTCGGGGTGCGTGGCGACTCTCTTAGGAGCGCACCTGGGGCAAGCTTCAAGCGAGGAGTGCCGACAATCGTCCCACCGTTTGGGTATTTTTCGCGCAGATACTGTTGGTGGAGCATCAGCATCGCCCAGTCGCGGCGCCAATCGGAAAGGCCGGACAATACGCCCACGCCTACGTGCGGGACGCCGGCAGCAAGCATGCGCTCATAAGAATCCAGGCGGTATTGGAAATTGGCCTTTTTGGTTGTGCCCGGATGGAGCACGGCGTATTGAGACCTATCGTAAGTCTCTTGCCAGACCACCGACCAACAGAGGCCCGCATTGACCAGGCGGCGGTACTCAGTCTCGTCGAGGGCTTCCGCACTTAACCCCACGAGGCCGCCGCCTTCACGGTCCAACAAGCGCCGTAACAGCTCCACGTGGCGGCACATGGTATCGACTGGCATGAGAGGGTCGCTGGAATAAACCAGCTCCAAAACCCGCATGCCCTTTTCTTGAATCAGGAAGCGAGCCTCTTGCTGCAATTCCTCATCGGTGAGCCGCTTGCGTTCGACGCTGACGCCCTTGTTGCCCGCACGGAAGTTGCAATAGACGCACTGTTCCTGGCAAATGCTGGTTACATAGACCGGCACGATCACGAAAACCCGGTCGTGGTAAACAGCGCGCTTCATTGCGGCAGCACGCGACAAAATGGGTTGGTCCAGGCCGTCTCCAGAGCCGAATCCTTCGGTCCACAGGAGCGGCACAAACTCCGAAGCGACTCCGGATTGAAGCGAATCCACGCTGTTAGCGGGCGCATGCGAAAGGTCGGCGACCTGTTCCCAGGTTGTGCTGTAGCGGGCAGAGAACATTCGGGTCCCTCATCCACTATATGCCCACAAAACCCGCACAGCCGTGACGAAGCTCACGAAATTCAAAAATGCGTTGGTTCGCTGAAGTAATGCTCGTCGCAAAAGAAGCGGAAGAGAAACAGGAGGATGCCGGGTGAATGATTGATTCGGGAAGGAAAAATGAGTACTGTCGGGGGCTTGACAAAGGGAAAGCGGGGTATATACTCTGCTGGTCCACTTATCAGACCAGTTGGTGCGTGCTTGCCTATACCCGTCAAATCCGACTTCGAAACTGTCCGCCGGGACAAGGTTTATGAAGGCGTCGCCAAGCAAATTGAACGCCTGATCTTGAAAAAACTGCAACCTGGCGACAAATTGCCCTCGGAGCGGGAACTGGCAGAATCGCTGGGGGTCAGCCGCAGCTCGATTCGAGACGCGATCCGTAGCCTGGAATTGATGGGCATGGTGGAGCCGCGCCAGGGCGCGGGCACGATCGTTCGTCAAATCTCCTCGGAATCCTTGATTAATCCACTAGCGAATGCCCTGAAGCGTAAGGAAGAACTGATCGGTGAACTGCTGGATTTTCGAAAGATGCTGGAACCGCAACTGGCGGCGCGCGCCGCAACGCGAGTTTCCAATGATGAAATCGCGGAGATGGAAGAGATTTTGGACCGGCAGGAACAGAAGTTGCGTGACGGAGAGACCGGGGTTGGGGAAGATTCGGAGTTCCACTATGCCATCGCGCTGGCTTCCGGTAACAGTGTGGTGCTGAAGGTGCTGGACACGTTGATGGACTTGCTGCGCGGTTCGCGGGAGCGCAGCTTGCAAGCCGAGGGACGCGGCAGACAGTCACTGGCGGGGCACCGGCGTATTCTGGCGGCCATCAAACGCCGTGATTCGGAAGCGGCAAAAACAGCGATGAGACGGCACATCGAGGACGTCGAAGAAATCGTACTGAAGATTATTAGCGCTTGATTGTGAGAAGCAGGTTCGAATAGCACGACGGCGGTTCATCAAAAATCGGGCCGAGTTTAGGACAGAGCAGAGTGACCGACCTGGGAAACAACACAGCTGCTGGTTCGCCCGCATCTCCCGGCGAGAACGCTCGCGTAGGGGCAACGCTGACGCTGCGAGCGTCCGAGGCGCGAGTTGAGGACGTGGGGCACGCCATCGCGCGCGTTGCGCCCGCCGACCTGCGGCGCATGGGCGCCCAACCAGGAACAATACTGAAAATCACGGGCAGTGCGGTTGCGGTCGGGCGCGCGGAAATCTCCGAAGAACTGCGCGAGGGAATGATCCAGATTGACGGGACCTGCCGGAGCAATTGTGGCACTAGTCTGCAGGAACACGTCAGCGTGGCGCCTGTTGAGACACAACCAGCGGTGGCAGTTCGCCTGACCCCCATGTGGATTGGAGCCGCCCCAGCCTCCATCGCGCCGGATCGCATGCTCGAGGATCTGTTGGGTGTTCCGGTGATGGCCGGGAACGTGGTGCGGGTGCCGACGTTTGCAAAGGCGGTGAATTTCCAGGTGGTACGCACGATTCCTTCGGGAGCCGTAGTGATCGGAAAGCGCACAGATATTCGCGTGGTGGAGGCCGAACAAACGGTCGCACACGCCCCATCCGTTTCCTACGAAGACATCGGCGGGCTCGAGCGAGAAGTCGCGCGAGTGCGGGAGATTGTCGAATTGCCGCTGAAGTATTCGCACGTATTCGAACGTCTGGGGATACTGGCGCCCAAAGGTGTGCTGCTGTATGGTCCGCCAGGAACCGGTAAGACCTTACTGGCGCGCGCGGTCGCCGCCGAAAGCCGAGTGCATTTCATTCACCTGAACGGCCCGGAGATCATGCGGAAATTCTACGGAGAGAGCGAAGCGAAGCTACGCGAAGTGTTCGAAGAGGCCGCGCGGCATGCTCCGGCGATTCTGTTCATCGACGAAATCGATGCGGTGGCGCCGAAACGCGCGGAAGTGGTGGGCGAAGTCGAAAAACGGGTAGTGGCGCAACTTCTCAGCTTGATGGACGGTTTTGTGGCCCGTGGACACGTGATCGTGATCGGCGCGACAAACATTCCGGAAATACTGGATCCCGCACTGCGGCGGCCCGGACGATTCGATCGAGAAATCGAGATTGGCGTTCCCAACACACAGGCCCGGCTGCAAATCCTGAGAATCCACACGCGGGCAATGCCGCTGGCGGCAGACGTTAATCTGCAAGAAATTGCGGAGTTGTCGCACGGATTCGTCGGAGCGGATCTGGAGGCCCTGGGGCAAGAAGTGGGCATGACCGCGCTGCGCCGGTTTCTCTCGAGCAGTCCTGTTGGTTGCGATGGGGTAACGCCGGCGGAACTGAGTACCCTGCAGGTGACGCGGGACGATTTTCTGGCGGGCTTGAAGGATGTCGAGCCCAGTGCCACTCGCGAATTCTTCATCGAGAAAAGTGAGACCACGTTTGCATCTCTGGGAGGTCTCGAGGAAGTAAAGCGGTTGCTCGAGGCGGTGGTCGACCATTCGCATATGCACGCGGAGATTTATGAGACCGTCGGACTTGCTCCGCCGCGCGGCATCCTTCTGGTGGGACCAGCGGGCACCGGGAAAACCGCCATGGCGCGAGCGCTGGCCGGTGAGAAACAGCTACCGCTGATCGCTATCGACGGGCCGCAGCTCTATTCAAAATGGCTCGGAGATTCGGAAAGAGCGTTGCGGGAGGTGTTCAAGAAAGCCAGAAGGGCGGCGCCCTGCATTTTGTTTTTCGACACGATTGACGCGTTAGCCCCGAAATTCGGGGCCGAGCAACTTGGCAGTGACGTGTATCAGCGAATTCAAAGCCAACTGCTCCGGGAAATTGACAATTTGCGCGACGTGAAAGGGGTCATCCTGCTGGCAGCGACGGACCGTCCCGAGCGCATTGAACCGGCACTGCTGCGCAGCGGACGCTTCGACTATATCCTGCGATTTACAAAGCCCGATGTCGCGGAACGCGCGGCGATCTTGCGGCTGTGCTGCCGGCGCGTACCCCTGGCGCCGGATGTCGATTTCACGGAATTGGCGCGGAAGTTGGAAGGCCTCACGGGGGCGGATATCGAAAGCGCGTGCAAGAAAGCAACGCTTTCCGCCATTACGGACTTCCAGCATGGCGCGCGAGTGGCGCCTTTTGCCGTTGCGCAACGCGATTTCCTGGCGGTTCTGGGAGCCGAAGGGCTTGGTCCCAAGCACCAGAAAGCCGCGAGTGAGCTCAACAGGGAGGCCGGGGATTGTTGTAGCGGCGCGTTTACAAATAACAGGTACTGACGAGGAGTGGAGATGATTTACACCGAACTAACAGTCTGGACCCGCGGAATCATCATGGACAAGGAAGGACGCGACATCGTCAATTCCGTTTCTGCTTCCGCCCGTCTGGAAGGCAAGTACGCACAGGCGATGGAGAATTATGTGGACAATCCTGACCGCACCAACGCCCCAACGCGCAAATATTGCCGGGTAAGCGATCAGGTGCTGGAAAACGAGCTCACTTACGAGAATGAACGGCCCAACATCGTGGTGCTGGTTGAAGAAACCATGGTGAAGGGTTGGGACTATATGCGCGGAATGCCGCCCGGCGGTACTTTGGTGATTAACACCCACTACACACCCGACTACATGATCCGGTTCGTGCCGGGTGCCGAGCGGCTGGCGCAACTGGTGTGCGTTGACGCCGCGAAATTGGCCGATCACAAATGGTTGTACTACCGGCTGGGCCAGCTTGGCCTGGATCGCCTGTCCACAGAAGGCGCCGCAGAAAGAAGCAAGGCAGTTGCCCCGGATATCGCGGCTCCGCTGATTGCCGCGGTGGTGAAGAGCACCGGCATTGTGAAGCGAGAGACCATTGAGCCGATGATCGCCAACAAAAAGGCTTTCCAGATGGCCTTCGATGAACTGCACATCTTGCCGCTGAAACCAGTGGCCGCATAGAAAGGATCGGAAAGGATCACATGTCGACTAAAGGCACGCACATCCCCGAATGGTTAAAGGTCCCGTTCGCCGGCATAACTCCTGCACCAACTCAGGAGAAGGGGCAGGACCTGTTCCCTACCGGCAACTGGCGATTCATTCGTCCGGTGTATCGCGACAAGTTGCCCCCGTGCAACAACGCGTGCGGCACCAATGAAAAGATTCAGGGCTATCTGGACCTGGTGAAGCGCGGAAAATATCTGGACGCCTACGCGCTGATCAAGGAAGACATGCCGTTCCCCTCGGTCACCGGCCGAGTGTGCTATCACCCGTGTGAGCAGGCTTGCAATCGCGGTCAATACGACGAAGCGATTTCGATTCGCGCGGTGGAACGGTTCCTTGGTGATCTGGGACAGTCCTTGCCGCGCGACGTAGTCAAACCAGGGAAGCCCAATGGCAAGAGCGTGGCGGTTGTGGGATCCGGTCCCGCGGGGCACAGCGCCGCGTATCAACTTGCGCGGCTCGGCTACAAGGTGACCATTCTGGAGAAATCACCGAAAGCTGGGGGCTTGAATCGGGGTGGTATTCCGGATTGGGTGCTGCCACAGGACGTGCTGGATCGCGAAGTGCAGCGGCTGGTGGAACTCGGAATCACCATCAAGACCAACTGCGAAGTGGGCAAGGACGTCACCTGGGACGAACTCAAGAAGAATTATGACGCGTGCGTGCTGGCCGTCGGACTGACGGAACCGAATAGCGTGCGGGCAGAGGGTGAAAACAAAGAGGGCGTCCTGTATGGGTTGCCCTTCCTGCGCGACATCGGCATGGGCACTTCGAAGGTCAAGCTGGGCGCGCGTGTGGCCGTGATTGGCGGCGGAAATACCGCCATCGACTGCGCTCGAGAAGCGTTGCGGCAGGGCGCCGTGGAAGTGACCATGATCACGGTCGAGTCGGACAGACAGGAAATGCCCTGTGTTGCCGAAGACCTGCACGACATGCTCGAGGAAGGCGTGGAATTGGTGCACGGGCGCGCCATGACGGCGGTGCTCGGCAATGGAAAGGTTGAAGCGTTGCAGCTATACCCGGCGAAGTTTTCTGGGGCTATCAACGCATCACCCATCACAATCAATCGCGAAGCAGCGGCCGAGCGCTTCGCTGTCGACAACGTGATTATCGCGGTTGGCCAGCACGCCTCCTTGGCTTGGCTCCCTCAGGAGTTCAAGAATGAGCGCGGCACGATCAGGATTGACCGCTTTGGACGGCTTGGGGATACCAATTTCTTCGCGGCGGGAGACATCGTGCAGCTGGGTTCCGGCCAGCCGCTAATGGTGGTCAATGCGGTGGGTGACGGTAAGCGCGTGGCGTTTAACCTAGACAAGGTTTTAAAAGGTGAGCCGTTGGAGCCGCGGAAAATCACGGTCGACGTGATCATGGACTTGAACCGCATGAACATGACCTATTTCCCGCATTTCCCGCGGGTCAAACAGGCCATGCTGAATCCGAAAAGCCGGCGCACCACGCAGGATGAAGTGATTCAGGCGTTCACCGAAGAGCAAGCCCTGGAAGAGGCCAGCCGGTGCTTCAGTTGCGGAACCTGCAACGCTTGCGACAACTGCTATCTGGTCTGTCCTGAGCCGTGCATCGCCAGGCCGGCACGTTCGAACGGACTGTACAAAATCCTGGTCGACTACTGCAAAGGGTGCCGCGTGTGCATTGAGGAGTGCCCAACCGGCTGCCTCGAAGGCGTGCCGGAGTTGGACTTCGAGACCGGCGTGGTCCGCATGGACACCGCTTTCGCGATCAGCCCTGGGCTGCACGGCCGGCAGGCGCAGGAGTTGGTGAATCTGGCGAGCCGTCCCGCAAAGGAGATATAGAATGCCAACCGCTACAGAGACCAAGAAGAAAACGGTGCGCATCAACGGCTGCGTGGCAGCCGCGCAGGCGGCTAAATACGCGGACGTGGATGTAATCACGGCTTACCCGATTCGGCCGTACACCGCAACAATGATGGCGCTGGCGCAGATGGTGGCGAATGGCGAGCTTGATGCCGAGTACATTGTGGCCGATAGCGAGCACTCGCAATTGAGCATCGCGCATGGAGCTTCCTCCAGCGGGGCGCGGGTGTTCACGGGCAGCTCGGGAGTGGGCGTGCAGTATGCCTACGAATTGTATTCGCCCATCTCCGGCAGCCGCATGCCAGTGCAGATGATGATCGCGGACCGCACCCTGGATCCCCCAGGTGATTTTGGGTCGGAGCATACCGATGCGTTATCGACGCGTGATATGGGTTGGCTGATGGGCTGGTCGTGCGACGGGCAGGAAGCGTTCGACAATCACCTGATAGCCTATCGCATTGGCGAAGATCCGAAGGTGCTGTTGCCGCAAATGGTATGCCAGGACGGCTTTTTCGTCTCGCACATCACCACGGACGTAGAACTTCCGGATCCCGGGCAAGTGAAAGAATTCCTGCCGCCGTACAAGCATCCGTACCCGCTGGACCCGCGGCATCCTGTATCGCATGGGCCGCAGATCATGCCGGAACAAGGTCCGCCGCTGCAGTTGGAACGAGCCCGCGCGATGGAAGGCTCGATGGCGGTTATCGAGAAAGCTCACGAGGAATTCGCGCAGATTTTCGGACGCCGTTATGACCCGTGGGTGGAAGAGTACATGACCGATGGCGCCGACATTGCGTTTTTTATGCAGGGCGGCCACGCGGTTACCGCGCGCTTTGCGGTTCAACATTTGCGCGAGCAAGGAGTAAAGGTGGGCCTGGTGCGACTGCGTACGATTCGGCCCTATCCCACCGACCGGGTCAACGAGGTGCTCAGCAAGTTCAAAGTGGTCGGCGTGATTGAAACCAACATGGGTCTGGGCAGCGTGAGTAGCGGCGGCTCTTTATACGCGGAGGCTTGTGCTGCTCTTTACGAGAGCCCAAATCGGCCCCTGATGATGTCGTTCATGGCGGGAATGGGTGGCGAGGCCATCGTGCTGAAGGAATTCTACTGGATGACCCAGAAGATGACCGAAGCACACAAGCGGGGAAAGATCGAAAAGCGGACCCATTGGGTTGGATTCGAAGAGTAGCAACAAGCGGTAATCGCGGCTTTTGCGGAAACGAAATTGATGCAACAGGAAATAATCACTGTCTTGGGGAGGAACGGATATGCCAGTAATCGAAGTTCAGCGACAGGTTCTGCCGATCCTGGGCAGTCCTAACCAGGGCGCGCGTTTCTACAATCCGGACCTGCCGGCGTCTGAGCCGTTCGTGCCGGGGCACCGGACATGCGCTGGTTGCGGTCCGTCGATTCAGTACCGGATGACCAGCAAAGCGTCGGGGGACAATACGATCCTGGTGGGCCCGACTGGGTGTATGTACGTAGCCAACAGCTCGTATTTGTGCACCCCTTATAACGTGCCCTGGGCGCACACACAAATTGGCAGCGCCGGTAGCTTCACCGCCGGTGTGGCCGCAGCGTATGAGGCCATGATCCGCAAAGGCAAGTGGAAGGGCGCATTCCCAAATATCATTTGCGAGGCGGGAGACGGGAGCGCGTCCGACATCGGATTGGGCTCGATCTCAGGGGCGCTGTACCGGAATCATGACTGCCTGATCATCTGCTACGACAACGAACAGTATGCCAATACGGGGATCCAGGCATCATCTCGCACGCCGTATGGTGGCATGACCACGTTTTCGCCTCCGGGTCCGAAGGTTCCCGAGGCAAAGACGTTGTATCCGAAGGATCTCGCCCGAATGATGGCGGCGGGCCATCCCCACTGCTATGTGGCGACGTCCAGCGTGGGGTACCCAATCGACCTAATGAACAAAGTACGCAAGGGGCTAAACCACAGAGGTGCGGCATTCCTGATGGTTTATACGCCCTGTCAAAAAGGCTTTGTCTATGAGACACCGCGCTCGATCGATTTGGGGCGACTGGTGGTCGAATGCGGGCTGTATCCGGTCTGGGAATGGAATCCGGAGAAGCGCGAATACGACTATAGCTTCCGGCCGCAAAACATCCGACCGGTGGCAGACTATCTGAAGTTGCAAGGCCGTTTTGGGCACCTGCACGCCGAGCACATCGCCAATCTGCAGAAATTCGCCAATGAACAGTGGCGAATGATGGGGGTGCAGCTGCCGGAAGCATTGATCCAAGCAGCGGATGCCAAGAACCAAATCAATATGGCGGCCGCAGCAGAAGCGGAAGCGGTGGCACACACGATATGAGCACCAAACCGAGCACTCCAAGCACAGCGGCTCCACCAGCAACTCCTGAGACCCAGGAGAGCTACATTGTAACGGAAGGGAAGAAGCGCGGGTCCACACGAGAGGTACGGCCGGAAGCTGCGCACGACCGCTATTTGACGGTAGTGCGGGTGCATCCCGGCGATGCCATTCTGACCGACAACTGGCACACTAACGAGGTGTTCAATCACCTGCGCAACAATTTTGAAGGCATAACGTTTGCCATGCGCACTTTGGAAGCATGGGGCGCCATGGTTGAGAGCGAGCGTCGCGCTTACTACACGGCGGGGGGCCGGATCTGGACGTTGGATCTGGAGCCGTCGCAGGGTAAGAAGCCCCGCCTTCCCGGAACCGGCGGCGCTAAAGGGTAAGCTTCGGTTGAGCCGCGTTCTACTGATCGACGACACCCCCGAAATTGCCGAGCTGTTGACGTTTGCATTGCGGGACCACGGCCACGAGGTGGTCGCCGAAGGGTTCACGAACACGGTGAACGATTTGCTTCGGGAGTTCCGCGCGGACGCTCTGGTTCTCGATTGCAGCAGCCTGGACATGAGCGAATCTCTGTTCGATATCGTCCGGCAGGATCCGGAGCATGTTGAGCTTCCCATCGTGTTCATCAGCGACACGCCGGAGAAAGCAGACGCAACCCTGCGACGACGGAACGCGCAGCGAGTTTTGCTGATACCAAAACCATTCACTGGATCGCAGGTCGCCAGAGCATTAGGGGACCTTCTCAGCTAGCTATGCCACTGTGGAGCATGGATCAATGGCGCTACGTGGATCGGGAGGTGGTTACCGACCCGAAGAACCGGCAGTGGACGGTTGCGCTGATGGACGTGCTCGGCCAAGAAGGCGATCCAGACATTCCCAACAAATTGCTGGAACTGCAGTACGCTTCCGGCAGGTATTTCACACTGATCTACTCGGAGAGTGGAGCGCTGCAGCGCGAAGCTGGGTACGCCACCCTGGCGGAAGCGACGCGTGCGTTTGATGACTTACGAATCGCCGTGATCGATGGCAGCCTGGATCCATCGCAGCCGGTGTTCCGAGAGGGTTTCGAAAGCTGAGCTACACCGGAATCGAAGCCTTTTTTACCTACCCGGATTCAAGTCACGCATCACAACGTGAAGGACTTGCACAGTGCGTTTGGCATCGTGTTCGGGAATTGCCGGATTGGATTTGCGTTCGGCCTGGTCGCGGTATGTTCGAGCAGCCTCCGGTAGTCGCACCCACCCATGGGTAATAAGTCCCGCTTTTTCGGCTGCGATCAGTCGGGCTTCGAACGTCCAATCGGCAATCTTGCGGCGCGACAATTCCGGTTCCCCTGCGGCGCTCAAGTCGTGATGCTCGACGGCATCGGTCACAATGGACTCCAGGATGCCGCACCACGTGAGCATCGCCAGAGCGTAGTCGCCTTGTTCGAATGCACCACGGCCTTCGCTATAAGCCTGTTCGAGAACCGGCCGCAGTTCCGTCTTATGCACGAAATCAAACCGATGAGGTTCTGGAGCTGCAGCGGAGGCAAGGCTGTGGGACTGGCTACCTGACAACGCGGCAACCGCTTGTTTCAGGACATCGAGCAAGCGGTCGATGATTTCTTCTGCTGGTGCGTTCTCGATCGCACGGCCGGCGGTTGAACGCATGAGAAAAGCTTGACTGAATGATCGGGCC
>DASPVD010000120.1:0-2717 GCA_035622555.1 Candidatus Eremiobacteraceae bacterium | reverse complement strand
TATCAAGAACTAAAACAAGAACTCGGGCTGGGACATTATGAAGGACGAGGCTGGCGTGGTTTTCACCATCACGCCACCCTCTGTATTGCGGCCTATGGGTTCCTGGTGGCCGAACGGAGCCGTTTTTCCCCCTCCGCTCGCTCCGGCCAAGTGGACTTACCGGTCGCGGAAATGCCACGCCAGTTCCGTCCTCGGGGTTCGCCCAGTGCGCATGGAGCGGCATAACCCTTGGTCCATCGCCACCCTTCGCCAAACCATTGCCAGGATTCTGCTCCGGCAACTCTCGAGTTGTCCTTTTTGTGGAGCTCCCTTTTTATAACACAGTAGTACTAGCAGGCTGCTGAAAAACTACTGCTAATCCACAGCCTTATATGGTACGAGAAGGCATGCGCGGAGACGATGAGCAGCAGAATCATATGTTCAGTTACTTGTCGCCCGAGATGCGCGTGCGCAAGGATCATCCGCTGCGCGCGATTCGGTCGATGGTCGACGAAGTCCTCACGCAACTTTCCCGGCGGTTCGACACGATGTATGCCCGCGTCGGCCGTCCGTCGATTGCGCCGGAGAAGCTGTTGCGGGCGCAGTTGCTGCAAATGCTGTACTCGATCCGCAGCGAACGATTGCTGATGGAAGAGATGGATTACAACCTGCTGTTCCGCTGGTTCGTGGGGCTGAACGCGGACGATGAGGTGTGGGACGCAACCACCTTCACGAAGAACCGCGACCGCTTGCTGGACGCGGATGTGGCCAAAGAGTTTCTGCTGCGTGTGGTGGCGCAAGCCCGGGCGCAGGGTCTGACCTCGGACGAGCATTTCACCGTCGATGGCACGTTGCTGGAAGCTTGGGCAAGTCTGAAGAGCTTTCAGCCCAAACAGGACCAGCCGCCGTCTCCGCCGGACGATCCTGGCAATCCCACGGTGAACTTTCGCGGGGAGAAGCGGTCGAACGAAACCCATCAGTCCAAGACCGATCCCGAGGCTCGACTGGCACGGAAAAGTGCCGGGAAGGAATCGCGGTTGAGCTACAGCGGGAATCTGTTGGTGGAGAACCGCAACGGATTGATCGTGGACGCGGAAGTCTTCCAGGCCAACGGAACGGCGGAACGGGATGCGGCGCTGCTCATGATGGAGCGGCTTCCCGGCACCCAACCGCTGACGGTAGGGGGCGACAAAGGGTTCGACACGCGTGGGTTTGTGGCGGAGTGCCGCCATCTGTGGGTGACGCCGCACGTGGCGCAAAACCTGGGACGACCCGGCGGCAGCGCGATTGATGGCCGCACCACGCGGCACGCCGGTTACGCCCGCAGCCAGAAGAAGCGGAAGCGCATCGAAGAATGCTTCGGCTGGCTGAAGACGATTGCGCTCCTGCGAAAGGTTCGGCACCGAGGAGTTTGCAAAGTGCACTGGATTTTCACTCTCGCCTGCGCCGCCTACAACCTGGTGCGCATGCGAAATCTGGCCGCGGTTCCGGCGGTGTAAGTCAGGGCCGACGTGTGCCTCCAACCGCATTGAGCGCGGACCAGAGGTCACTAAAACACCGGAAATCAAACCGTTCGACATCATCTACGATGAACCACAGAAAGAAAAACTGGCGCTACGTCAATTTTTCAGTAGCCTGCTAGGCAGTTTGACAGACAGCATTATGAATCGCACTCAGTGCTCGTACTCGAGTTTCGGTCGAACCTCCAAATAGGCAAGTTCCTTCTCACATTGCTCGTTCGAGCGAAGCCAAGCCTTGCGGCCACACGTTGCGAAGCATTGTTGTCATCAGGGATCGCGGCACTGATCGTGCTAACATCCGGTTGCTTACTGACCCAGTTGATCACCGCCGCTGATGCCTCAGTCGCGTATCCTTTCCCGCGTGCATCCTCGTTCAAGCCCCATCCGATCTCCACGTCGCCGGCCGCGTTCGGTGGACCTTTTAAGTTAATCGATCCGATGACCGTGTTAGATGACCGCTCGACGATCACGCGGATCCGCCACGAAACCTGGGCGCGATCAGCCAGCAACTCCCCGAGATGCCATGACAAATCGACACCCCGGTTCGGATCTTCCGGTGGAAATGTGAAGCCAGTCACGAGCGCGACACGCTCGGCATTACCAGCGATTAAGGACTCAATCTCCTCTGGCAGCAGTGTCACGAGGAGGAGGCGTTCGGTCTCAATGTTTGCTGGCCGCTCGTTCATGAATAGCGTCTTCTGGTTCGCTAAACACGCGGTTCCAGACTTGTGGTTACGGGAACGGAAGTCCTGCAGTTCATCGCACGAAAGAGCGATGGAAGGGCGTTTCCAATCACGGCCATCAAAGGCCCCTTGCGGGCTGCATCGTGGAATAAACTAGGGCTTGCCGCCGTCGTAGGGGACAGTCTCTATCTTTGGCAGCCGGGAGCGAAGAAGGTTGTGCGGGTGCTGACAGATCGCGGCCTGGTGTCTGTGCGCGACGTTGTGGCTGTCGGCAACAATCGCGCGGTAGTAGCCCTCAGAGCCACAGTTGCTCTGGTAGGAACTGACACCGTCACGATCGTTGGGGCCCTGCCCTCGGCCCGCTGCCGTTTTCACAACGGAGTGCTCTATGTGCTGCAGGAATCTAATGGCCTGATATGGAGCTTTCGCGGCCTGGACAGCCTGGGAATGAAACAGACAGATCGGGCATTTGCCCTTAACTTGTTGAAACAGGCCCAGAATTCGCCGACGAAGAACGTCTTGCAATTCGAGGAGG
>DASPVD010000119.1:0-28685 GCA_035622555.1 Candidatus Eremiobacteraceae bacterium | reverse complement strand
CGGCACCGAAGGCAAGCTGGGCGGCCAAGCTCAAGTTCCCGGCGTTGCCGGTACCTGGAAGGACCTAACCGACAACGTCAATTTCATGGCCAGCAACCTCACCGCCCAAGTCCGCAACATCGCCGAAGTGGCCACCGCTGTGGCTCGCGGCGACTTGTCGCGCAAAATCACCGTCGACGTCAAGGGCGAGATCCTCGAACTCAAAGAAACCCTCAACACCATGGTTGAGCAGCTGCGCTCCTTCGCTTCGGAAGTCACCCGCGTGGCTCGCGAGGTGGGTACCGACGGCAAACTCGGTGGGCAAGCCGACGTGCAGGGTGTCGCGGGTACCTGGAAGGACCTTACGGACTCAGTGAACTCCATGGCCAGCAATCTTACTGGCCAAGTCCGCAACATTGCCGAAGTCACCACCGCCGTGGCTCGCGGCGACCTGTCGCGCAAAATCACCGTCGATGTGAAGGGCGAAATTCTTGAACTGAAGAACACCATCAACACCATGGTCGACCAGCTCAACGCCTTCGCCGGGGAAGTCACTCGCGTGGCTCGCGAAGTGGGTACCGAAGGCAAGCTCGGCGGACAGGCTCAAGTCCCCGACGTCGGCGGCACCTGGAAAGACCTGACCGACAACGTCAACTTCATGGCCAGTAATCTCACCGCTCAAGTCCGCAATATTGCCGAAGTCACCACCGCCGTCGCTCGCGGCGACCTCTCCCGCAAAATCACCGTCGATGTGAAGGGCGAAATTCTTGAACTGAAGAACACCATCAACACCATGGTCGACCAGCTCAACGCCTTCGCCGGGGAAGTCACCCGCGTAGCTCGCGAAGTCGGCACCGAAGGCAAGCTGGGCGGCCAAGCTCAAGTTCCCGGCGTTGCCGGTACCTGGAAGGACCTAACCGACAACGTCAATTTCATGGCCAGCAACCTGACGGGTCAGGTCCGCAACATCGCGGAAGTCGCCACCGCCATCGCCAGTGGCGATTTGTCCCGCAAAATTACCGTTGACGTCCGCGGCGAAATTCTTCAGCTCAAAGAAACCTTGAACACCATGGTCGAGCAACTGCGCTCCTTCGCCGCCGAAGTTACCCGCGTGGCTCGCGAAGTCGGTTCCGAAGGTCGTCTCGGTGGTCAGGCCAACGTGCCGGGTGTCGCCGGCACGTGGAAGGACTTGACCGACTCGGTTAACGCCATGGCTGGTAACCTCACTGGCCAAGTCCGCAACATTGCCGAAGTCACCACTGCCGTGGCTCGCGGCGACCTGTCGCGCAAAATCACCGTCGATGTGAAGGGCGAAATCCTCGAACTCAAGAACACCATCAACACTATGGTCGACCAACTCAACGCCTTCGCCGCGGAAGTCACTCGCGTCGCTCGCGAAGTTGGCACCGACGGCAAGCTCGGCGGCCAAGCGGTTGTGCCTGGCGTCGCCGGTACCTGGAAGGACCTCACCGACAACGTCAACGTCATGGCCGCCAACCTCACCGAGCAGGTCCGCGGCATCGTCAAGGTCGTCACCGCCGTCGCCAACGGCGAACTCACCCAAAAACTCACTGTGAACGCCAAGGGTGAGGTCGCCGCTCTCGCCGAAACCATCAACAACATGACCGGCACTCTCGCCACCTTCGCCGACCAGGTCACCACCGTGGCTCGCGAAGTCGGTGTTGAAGGCCGCCTCGGCGGTCAAGCCAACGTCCCCGGCGCAGCCGGCACCTGGAAAGACCTCACCGGCAACGTCAACCTTCTTGCCGACAACCTCACCAACCAGGTCCGGGCCATTGCCGAAGTCGCCACCGCCGTCACCAAGGGCGACCTCACTCGTTCCATCCAAGTGGAAGCCCGCGGCGAAGTCGCCGAACTCAAAGACAACATCAACACCATGATCGACAACCTGCGGCTCACTACCGACCGCAACACTGAACAGGATTGGCTCAAGACCAACCTCGCCAACTTCACCAACATGCTCCAGGGCCAGCGCGACCTCTCCACCGTCGGTCGCATGCTTCTTTCTGAACTCGCTCCCCTGGTCAACGCTCAACAGGGCGTTATCTACCAGATGCTCGAAGGCGAACTGGTACAGCTCTCCGCCTATGCCGACGACAGCGTCGATAATCAGCGCCGCGCCCTGCGCATTGGCGAAGGCATGGTCGGGCAATGTGCTGCCGAAAAACGCCGGGTGCTCATCAAGAACGTCCCTCGCGACGCCGTTACCATTTCCTCGGGCCTGTTCAAGGCCGTTCCCCAGAACGTCATCGTCTTGCCGGTTCTTTTTGAAGATCGCGTTAAAGCGGTTATCGAGCTGGCCTCCCTGGCCGAATTCACCCCCTCTCACCTGGCTTTCCTGGAGCAGCTCACTTCCAACATCGGTATCGTTCTGAACAGTATTGAAGCTACCATGCAGACGGAAAGCCTGCTCAAGCAGTCCCAGCAGCTAGCCATCGAGCTGCAGACCCAGCAAAAGGAATTGCAACAAACCAACGAGCAGCTGGCTCAGAAAGCTCAGCAGCTCGCCGAACAGAACGTCGAAGTCGAGCGCAAAAACCAGGAGATCGAGCAAGCCCGCCGCGCCCTGGAAGAAAAAGCCAAGGAACTTGCGCTCACTTCCAAGTACAAATCCGAATTCCTGGCCAACATGTCCCACGAATTGCGCACCCCTCTCAACAGCATTCTCGTTCTCGGACAGCAGCTCGCCGATAACGCCGACGGCAACCTCAGTGCTAAGCAGATGGAGTTTGCCCGCACCATTCACGGTGCGGGCACCGACCTCCTCAACCTCATTAGCGATATTCTCGACCTCTCCAAGATTGAGTCCGGCACCGTTTCCGTTGACGCCGAGGAAGTGCTCTTCTGCAATCTGCTCGAAATGGTCGCCCGGCCCTTCCGCCACGAAGCCGAAAACCGCCGCCTCACCTTCGACATTTATTCCGACCCGCATCTGACTCGCAGCTTGGTCACCGACTCCAAGCGCCTCCAGCAGGTCCTCAAAAATCTGCTCTCCAACGCCTTCAAGTTCACCGAACAGGGCGGCGTGCGCGTTTCTGTCTGCGTCGCCAGCCGGGGTTGGAGTGAAGATCATCCGGTGCTCAGCACTTCCGCGTCGGTCATTGCGTTCGAGGTCGCCGACACCGGCATCGGCATTCCGCTGGAAAAGCAACGCATCATTTTCGAAGCCTTCCAGCAGGCCGACGCCGGCACCAGCCGCAAATACGGCGGCACCGGTTTGGGCCTGGCCATCAGCCGCGAGCTCGCCAACCTGCTTGGCGGGGAAATCCAGTTGCGTAGCACTCCTGGCCTCGGCAGCACTTTCACCCTCTACCTGCCCAAGACCTACGTCGGCCCATCAGCCCCCATCGCCACCACTCAGGAGCGAGCCGCCATCTTGTCCGCCGATCCCCTGCAAATCTCTCACGCCGTCGTCGAAGCCGCCGAGAAGGTCGCCGACGATCGCGACGACCTCCAGCCTGGCGATGCCAGCCTGCTCATTATCGAGGACGACGTACACTACGCGCGTATCCTCGCCGATCTGGCTCGCACCCAGGGCTTCAAGATTCTCGTGGCTGGCAAAGGGGCCGAAGGCCTGGCGCTGGCTCGTGAATATCATCCGGCGGCCGTCTCCCTCGACGTGTTTCTCCCCGACATGCTCGGTTGGACCGTCCTCAATCATCTCAAACAAGATCCCGGGACCCGCCACATTCCCGTCCAACTCCTCACCATGGACGAAGACCGCCAGCACGGCTTGGCCCGTGGGGCCTTCTCCTTCGTTACCAAGCCGGTCACTCCCGAAGGCCTGCAGGCGGCCATCGACAAAATCAAACATTACGCCGCGCCTCGCCGCAAGCGCCTCCTTGTCGTCGAAGATGATCCCGCCGAGCAGCTCAGCATTCGCGAACTCCTCGGTCACGACGACATCGATGTCACCGTCATCTCCAGCGGCCAGGAAGCCCTCGACGCCGTCCAGCAAACCAATTTTGATTGCGTCGTCCTCGATCTCCGCCTTCCCGACATGAGCGGCTTCGAAGTCCTGGCCCGCCTGGCCGAAAGTCCCGCGCTCAGCGAGCTCCCTGTGGTTGTGTTCACGGGTAAGGAACTCACCGCCGAAGAGGACGCGCGCCTGCGCACCTTGGCTCGCAGTGTGGTCGTCAAAGGCGTCGAATCTCCCGAGCGGCTCCTCGACGAAACCGCGCTGTTCCTCCACCGCGTCGTCTCCGACCTGCCTCCCGAACGCCAGCGCATGCTCGAAAAGCTACACGGTTCCGACGAAGCTCTCGCCGCCAAGAAAGTCCTGATTGTTGACGATGACGTGCGTAACATCTTTGCGCTCAGCAGTGTCCTGGAGCGCCGCCGCATGGTCGTGCTCACCGCCGGTACCGGCAGGGAAGCCATTCAAATCCTCGAGAATACCCCGGATATCGCTATCGTCCTGATGGACATCATGATGCCGGAAATGGACGGCTTCGAAACCATGCAGGTCATTCGCCAGAATCCCAGTTGCTGGCGCATGCCCATCATTGCCCTGACCGCCAAAGCCATGAAAGGAGACCGGGAGAAATGTCTCGAGGCGGGCGCCTCCGAGTACCTGGCCAAGCCCGTCAACACCGAGCAGCTTCTCTCCGCTCTTCGTTTGTGGCTTCATAGGTAGCCCATGTCCACCAATCCCACAACCCCTACGCACGCCGCCATCCCCGTGAATATTTTGATGGTCGACGATCAGCCCGCTAAGCTGCTCAGCTACCAGGCCATTCTTCAGGACCTCAACGAAAATCTCATCAAGGCTGCTTCCGGTCGCGAGGCCCTCGACCAGCTCTTGCGCAACGAAATCGCGCTCGTTCTTCTCGACGTCAGCATGCCCGATATTGACGGCTTCGAACTCGCCAACCTCATTCGTCAGCATCCTCGTTATCAGAATATCGCCATCATCTTCATTTCCGGCGTCCATCTCAGCGATGTCGATCGCATCCGTGCCTACCAGCGTGGCGCCGTCGACTACATTTCCGTCCCTGTGGTTCCCGAATTATTGCGCGCCAAAGTCAGCGTCTTTGCCGAGCTCTATCGCAAAACTCGCGAACTCGAGACCGTCAACAACGAACTGCGTCTCGCCGAGGAGCGTCTTCGTCGCCTCACTGGCCGGCTCATGCAGATTCAGGATGGCGAACGTCGCCGCGTCGCTCGCGATGTTCACGATGGCTTGGGCCAATATCTCGTCGGCGTCAAAATGGGTGTCGACCAGCTTGCTCGTCGCCTCTCCCACGATCCCCTCAACCACGAAAGCATCTGTGAAGTTTCCCTGCTCTTGAATCGCGCCATCAGTGAAACCCGCACCATCTCCCACCTCCTCCATCCTCCCTTGCTTGATGAAATCGGCCTGGAGTCCGCGCTCGCCGTCTACGCCGACGGTTTCGCCAAGCGCAGCGGCATTACTGTGGCCGTGAAGGTTTCTTCGGATCTGGGGCGGCTCGACAGCGACGTTGAAACCGCTCTATTTCGCGTTGTCCAAGAGTGTTTGCTGAATGTTCATCGCCACTCCAACAGCTCCACCGCCAGTGTCTCTTTGGACTGCGACAGCGGCGACATTCGCTTGCAGATTCGTGATGAGGGTGTGGGCATGGCCACCGCACAGAGTCCCGAGGGCGCCAGCCTTGGCGTCGGGTTGCTGGGCATTCGCGAACGGATTCGCCAGCTCGACGGCAAACTCGAAATCGTTTCGGGCAAGGGAAAAGGCACCCTGGTTGTCGCCACCATCCCGCATCGTCGCAAGAACAATTCCGATTCCCCGGGCCCCGTCACCGTCGACACTTCCTCCGCGGCCCTTGGGCTGCCGTAGCGCACCGGGCATCGCGACTTAGCCCTAGGCTAGCGCCAAACATGCGGCGGCACTCCTTCGGAAGATCCTTTCGAGCGAACCGTACAGAAGAGAAAGCAACGATGTGAGAGACGTAGGAGTGTATCTGTACTGGCTGGCGAATCGCATTGAACCCGAGTGACCCTGCCCCAAAAAGTTGACCAGAGGTTGACCTAGACCGTAAGTGGCTTTGCTCTGTAAAGTGTGAGTGAGAAATCGCCAGTGTTTATGCGGTGTTTTGGTGGGCAGTGCAGGGCTCGAACCTGCGACCTCCTGCTTGTAAGGCAGGCGCTCTAACCAACTGAGCTAACCGCCCACGCTCCTCGGACCCTCATTATTTTACAGCATTTTAGGCCGCAACCATCTCCAGGACTTGGCGCGGAGTTTTTGCAGCTTTTGGAGCAGGCAAGGCCAGTCCGGTCCCAACTTTCGCTACTTTTGCTAGTCTCAGGGTGCTTTACGGCACACAAACACTTTCCCGGTGGTGTGGTCGGCGACTACTTCCAGGGAACCGTCCAGGCCTTCGTCTTTGAGCATCTCGCGGGCACGGATAGCGACACCGTCAACCGACGTATCCGCGGCGTCAGCCTCTCCATCCATCTTTTCCATCCAGCACGTCACGTCGTAGAGACTCGCCAGCAAACCCCGCACCGTGAGGTAAGCAACCACAAAATAGAGCGGCAAGGTCCAAAACGTGAGGGTCATAGCGTCTCCTCGCCCGCAAAGACTACCGGAGGCGCACACACAAACCTATGGTACCGCCGTACCGCAACGGTAGCCGTACACGTGTGGTAATAGTGACGATATCGCTCGAATCCGCCGGCCACGCTCGATTGCCGTCTTCGCCGTACCTTCGCCACACCCTGAATCGGAGCATACGGCACCAGGGCTATACTCAGTCCGGACGCACTCGCCTCGTCCAACCGTCGCCGCTATGCGGCGTCGCCACAAGGCCGCGTGACACGTATCACAGCCGCTTGTGCCGTAGCTCGCTACTCTCTCCGGGTGAACCTCTTTCCCCTCAGCCTGAACGGCATGGTCGAAACCAAGCTCCCCGTGCGCTTTCACGTCGCTCCCGGCGTCACCGAGTACCAAGGCGAGACCATCGGTATCTCGCCGCGCCATCTGCTTCTCAGCACCGACGCTGAGTTACAGCCGGGCTTACGCCTAAGCTTGCAAGTCCGCGTCCCCATGGAAATTTCCGGCAGTCCCTTCAGTGAGGTCCATTTTTCCGGGCGGGTTCTCGCGGGAACGGAGCTGGCTGGCGGGAACTTCGGGTACCACCTGGAAATCGACCGCACCATCCTCGACGCCTAATTGGCACATTCCGCAGGTTTTAGTCCAGCGTGTCTAGCCACTTGCCCTGCAAATTCCGCCTCTACGCCAATCAGCGCAGCTCATCTGCCTACAAGCCGGATGACGTCGTCCTCAAGACCGTGGTTCGCCTCCCCTGTAACATCCGTCACAATTTTGCACCCCGCCGGGTATTACAAAACTAGACACATGCCAACTTATCCAGCACCTTTTGCGACACACTAAGCTTAATGATCTTGCTGGACGGGGTTTGAAAGCGATGAGCACGATGCGCGCTGTCTGGATTTCCTCATCGCTGGCCCTGTGTTTGCTCGGTGCGCTGCTCATCTTTGCCTCTCTCCGAACTTCAGGCAATTTGGCTGACGCGGGCATCCTGCTTGGCGGCACGCTCATCGCCCTGGCCTTGTTCCCATTATCAATGCTCAGTGAGCAGCGCACCCGCGCCCGAAAACTCGCACGGCACATGCGCCACTCCCATCACGGCCCGTCCACCCGGCTTACAGGGGACTCCACCGCCCGGTGATTCGCGATTGCGGCATCGTCGACTCCACAGAAAACCGCGGCGTGTGTGTCAGCCATCACAAAGCAATCCCTGATGCGGCGCTCCAGCGCCTATGAAGATTCCGTCACATTCGAACCAACTCCCACCATCAGCAAAACTTCCACCGCAGAACTTTCGCGTTTGCGAATTCCCCTCACAGCCAGTACACTCAATTGTTCACACTTCTATTTAAGGGAACTCTGTCGTCACATGCTCCTGAACCGCGATTATGTAGGCCACATGGCCTCCGAAGTGGTCAACAAGCTTTTGCAGGACAATTTGGTCGAAATTAAAGAGAAGGATCTGGATCCCGTCATCACCCGTGTCCGTCTCCGCATGCTCGAGGAAATTACCATCGAAGATCGCGTCAACGACGAGGTCCGCAACATCCTGACTCAATATCAGGACGAAATGCGCCGCACCGGCGTCTCTTATCAGGAAATGTTCAAAAAAGTGAAAGGCCAGATCGCTCGCGACCGCAAGCTCATTTTGCGCTAGAAGGGAACTATGGCTAGCAACGGGGACCACACCAGAACATGCGATTGAGCCGCGAAAAAATCGTCCGTATCTCCCATCAAATCGTCGAACTTTTGGTCGATAGCAGCGAAGTCGAATTCATAGAGGACCGCGACACCATCCGCCAGCACCTCGTCCAGACCATGACCAACATCCTTCGCGACGAGGAAAAGATCGAAGCCGAAGTTCGCAAGCGCATCACTTCGCAAAAGCGCGAAATCCTCGAAGGCAGCGAGGAGTGGGACGTGCTCTTCCGCAAATACTATGCGGAAGAACTCCGCCGCCAGGGCATCTCCGCAGCTCCCGAAGAGCACCAGAAAGCCGGCCATCGCTAGCTTCCCCGCCGGTTCGCGCATCCCTGCGTCTTGCCTAAACTAAAACTAAATACGTCATTCTGAGCGGAGTCCGCGAAGCGAAGAATCTCTCTGTCTTTCCGCGACTCTTGCGAAAAGAATCTCTCTTTCTTTTCGCGCCTCTTCTTATGTGGCGCCCGCCTTCTGTTTACGCTGACGCAGGAAGCGAGGCCGGCTGTCTACACTTTGGAGTGCGGGAGCTCTGCTCCCGCTTTCCACTCCGTATTCACACCCCTCCCTCCCCACAAAAAAAGGGCGGCCCGTAGGCCGCCCTCTAACTTCTAGCCTCGCTTCCACACTTCATGGAGACGTGCTGTCGCCAGGATCGGGTCGCCGCTTCAATGTCGGCCGGTCGTCGTCGCCGCTGCTGTTCGGATCGCTTTGCCCCTGACCCTGGCCCTGCTTGGTCTGTTCGGTCTTGGTCCGCAACGTCGGTTTGCCCGGGCCATTGTCCTGCACCTTGCGCGCAA
Source organism: Candidatus Eremiobacteraceae bacterium (assembly GCA_035622555.1). Lineage (GTDB taxonomy): Bacteria > Acidobacteriota > Terriglobia > Acidiferrales > UBA7541 > Acidiferrum. Next base: position 19,655 of record DASPVD010000119.1, on the reverse strand, counting down.
ACATCACATTGCGCAGGCGGGCCTTCACGGAGTCGAACTCCGACGTGGTCACAATGTACTCGTCCTTTTCCGGCAGAATCCGCGCGATTTCCTTTTGCGCAGCTTCGATGCGGTCCGGCGTCGGCGGGTGCGTCGAGAACATCTTCGGTATGGTCCCGGGCCGCCGCTTCTCATCCGCCTCGATGCGTTCGAAGAACGTCACGTACGAGTTCGGGTCGTATCCGGCCTTATACATATACTGAATGCCCAGGAAATCTGCCTCGCGTTCCGCATCGCGCGAGAATTTCAAAAACGTCAGCGGGATCGCCAGGTTCATGCCTTCATAAATTCCGTATCCCGCCCAGCCATAGGGCACGAAAATCATGGCTGCCATGGCCCCGATCTGCATCAGGTCAGCCTTGGTCGCCTGCTTGGTTCCATGCCGCGCGCACACGTGCGAAATCTCGTGGGCCATCACCCCAGCCAGTTCCGATTCTTCCTGCGCCCGCAAGATCAGCCCGCTATTGACGTAGAAAAATCCGCCCGGCAGCGCGAACGCGTTCACTTCATCCGAATCGATCACCTTAATGGTGAACGGCACTTGCGCGTCCGAATTCCTTACCAGGTTTTGCCCCACCCGATTCACATATTCCGTCACCACCGGGTCGTCGATCATCTTCGAACTGCGTTCCACCTGTTGCGCCAACTGCTTGCCCAGCGCAATCTCCTTTTCCAGCGAGTAGAAATTCACGCCCTTGCCGATGTTCCGGTTGCCAATCGCGTCCACGTCGTCCTTGGAGTTCTTGGGATGGACGGTCTGCTGCTGTTGGGTGGTCTGGTCGTCGGTGGACTGACCGGAGTTTGTCTGACCTTGCCCGGAATTGGCCTGACCTGAATTCTGGCCGGAATTGCTCTGGCCCTGAGTCGTAGTGTCATCAGGGCATCCCGCTGCCTTTCGATCGGCAGCCTGCTGCGCCTGGGTCTTGGGGTCCTGATTTTGTGTGTTCTGCGGCGGGGCACACGGATTTGCGGGTTGTTCCCGGGTAGGTGCTGGATTGTCGCTTTGCGCCCGGATCACAGCCGGCCACACGGCTAAACTCCCCGCCAGTAGTATGCCCATTGCGTAGCGCGAAGAGTTCATTGCTACCTCCCCAGTACCTATCGCAGTATACACCCTCTCACGGCCGCGGTCGCCGGTTATACTTGGGATGTGACGCGGTTCTCAAAGGTTTCCTTCCTTTTGCGTCAAATCCCCCACACTTACTAGTTTAGCGCTATCTCAAAGGGACAGTTGACACTTCCTTCCAGCCTATCTACAGTCATTTACAAGGATGAGCTCACGCAAGATTCAAATCGGCCAACTCTGGAAGAATTTACAAACTGGTGACACTTTCCTGGTCACTCGCGTCTACACGGAGGCCCTCAGCACCATCGTCGTCCTCCGCAAATCCGGGGCCGAGGACGAGAGCCAGCTCCGCCTCAAAGTGGAACGCACCCCCGAAGGCCAAGGCATCCCCGGGTTCACCCCGGCCATGGAAGACGACTCGGTCTAGCTCCTCCCTGGACCCCGCGTTCGCCAGTTTCAAATCGACCGTACTGGCAGTTCCACCACATCCTCTATCGCCATGGCCTCTTTCTGTAGGAACGGCTCTCCGTATTTCACCCCAATCCGCTGCCCGTAGTGCCGCGCCATCAAATCCATACGCTCGTCCAGCTCGTCAATCGCCAGGAACACCTTGGAAGCTTTCTCGCTCTTGGCCGGCCGGAATTGCGATCCGTACGCTAAGATGGCCTTCCGCCGGGTCTCGTATTGCTTCGTGATGTCCACCACAAACGTCGCTGGCATTCCCTCAAACGAGGTCGCGTACAAAATCTTGAACGGCCGGTACGGCTCCCCGTCAATGGGCAGTTGCTTGAATCCCGCCAGGAAGCACCCTTCGTATCCCAGCGCGGACGCGTGGTAATGGTCCGGATGCCGCGCTTGCCAATACGGCAGGATCACCGTCCGCGGACGCAATTCTCGAATCACCGCCGCCAGCCGCAGCTTATAAGGACGGGCCGGCTGCACATCCGTGTCCGGCACATTCAAATTTCCGCGCCAGGACACCTTCAAGATCTTCGCCGCGTTCGCCGATTCCTTGGTTCGAGTCTCCCGGCTCCCGCGCGTACCCATTTCTCCTTCGGTCAAATCCAGGATCCCGGTCTTGTACCCCTTCTGGGCCATCTTCAGCAGCGTTCCTCCGCAAGTGAGCTCCACGTCGTCGGGATGTGCCGCAATCGCCAGTAAGTCCAGTTTCATGGTCTCAAGCTCCCTCGAAAGCCGCTGCCATTCGTTGCCGGGTTGGATGAACCGGCGTTGGCTTGCGGCTCTCTCCTTGTCCTTGGCTGCGGAAAAACGGGCAACGGAACTCTCTCCGTATGCTATTTTTGCGGCATGTCCGAAACCCTGAAACTGCACGGCCGCGTGGCTCTGGTCACGGGCGCGGCCAAACGCCTCGGTCGCGTCGTTGCTCTTCGTCTAGCCCAGCAAGGAGCCGACGTTGCCATCCATTACGGAACTTCCGCCAACGAAGCTCGCCAGCTCGCCTCCGAATTGCAGTCCAAAGGCCGTCGCTCCGTCGCCTTGCAAGCCGAACTCACCAGCGTACCCGCGATCGAAAACCTCGTCTCCGAAACCCTCTCCTACTTCGGCCATCTGGACATTCTCATTAACAGCGCCGCCTCTTTCCTGGAAACCACCTTTGGTCAAACCTCCGAACAGACCTGGGATACCTCCCTCGGCACCAATCTGAAAGCTCCGTTCTTCTGTGCTCAATCAGCCGCGCCCCATTTGGCCAAGTCCGGCCACGGCGCCATCATCAATTTCGCCGACCTCGGCGGCATCCTCGGTTGGCCCGACTTCCTGCCCCACTCCCTCGGCAAAGCCGGCCTCATCATGTTAACTCGCATCCTGGCCAAGGAATTGGCCCCAAACATCCGCGTCAACGCCATTGCTCCCGGCACCATCACCATGCCCGGCGATCCTCCCGCCTGGGAAGCCAACTTCATCCGCCGCGCCCCTCTCGGCCGTACGGGCCGCCCCGAGGAAGTCGCCGACGCCGTCATGTTCCTGCTGACCGCCGAATTTATGACCGGCCAGGTGCTCATTCTCGACGGTGGAAGCGCATTATGACTCTGCCGCCTTAGCTTGAATCGCCGTTTCGTTGGACTCGTGTCGATTTTTACACCGAGAGTTTTATGCCAAATAGTTTCTCTCTTAGACGCAATTCGTATTACTGGCAAGTAACGCGCTTTAAGTTCGATGCGGCGATCTGGGAGCAGTTCAACTTCAGGCAGGCGTGGTTCTCACGCCCTTGAAGAGAATCCAGACTCCGATAACAAATTCGAAGGGGATGTAGGGCGCAGCGAAGTAGAACGATAATTTGATGTCGAGGATTGAGAGAGCGACGGCCAAGAAGAGGGGGATGACCGTGATAAATCCCCAGAGTGAAAGAGCACGAGGAACGAGGCGCGACTTGAAGAGGAGCCAGTAGAAGAGCAGGGCGCCGGGACAAAAGGCAAGCAAGAGGAGCGTGTAGCCAAAGTTCACGGAGGCGATAGTGCGGTCCGCCTCGGCAAGGAGATACGCGGAGGGCGTGGCTGCGAATTGGCTGCTGAGGGCGAGAAGCGGGAAGGCGGCGAGGTGGCTGACGGCGCCGAGGACGGCTTCAAGAATGTAAAGGGCGAAGCCGGTGAGCGCGGAGACACGGCCATAGTCGCGGAGGGCGGCGTAAAGGACCGCACCGAGCCAGATTACACCGGCGGTGCTGACCATTTCGTCAAGGATGTTGACGCGGAGAAGCCAGGGACGAGCGGCGATGCGGAGAAGGGTTGCGGCGGTGTTGCCGGGGACGAGCAGGCCCATGTTGAGGATGAGGCCCCCAGCGAGCGAGGTGAAGAACTGGAGGAGGAAGGCGAAGCCGAGGATGCGAGAGACTGGCTGAGGTGCATTCATACGAGCACTATCTTTCTACGCTGGGCACGGAGGTGCTAGTCGAGCTTGTCAGGCGCGAGGCCGATGTTGGTCTCGCCGGCGGCTTTCTTTTGGTTCCAGGTTTTGACCCAATCTTCCCAGTGTTTGCCGGCGGCGCGGTCCTTGCCGAATTCGAGACGCGCGATCTGGTCGTAGCTGATTTTGCACTTGTCCGTCGCGTTGGGCGCGAAGTATTGTACCCAGGATTCGGCGAGCGTGGGGCCGGTCGAGCGATTGAAGATGTAGGCTTCGATCTTTTCGCCGGATTTGAGGGTGATGGTGACGTCGCCGCGAAGTCGAAGGCTTTTTCGAGGGCGGATTTGAGATCGTCGTCGGAGGCGAGCGTGAGAACCCAGCCCTCGAGGGCTTCGTGCTCGAAGCCGGGGGCGAGTTCGAGGGATTCGATCTGTTCGTGGGTGAATCGTTGGACTTCGGCGGTCATTTTTCCTTAGCAAGTCAGCGGGTTTGTAAGTCAGCGGGTTGGTTGGTTCGGTTGAAACCGTGCATTTTACGTGCATCGTCCCTATGGGACTTGGCGATTCTTATCTTAGATCACTCGGTTCTACTTCGTGGCCTCTTTTCCTCTCCTGCGTAGCGCCCCAAGAAATTCCTTCACCAGCAACGTATTGATCACATCTTTCTTCTCCAGCCAGCCGCGCCTGGCCATGGTCACGCCGTAGTGGATGAACGGCAAATGTGTTGTGCTGTGCGCATCCGTAGAGATCACCACCTTCACGCCCTTCTCCTTGCACATCCGCAGATACACGTCTTTCAAGTCCAAACGGTCCGGATAGGAATTGCACTCCATCGCCACTCCATGCTTCGCGCAAGCATCCAGGATCTTCTCCACGTCGTAATCCAGCCCGTCGCGTCGCAGCAGGATGCGCCCGGTGGGATGCCCAATGATCTGTGTGTACGGATTCTCGATGGCCGCCAGCATCCGCTCGGTCATCTCCGCTCGTTCCAGATTGAAGTACGAATGGATCGAACACACCACCACTTCCAGTCGCGACAGGATTTCCTCCGAATAGTCCAGCCGCCCGTCCTTCAAAATGTCCACTTCCGCCCCGGCCAACACCTGGATCCCCAATCCGTTTGCGTTGGCAGCCCGCAGATTCTTGATGTGCTGGGCCATTCGTTTCTCATCCAGACCATTCGCCACAGTCACCGCTTTCGAATGATCGGTGATCGCGATGTATTCGTGCCCCAGCGCTTTGGCCGCTGCCGCCATTTCCTCGATGCTGTTTTTCCCATCGCTGGCGGTCGTGTGCATCTGCAGGTCGCCTTTGATGTCGCGCAGTTCTACCAGCTTCGGCAACGCGTGTTTTTCGGCCGCCTCGATCTCGCCGGTGTTCTCCCGCAGTTCCGGCGGAATGTACTCCAGCGCCAGCTTGGCGTAAATTTCTTCCTCGCTTCGGCCTGCCACTCGTACGCCGCCCGCCTGCGGTTCCGCCGCTTGGGACCCTTTTGTGTCCCGCCGGCCCTTTCCGTTGTTCTTGGCCGCCTTCGCGGCCTCTGCACTCCTGCCCTTCTTCGATGCCCGGGCCTTCAGCGGACTCCCCAGCGAAACGCTGATCTTCGCCCCTAAGCTTTTGCTCTTTGTGTCGTCGATCTCTACGCGTGCCGGTGCAGCTGTAGCTTCCTGATCGCTGACCAGCGTCGCCAACTCGTATTCATTCAGCGTCCATCCCATGTCATTCGCCCGCCCGCGCAGGCGGACGTTGTGTTCCTTCGAGCCCGTGAAATACATCAACGCGGCTCCAAAGTTCTCCTTTTCCAGCAGCCGCACGTCCACCTGCAATCCGTTCGACAACATGAAACTCACCTTGTTTTCCCCGTGCGCCAATACGTGATCGATCCGCGGATAGGTCAGAATCTGTTGTGCCACTTCGTCGATCACTTCCTGTCGAGTCTTGCCCGTCCCCGTTCCTGGGCGGCCTTTTGAGCCTGCGGCCTTCTTTTTCTCGGCCCCGCCGTCCTCAGCCATGGTCACCAGCAAATCCAGATCACCCACCGTCTCTCGCCCCCGCCGCAACGATCCCGCTGGCGTCACGCTCTCCACCATCTTCCCGGCCTTCCGGATATGTTCCGCAATCTCCTCCGCGGCCGCTTCCGCCGCGCTGATCAGGAATCGTCCCGAACCCTTCTTGAATTGCTGCACTGCCTTCAGGATGTTCTGCTCGCTTTTTTCCCCGAACCCGGCCAACTCCCGCAGCTTTCCTTCGCCCGCCAGCCTCTCCACGTCCGCCACCGTGCAACACTTGAACTGCTTCCACAAAAACGCCACCTTCTTTGGTCCCAGCGATTGCAGCTTCAGCACTTCCAGAAGCGTCGGTGGAAATTTCTTCAGTAGCTTCAGCCGCAGCCCATAATCCCCGGTCTTCACAATCTCGGTCAGGTGTTCCACCATCCCTTGCCCGATTCCCGGCAACTCCAGCAGCTTTTCCGGTGTCAGCACCAACTGCTCCACCGGCTGCGGCAGCGCTTCGATCAGTTCCGCTGCCTTCTCGTAACTCCGGTAGCGCCCGATGATCGCCCCGTCAATCTCCAGCAGCTGTGCGGTCTCCCGCAGGATCCGCGCGATTGTTTTGTTGTCCATGCCCGCGATTATATCCTTCGCACCCTTCCACTCACACCCTCGCATCCGTCACTCCGGAGCGGAGTCTTCATAGCCACGACCTCATCCTGTTCCCGCGCCTTTGCGGAAAAAAACTCTCTTCGGTCCTTCAGTTCTGATCAATCCCGCTAAAACAAAAAAAGCCGGCGGAAGCCCTCGCCCCGCCGGCACAACCTACCCAATTCTTACGATTCCTATGACGCCGCTTTCGATACGTTTGATGCTTGCGGCCCTTTCGGGCCTTGCACAATCTCGAATTCGACCGGATCTCCTTCCTGCAATGTCCGGTAACCGTCGCCGACAATCGCTGAGTAATGTACGAATACATCGGGCCCGTCTTCCCTCCCTATGAATCCGTATCCCTTGGAATTGTTAAACCATTTCACTGTTCCTTGCACTTCGTGTCTCCTTTGGCAGGTGACTCTTGGGGCGGATCAGAAACCAATCGCCGCCATGAGCACGAATTGCGTGGAGTCTATTCGAAAATGCTTTTGCCAGTCAATATTACCGTTCCAGTCCCTGTGCATTTTTATACAAAAAATCGTTTTAACCTCTCGAATCAGCCGCTCCTTGGTGCCGTCCGAATAGCCTTGTCCCCCAGCCCCAACCCCTATCGCAGAAAAGCAATGTAGTACAAAATCCCGGCAATCGACTTTCCATCTCGCAGTCGTCCGCTCTGTATCATCCGCTTCAACTCCTCTACCGTGTACGCATGGGAAACGATTTTCTCATCCTCCTCCGGTTCCGCTTCTCCCGGCGTCAGTCCCTCGGCCAACAACAGGTGCATTCGCTCTTCCAGGAACCCCGGCGTGGGATAAAAGTCCAGAAACTCGGTAAAACGCTTGGCCCGGTAGCCCGTCTCCTCTTTCAACTCCCTTGCTGCGGCCTTCTTCACCGACTCTCCCTCGTCCATCCGGCCCGCTACTAACTCCCACAGATACTGCCTCGTCGCATGCCGGTATTGCCGGATCATCAGAATTTTTCCCTCCTCCACCACCGGCAGCACCACCACCGAACCCACATGCGTCACCACGTCCCGCATCGTGTGTACTCCGCTCGGTTCCACCACCTCATCCCTTCGGACCCCGAACAGGTTGCCCTGGAACAACACTTTGCTCTTCAGAATCCTCGCCTTCCCTTTAGCCATCGCTCTCCCTTTCGCACCTTGATTTGTACTCGCCTTGCAACCCGCTTCTCAAACTTCCATGCCACAAATTCCAGTCACCCTCGCTTTTTTGCCGTTCGCTGCTACGTGACCAGCAGACGCCGCCACTTCCTCGCCACCCCGCCGCCGCACGCGCTATACTGCCTCAGTCCTCACCATGCCCATCAATACAATTATTGTCGACGACGAAAAACCCGCTCGTGAAGAATTAGCCTTCCTTCTGAAAACCTTCCCCGAAATCAATCTTTTGGCCGCCGGCAAAAACGGCCTGGAGGCCGTCAATCTCATCAAGGAACACAGCCCCGATCTCGTCTTCCTCGACGTCCAGATGCCCGGCCTGGACGGTTTCGGCGTCCTCCAAAAACTGGTGGAGCGCAAACTCAAGGTCCCTCATGTCGTCTTTGCCACCGCCTTCGACCACTACGCCGTCCAAGCCTTCGATGTGAACGCCGTCGACTACGTCCTCAAGCCCTTCGACAAGGCCCGTATCTCCAAAGCCATCCAAAAGGTGAAACGCGAAATCGAGTCCGAAACCAGCCCTGCCGAGCGCCTCGAACAGCTTGTCAACCAACTCGCTTCTCCCAAGCCCGCGTCGTCCCAACCCGCCAAAGTGCTCATTCGTTCTCAACAACGCATGCTCTTGGTGGACTCCCGCGATCTCATTTTCGCTTCTATCGATGGTGGCGTCATCACCATTGCCGCCAAAGATGCAGAAGGCACCTCCAACTATCGCACCCTCGACGACCTCCTGGCCGCCTTAGACTCCGAATCCTTCTGGCGTCCTCATCGCTCCTACCTGGTCAACATCCATCACATTAAAGAAGTCGTTCCCTGGTTCAAATCCAGCTTCATGCTGAAAATGAACGACAAAAAGCAATCCGAAATCCCGGTCAGCCGCCAGCAGACCAAACGCCTTCGCGAACTCTTCAACCTCTAACCTTCTCGATCACATGTTAGAATCGTCTCCCGCATGGACTTCTCTTTCTCCGATCAACAGCTCCTCATCCGCGATACCGTCCGCGACTTCATGAACACCGAAGTGCGCCCCCACGTCAAAGACTGGGAGCGTACCGACCATTTTCCACTCGACGCCATTCGAAAACTGGGTGCCCTTGGCTGCTGCGGCATGCTCGTTCCCGAGGAATGGGGTGGCGTCGGTCTCGACACCATCTCTTACGTCTTGATGCTCGAAGAAGTCGCCAAAGTCCACGCGGCCATCTCCACCGCCCTCAGTGTCACTAACTCGGCTGTGCAGCTCCCGATCCTCGCTCACGGCACTCCCGCGCAAAAAGAGCATTACCTCCGCCGCCTCGCTTCCGGCGAAATTCTTGGTGCCTTTTGTCTCACCGAGCCCGCCGCTGGCTCCGATGCCGCCGGCATCCAATCCACCGCCGTGCTATCTGACGACGGCATCGTGGGTCGGAGCTTTAGCTCTGACAGAAACGCTTCGAGCAATGCAGGGGCTTTAGCCCCTGAGGGACCTCCGTCGCTCGCTAGCCCTGAAGCAGGACGCGCCACCAGCCACTATGTACTCAATGGCACCAAAACCTGGGTCACCAACGGTTCTGCCGCCGGTGTCTACATCATTTTTGCTAAAACCGATCCTGCCGCCGGCGGGAAGGGAATTACCGCCTTCCTGGTTGAACCCAACACGCCCGGTCTGAAAGTCGGTCGTCACGAAGACAAAATGGGCCAGCGCAGCTCACCTTCCGTAGAACTCCTTCTCAACGATTGCGCCATTCCCATCGAGAATCGCCTCGGCGAAGAGGGTGCTGGCCTGAAGATCGCGCTCTCCGCTCTTGACGGTGGCCGCATCGGCATCACTGCTCAAGCTGTGGGTTTGGCCCAAGCCGCGTTACAAGAATCCGTGAAGTACGCCAAAGCCCGCAAAGCCTTCCACAAATCCATCGCCGAATTTCAGGCCATCCAATGGATGCTCGCCGATATGCACACCGACGTCGAAGCCGCCCGCGCCCTCCTCTATCACGCCGCCTTCCTCAAAGATCTCAATGCTCCATCTACAAAAAACCGTCATTCCGAGCGGAGTCTTCGGAGCGAGGAACCTCTCTTCTCTTCCACCGGTCACGGCCCGCTGCCGACAGGCCACCTCTCTTCCGCCTCCCGCGCCAAACTCTACGCCTCCGAAATGGTCAACCGCGTGGTCTACAAAGCCGTCCAGATCCATGGCTCCCTTGGCTACTCCCGCGAATCCGAAGTCGAACGCATGTATCGCGACGCTCGCGTCATGTCCATCTACGAAGGCACCAGCGAAATTCAGCGCACCATCATCGCCCGCGACCTGCTCCGGTCTTAGAGCAACATATCAGTAATCAGATAGATGCAATCGTTTCTTATGCCCTGGCATCTGAGAGGAAACCCGCCTCAGGCTCCTGTTGGCTTAGGCTGGCAAATCCACGCCACCACCACTCCAAACAGCACGCTCAGCGCGCTTTCACCTACAATCCACTTGACCACCAACATGTGCGGTACCGGCAAAATCGCCCAACTACTCAACGAACCGTAAACGACCGCCACCATCGCCAGCAAAACTCCAAATCGCACGCCCTGCCCAATCCACTCCTTGGCCTCCCGCCCACGCAGATAAATCAACACCGCCGCCACCACATAAATCAAAATCGCCAGCAACATGGCCCACAGCCGCGCGTGCATGGCCTCCTGGGAGCGCCAATTTGCCGCGGTATTCAAATAGTCCCGTTTCAACCAAACAGAATGAATCAATACGAGCCCCGCGACTTGCACCACGAATCCCGCAACAATGGCCGCGATTGTCTTTTTCATCAGAAGTACCTCCGGTCAGGCTTATGTGCCGTAGCATACGCCCGCTCTAGCCCGCCTCGAGTGGTTTTCCTGTTTGTAGGATCGTATGCTCGGATGGCGGTTTCTTTTGTTTCTGCGCTCCCCTACTCGAATTCTCCGTCTTCTCTCTCTTCGCCCCTTGTGGATTCTTTCTTCTCTCACGACACACCACTCGCCACTGCTCCTTAATCCGTTCTACAATCCCTCGCCATGCGCAAAATCGTTCTCGGCCTCGGTGTCTCTCTCGACGGCTACATTGCCCGTCCGGACGGCTCCGTCGACTTCCTCTTCATGCCCAAGGACTATTCCATGGCCCCTTTCTTCAAAACCATCGACACCGCCTTCATGGGCCGCAAAACCTACGAAGCGGGCCTGCGCATGAGTGGCGGCAAGTTCTCCAACTACGGTCTCACCTGCTACGTCCTATCGCGTACCCTCGAACCCGGCGAACGTCCCGGCGTCACCATCGTCAACGCGCCCCCCAAGCTCTTCGTGGAATCTCTGCGCAAACAAAAAGGCAAGAACATTTGGCACATGGGCGGCGGCGAACTGGCACGTGCTTTTCTGCAAGACGATCTCGTCGACGAACTGTACCTCGGCGTCGTCCCCAAGCTCATCGGCGAAGGCATCCCGCTCTTCCCGCCCGCTTATCCTGAACGCCACTTCCGTCTTCTCGAGAACCGATCCTTCTACCAGGGCCTCATTTCCCTCAAATACGAGCGCCTCCGCACAAAATCCAAGCCAGCGTCCAGAGCAAAGCCCAAAAACTAGCACCGTGGCACAGCCATTCCTGGCTGGGCTCCCCGTGTTCACCAGCTCCTTTTTAGCGTTTGTCCATGTGCTCAGTGTCCTCGGTGGTGAATCCTCTGCGTGTGCCGCGATCAATTCTTTCGCTTGATTCCTTTGACTTTTCACTTTTGACTTTTAACTGAGAACTCATCTCTTCGCGGATATCTGTTATTCTTTCTCGTTCAGCTCCATCATTCCATTTCTCTGAGGCTCTGACGACTTGACCATCGCCACGAAACGCGTCCTCTCCGGCATGCGCCCCACTGGCCGCCTGCAAATCGGCAACTACTTCGGCGCCCTCGAAAACTGGATCAACCTGCAATCCGATCCGGCCAACCAATGCTTCTTTTTCGTTGCCGACTGGCATGCGCTCACCAGCGATTACGCCGACACCTCCGCGCTCGCCGAGAACATCGTCCAAGTCACCATCGATTTCCTCGCCGCTGGCCTCGACCCGCATAAATCCACCATCTTCCTGCAATCGCTCGTCCCTGAACACGCCGAACTCCATCTGCTCCTCTCCATGGTTACCCCTCTCGGTTGGCTCGAACGCGTCCCCACCTACAAGGAGCAGCTCGAAAATATCCGTAACAAGGATTTGCACACTTACGGCTTTCTCGGCTATCCCACGCTGCAAACCGCCGATATCGTCATGTACTCCGATCCGGGCAAGCCGCTCATCGTTCCCGTCGGTGAAGATCAAGTCGCCCATGTCGAGCTTTCCCGCGAAATTGTTCGCCGCTTCAATCTCTTCTATGGGCTGAACGTCAGTCCGGAAATGTTTACGCCGCACAATCGCAAACTCGCTCGCAAAGTGGTCTCGGAAATTCTCGACGTGCCCTCGAGCGAGCCCATCATTCCCGAAGGTCACCAACTCACTTCCGAACAAACCGCCGTGGCTACCGCCTACATCCGCCAGCGCGTGCACGAAATTGGTCTGGCCAACTTCTTCGAAAAGCTGCCACCCGCCATCAAGCCGTTTTTCTCCTTAAACGCCGTTCTCGAAGAGCCAGATGTCCTCCTCACCAAAACTCCCCGCGTCCCCGGCCTTGACGGCCGCAAAATGTCCAAATCTTACGGCAATGCCATCTTGCTTTCCGAATCCGACGCCGACATTCGCGCCAAAACCAAAGTGATGGTCACCGATCCCGCCCGCAAGCGACGCACCGACCCCGGCGATCCCGACGTCTGCCCCGTCTACGACTGGCACAAACTTTTCTCCACTCCCGAACGCGACCCTGGCCGCCTCGATTGGGTCCGAAAAGGCTGCACCACTGCCGGCATCGGCTGTATCGAGTGCAAAGCCGCCATGGCCGACAATCTGATCAAGTGGATTGCCCCCATTCGCGAACGCCGCCTGCGGTGGGAGGCTGACGAAAACGGGGTTCTCGAAATTCTCCATCAAGGTTCAAAAAACGCCCGCGAATGCGCCCAACGCACCATGGCCCGCGTCCGCGATTCCATCTGCCACTGGCCCGCCAAAACCGCCGCCCCGCTTTAAATGTTGTCCTGAGGACCGTTTTTTTTGGCCTGTCTGCCGCAGGCGGGCGACGAAAGCATGCCCCGAGCCTCGAGGGGATCTCAACCCCCGCGTCTTGTTCCAGAATCAAAATATGCCCGTCATTCTGAGCGGAGTCTTCGGAGCGAAGACCTCTTCTTCTTTTCGCGCCTTTTGCGAAAAGAATCTCTCTTCGGTCCTTCCCGCGGGTGCCCCACCCTCGATTTGTGAGGGTGGGTCTTCTCTTCGTCGCATTCTCTCCGCCTCTGCGTTCGCGTTTCTTCTTAGCACCTGCTCGCCACCCGCCACTCGCCGCTGCTACACTATCTCCGCGCACATGGCCAGCCCCTATAAAATCTCCATCCCCATTTTCGAAGGTCCCCTGGACCTCCTGCTCGATCTCATCAAAAAGCAGGAAATGAACATTCACGACATCCAAATCTCCAAAATCACCTCGCAATATCTCGACTATCTCCACCAACTCGAGACCCTCAACATCGACGTCTCCGCCGAATTCATCTATATGGCCGCCACGCTGATCTACATCAAGTCCAAAATGCTTCTCCCGCCCGACCCGCTGGCCTCCCCGGAAGAGCAAGCCGCCGATCCCCGCGAAGAATTGGTGCAGCGCCTCCTGGAGCACGAAAAATTCAAAAACGCCGCCCAGCTTCTCTACCAAAAGCAGCAAATCGAAGAAAACGTCTGGTCCAAGCCGGACAAGTCCCTGTACAACGACGAAGCTACCGAAGGAGAACTGGTCGTCTCCCTGGTCGATCTGGTTCGCGTTTTCCAGCAGGTCCTGGAGCGCAAAAAAGAAGTCACCCGCATCGAACTCCAGCACGAGTCCTTCACCGTCGCCCAGATGATCGCCCAACTCCGCGGCCAGATTCTCGCCAGCGACACCAACACCGTCAGTCTCGTTCAGTTCTTCGAAGCTTGTCCCTCGCGACATGCCATGATCGTTGCCTTCTTAGCCGTCCTCGAAATGGTCAAGCTACAAGCCATCGCCCTCTTCCAGGAAAAGCAGTTTGGCGAAATCATCATCAAGAAGGCGAGGTCCTTCGACGTCGCCTTCGACGAATCCGGCGCGCTGCGCATCGACGCCGAATACCAGTAGTCTCACGCTCCCGCTCCTTGCGTTTTGCCTCGCATGGCCCAACGAGGGTAGGTCTTGCGCGTTACAGCGCTCCGTCTCTGCGTTTGTTCTTCTCGCCGCCTCTGCGTTAGTTTTTTCTTCTTAGCTCGCCACTGGCCAACTCGCCACTTCCCCTTTGCACTCCGAACTGATAACGGTAAACTGGTAACTGCTTTTATGACCGACTCCGAACGCAAAGCCGCTCTCGAAGCCATTATTTACGCTGCCGACGAGCCTGCCACCATCGACCAACTGGCCGCCGCTCTCGGCGAAGACAAGCTGCCCGTCAGAGCCGCTCTCGATGAACTCATCGCCTCCTACGCCTCCGACGAGCGCGGCATCGAGGTTCGCGCGGTCGCCGGCGGCTACAAGATGTACACCAAGCCGCAGCACCACGACGTCGTTCGCCGTTTTATCAAGTCGCTTCGCCCGCCTCTGCGTCTCTCCATGCCCGCTCTGGAGACCCTTGCGGTCATCGCCTACAAGCAGCCCGTCACCGCTCCCGAAATTTCTGAAATTCGCGGTGTCAACACTTCCGGGGTCATCTCTACGCTCCTCGACAAGAAGCTCATTACCACCGCAGGGCGTAAGGAAGTGATTGGTCGGCCGATCCTGTACAAAACATCCAAGGAATTTCTGATCCGTTTTGGGCTCAGCGATCTCGACGAACTTCCCAGCTTGAAAGAGTTCGAGGCTCTTGCCCGCGAAGCGCTTGGTTCCGATGAAGCTGTTCCCGCCGACATTTCCGAAGATCAGGTTCGCGACGTGCCATCGGCAGACTCGGGCGCTGGTGCCGCTTCCGGAGAACAAGCTCCGTCGGCCAGCCCGCAAGCCGAGCCCGCCAGCTCCGATGTGCCCCCTTCTTCGAGCACCCAGGCGCCAAACGCCGGCGACGCCGCTGCCACCTCTGCGCACGGCTCGCAGGAACAAACTGCCATTTCCCAAACCATTCAGCGCGTGGAACAGGAACTCACCTCCGCCGAACAATTCCGCGAGCATGAAGCCGCCGCCACCAGTGAAGGGATTCCTTCCGGTGCCCTCGACGAAGATCCTCCGCCTCCCAGCGCCAAATCCACCACCGCCGGCTAATCAAACCTCATTCCCTGATATCTGCTATCCTTAACCCTCACCAAGCTCCACGCATCTCGACGGAAACTGGTACGAATCGCCTTCATGCTGGAACGCCTCCAGAAAATCATCGCCCACGCCGGCATTGCCTCCCGCCGCCACGCCGAGCAACTCATCATTTCCGGGCAGGTTCGTGTCAACGGCAAAACCGTTACCGCACTCGGCACCAAGGCTGATCCCGCCTCGGACAAAATCGAAGCCGCCGGCCGCGTCATCACCTCCATCCCGCGCCATGTCTATCTTCTGCTGCACAAGCCCCCGGAAGTCGTTTCCGCGCTGGCCGACCCGGAAGGCCGCAAAACCCTTCGCAATTTTCTCCGTGGCTTCCCGGAACGCGTTTATCCCGTTGGCAATCTCGAGTACGCCGCCTCCGGCCTGGTGTTCCTCACCAACGACGGCGATCTGGCCGCCCAGTTGCTCAAAAACTGGAACCAGCTCGAGCAAACCTATCACGTCAAAATTAAGGGCATGCTCACGCTTCCCGACTTGGACCGCCTCAGCCGCGATCTGCGCGTGAAACTCAAAACCGTTCGCCAGCCCGAAGCCACCCGCAAGCACAGCGCCAATTATTGGTATCAACTCCAGATGTTCGGCCCCAGACTGGAGTCTCTGCGCCACGCGCTCTTCCGCGCCAAGCATCCGGTAGAAAAAGTGACGCGCATCGGCATTGGATCGCTCACCATCGAAGGCCTTCCTCGTGGCCGTTATCGTCTCCTCCAAACCAAAGAAGTCGACTCCCTCACCAAGCCCAAATCGCCCAAGCCGAGATCCCGCTAATCCTCCGTCTTGTCGAGACCACTCGCCACTCGCCCGCTTTGCTGTTACCTTAAAACTTAAAACTCACCTGCCATGACCGAACGCCTTCAAAAAATTCTCGCCGCCGCCGGTGTTGCGTCCCGCCGTAAAGCCGAACAACTCATCTCCGCCGGCCGCATCGCCGTCAACGGCAAAGTCGTCACCGAACAAGGCGTAAAGGCCGACCCCTCCACCGACACCATCACCCTGGATGGCAAACCACTCCAACCCGCACAGCGTTTCGTCTATTTCCTGCTGAACAAGCCCAAAGGTTACGTCACTACGGTCACCGATCCCGAAGGCCGTCCCACCGTCTTGCAGCTTTTGCGCAACATCCCCGAGCGGGTCTACCCCGTCGGCCGTCTCGATTACGCCAGCGAAGGTCTGCTGCTTCTCACCAACGACGGCGCACTCGCCCAGCAGCTCACCAAAGCCGCATCGCACGTCCCCAAAACCTACCACGTCAAAATCAGCGGCCAGCCAAGCGCACAAGCTCTCCAGCGCCTGCGCGCCGGCATCACCATCACTCTCGACGATCACCGCCGCGTCAAAACGTCACCCGCGCAAATCCGCCTTCTGGAAGATGCCTCCAATCCTTGGTATGAAATCATTTTGATCGAAGGCCGCAATCGTCAAATCCGCCGCATGTTCCAACAAGTGGGCCACCACGTGGAAAAAATCAAACGAGTCCAACTCGGCACTCTCAAACTGGATGTGCCGCCGGGCAAGTTTCGCCCTTTGAAAGCAGAAGAACTTCAATCCCTGAAACGCCTCGCCTCCGCGCCCCAAACCTAATTACCTATCACTTCCCGCCACTTTTGCTCCCCACTGCTCAGGCCGCACGTCGCGCGCGTGTCTCGAAAACAACCAGTGGTGACCGCCTAAATCCTTGGCTCCATACTGCAACTCGCCATATTCCGTTTCGTGCAGCTCCTCCAAGATTACGGCCCCAGCCGCTTTTGCTCTTTGGTAGTGCGCTTCAATCTCCTCCACAAAAACCGTCAAGCTCTGCGTGCAACTTCCAATTTGTGCCGGAGTCCTTCCATCTTCCCGTTCGCGCCTCACCATGATCCACGCATCCCCTAGATGCACCTGTGCGCCGGACGTTGGATTGCTGCCGTAGCGGTAATGCTCCTCGAATCCGAACACCCTGTTCAGCCACTGCACCGCCGCGTCCACATCGCGGTAAACTACGTGGGGCAACAGAATGCTTGTCGGCACCGAACTGTTTTTTAGCATCCCGCAATCCTAGCATTCCTTCTTGTTTCTGCTGAGCAGGTCCACCGAGTTTATTTCTTCCTGCGCTCATAACCGGTTCCGGCTCACTCGTAACTGTTTGCCGCCAGCCCGTCACTCCCGCCTCTCGATTTTTCCTTATCGCCGGCATAAACTATTCTCATGACCCATACCCTCGAAGAGCTCATTCCCGACTACATCCAGGGTCTCCCAGCCTATGTTCCGGGCAGGCCCGTCGAAGAAGTCGAGCAAGAGTTAAAGATTCACGCCGTTAAATTGGCTTCCAACGAAAATCCCCTGGGTCCTTCTCCCAAAGCCATGGAAGCCGCCCGCCGCGCTCTCGGCGAGGCCAACTGGTACCCCGATGGCGGCAGCAAGCGTCTTCGGGAAGTCCTCGCCGCACGCAACAAGGTTCGTTTCGAAGAGGTTTTTGTCGGCCTGGGCTCCAGCGAGATCATCGACCTTGCTTCTCGCGTCCTTCTTCGCCCCGGCCTCGACGGCATCACCAGTGAAGGTTCCTTTACTCTGTTCGCCATCGCTATTCGCGCCAGTGGCGGCAATCTCATTCAAACCCCGATGCGTCATTACACTTTCGACCTCGACGCCATCGCCGCCGCCGTCACCCCGCAAACCCGCGTCATCTACATCGCCAATCCCAACAATCCCACCGGCACCGCCTTTGGCGCCGCCGAGTTCTCCGCTTTCCTGAAAAAAGTTCCTGGCGACGTTCTCGTGGTCCTCGATGAAGCCTACCGCGAATATGCCGCCCGCCCCGACCTGCCCAACTCCCACGAACTTTTCCGCGAGTACAACAACATCCTCACTCTGCGCACTTTTTCGAAGGTCTACGGCCTCGCCGGCCTGCGCATCGGCTACGGCATCGGCCACCCCACCCTGGTCGCGGAAATGAACAAGCTGCGCACTCCTTTCAATGTCACCAGTGTCGGCCAGGCCGCCGCTCTCGCCGCGCTCGACGACTATGAGCACGTCCAGCGGTCTGTGGAAATGAACCGCATCGAACGCCGCCGTCTCTACGACGAACTGCGCAACCTGGGTTTCTCTCCGGTGCCCAGCGAGTGCAATTTTCTGTTTGTTCCGATTGGACCTCACGCCAAGGTCTTGTGCGATCAGCTCCTCTTGGAAGGCGTGATTGTTCGCCCGATGGGCTGGATGGGTTTCCCGGAAGCCATTCGTATCTCCGTCGGCAATCCCGACCAGAACACCAAACTGCTCGTCGCCCTAGCTTCCGCTCAGCTCCACCTGCACTCCAATTCCATCCTCACTCCCCAATAATCTCCTCCGCGCTTACCTGCCGGCCTTCCGGCCCGATTCAGCTTTTGCGACTCACCTTCGCTTTCATCTCAGCCGATTGTTCCTTTTCCTTCGCGCGCTCCCACAAGCTTTCCATTTCCTCCCGGGGCACTTTCGCCAATGTGCTGCCGCGTTCTCGCGCCACGTGTTCCATCTCTCGAAAACGCCGCGAAAACTTCGCGCTGCTCTTTTTCAGCGCAATTTCTGGATCGACGTGCAGAAACCGCGCCAGATTCACCGCCACAAACAGAATGTCGCCGATCTCACCTTCCACTCGCGACTCATTCGCCGGCCGTGCCCCCAGCACTTCGCGCAATTCCAAGATCTCTTCCTGCAGCTTTTTGTAGATTCCATCCACCGATTCCCAATCAAACCCGATTCGCGCAGCCTTCTTTGTTAACTGGGTCGCTTCCAGCAATGCGGGAAGCGTTCGCGGCACTCCATCCAGCAGCGACTCCGCTTTTGCGGCTTCCGCCAGCGTGTCCTCGGGAGCCGTTCCACCTCCATAACCAGGCTGCTTTCCTTCCGTCGTCTTGCCTTTCCTCTCCTCCGACTTGATGCGCTCCCAATTTCGCAGCACTTCCGCCGCGTCTTTCGCCCGCTTGTCCCCAAACACATGAGGGTGCCGCCGGATCATCTTCTCGTAAATTTCCCGGATCACGTCGCCAATATCGAAACGCCTTTCCTCCTTCGCGATCTGCGCATGAAACAGCACTTGCAGCAGCAAGTCCCCCAGTTCTTCCGCGAACTTCGCGTCGTCCCCGCTCTCCATCGCGTCCAGCACTTCGTATGCTTCTTCAATCAAGTACGTTCGCAAACTGCCGTGCGTTTGCTCGCGGTCCCACGGGCAACCGTTGGGAGCACGCAGCCGCGCCATCACTCCCACCAATTTCTGAAATGGCTCGCCCGCGCGCGCCGGCGTAAACGCATCCGCCTTCCGCGCTCCTCGTTTCACTTTTCCCTTACTCAGTCTGGATTTTTTCCTAGGCATGAACCAACTAGCTTACGAACCCATTCCCGGATTTACAAGCCGCCGAATCGCGTCGTCTAGAATGTAACCGAAGGGTGCAACGTCGCGCCATTTAGAATGTAACCCAACCAAAAGAGGATTTGAGGAGGCCAGGGTTGGGGAACAAAGGGCGATGGGAACTTCTGCGAGCGATCTATGAACGC
>DASPVD010000118.1:0-20243 GCA_035622555.1 Candidatus Eremiobacteraceae bacterium | reverse complement strand
ACGCCTACTTTGCTCAGCTTGGGCTTCCGCCGATGGTCGTACGCTCTTAGCTATATCCGCCGAACCGCCGTATGCGGACCCGCATGTACGGTGGTGTGGCAGGGGAGGACGGGTGACCTTCCCCCCTATGCCGATTGTTATGCGGTTATGAGCCCGAAGGAATCGGCTGTCTTTCGGTCTCGTCGCAACACGTACTCGCTCGATCACCATTCACTGTACGGCCGACCGTCGCTGCCCATCTGATCCGATCCGGAATGTACGTCGTCCATTCCCGTGCTCGTCTGGTCAGGAGACAACACCATATCCCCAAAGTGCGGCACCCAATCCTGTTGCTGATTGATCGGATCTACCGGCACCTGCCGCAAATAATGCGCATCCACTAGATCCTGCAACGACTGCGGCGCCTGTTGTTTATCCAGCGTGTAGTTGTCGATCGCTTCGCGCATGGTCTGCAGGTCCTTCATCAGCACCGACTCGCGGGCGTGTTGCACTGTTTTCGTATAGATTCCCGCCGCCATGCCGACCAGAATCACGATAATCGCAATCACGATCATCATCTCGATCAGCGTGAACCCATGCTCCTTCCGTGCGCCCCGGTTGCCACACCCGCAGCGTTCTCTCCACGTCTTGTCTTCCGCATGAACCATCATTTCACCGAATTCACTCACCAGTCGGAGTATTTCGTTCCGTCCATTGCCGTTTCTGTCGACCGCGAGTACACGTCAAATACGTCCTTTCCACCCCACGACGTCGAGTCGGGATCATCTTCCACCGACCGTAGTCCCCAATCAGCTTGTTTGGTCATTGGGTCGATCGGAACGCTTCGCATGAAGCGAATTTTCTTTCCCTGCGCGCCCGTCGTGCTTACCAACGGCACTCCCTTAACCAGTGTCTCGAGGTCTGGCGGATACCCGCCGGTGGTTTGATCGACCCGGATTTGCCCGCGGTCGGCCAAGTCCTTATATCGATCGATTGCTTGCCTCATCTCCAGCAAATCGCGCCTCAGTACTCTCTCTCGTTCGCGGTAAACTGTCCAGCGTGCGATCGGCAGCGCCGCCGTCGATAGCAACATCAAAATCGCACACGATACCACCAGTTCCACCAGCGTCATCCCTGCTTCGCGACGGGCTCGGCGATTGCGCATTGGCTTCATCGGTTCTCGTTCTCTTGCGCAAACATTCAAATTCGAAATTCCAAATTCCAAATTCTATTGGACGCGAATGGTCGCTTCACTCGTGACCAGGGGGATGGTCTTTTGCTGGGAATCCTTGGCGTTGACCTGCACGATCGACAGGTTCGATACACCTGCTCCCACGGCCTTGACCACGATCCCTAGCAACGTGCCGCTGCCGCTCACCCCTGGCGTGTTGGGCTGCCGGGTCGCCGAGATGATCGCCTGACCATGTTCCTTATCGACCCGCTGCACGATAGCGATGTCCTGCGTTCCGCCGGATAAGAAGCTGCCGTGGCGAGCTTCTTCTATGCTGATCACTGCCGGATTGTATTGAATCATGATCGGCACCGAGAACAGGTCCGTGACATTGTCCACCGCGATACCCACGGTCGTTGTCTGTCCCGGCGTAAGCTCCATCGTCGGAGGTTCGAACCGGATTCGCGGACCGTTCACAGGGGGCGGCGTAACTCCTGCTGCCGGCGCAGGCGTGCCGCTTGCCGGAGTGGCTACAGCAATCTCGGGCGCAGGTGTGCCAGCAGTTGGCGTGACCGTCCCTGAGGGCATCGCCGTCGGAGCAGGATTGGCCGTCGGCGCTTTCACGTCCAATTCCTTCCGCACCGCGGGCACCGATTCTGTGCCCGAATACAGCGCCCGCAGGTTCGCCTTGGTCCATTCTGGCATCCGCACAATTCGCGGGGTCAGCACAATCAAAACTTCGCTGTCCTGCAGCTCCGTATTGTCTGCCGAGAACAAGTACCGCATGATCGGAACGTTCGCTAGCCAGGGCCAGCCGTTCAGTGTTTTCGTATCAATTCTTTGAATCAAGCCCGCCAGGATGCTGACCTCGCCTTCCCGCAAACGGATCTCTTCCTGCGTTTTGTTTTGCGCGATCACCGGCTGTTGGATCCCTCCGATGGTCGCATAGCTGGCCACCGACGACACCTCAACCCCCAACTTCATGCTGACATCCCGATTTGGATGGATGTGCGGCGTTACGTCGATATTCACGCCAACGTCAATGTATTGGAACTGCGTATTCACCAACGGGTTCACCGCTGTGGTGCCTACACCTACCCCTGCCTGGAAGCTACCCGTCGCCACCGGTACGCGTTGACCGATATTCAGCTTGGCCTGCTGGCCGTCGATCGCCCGAATCTCCGGATTCTGAATAATCTTCGTTGCGGAGTCGGTCATCAAAAAGTTAGCGGTAGCGCTTGGGATGGTAAAGACCACGTCACTCTGGTTCAGGTGCGTTAACTGATTCAACTGAATGCCAGTGTTGCCGGTATTCGAACTAGTGGTGGTGGTGGAACTGCTCGAGGAATAGTTCGGATTGATGGTTGCGCTGGCGCTTTGCGGCGGGATAATGCCCAGGTTTTTCAGGTTGTCCGTGCTCGCCTGAAGGATTTCCACCTGAATCAGCACTTCCGGCTTAGCCTTGTCAATGTCCTTGAGCAGTTTGTCGATCAATGCCAGCTTATCCGGCGTGTCCCGTACCACAATCGCGTTCTGAGCGTTGATTTGTGAAATCCGCTTCAAGTCCAGCAGCTGTCGCAAACTGGTCGTAATTTCCGTCAGGTCCTGCGGAATGGCCACGTTGTTCAGGTAAAACGTCCGCACCACCTGTTCATCATAGTCCCGCCGTTTCTGGGTCTGGTCCGGGATCACCATGATGATGTTTTCCGTGATCGGCTTCCAAAACGCCTTGGTTTCCAGAGACACAATGTCCAGCGCCTGTTCCAGCGTCACATTGTTCAAGTCCACGGTAATCCGCCGGGCTTGCAGGTCGGGATCATAGATCACCGTCAGGCCCGCTAATTTGCCAATGGTGTCAAACACGATTTTCGCGTCATTGGACATTTTCAAATTAATTGGGGCACGGGACAGCGGCTTTAATTCCGGCGGAGCGGACGCCAGCGTCTCCGGCCCAGTTTCGACGGTAGGCTCTTCCGATTGTTTTTGGCTGGCACTGACCCGTTCCGACAGCAGCTCCAGGGTCTTCTTCAGTTCTTGGTCAATAACCTCGCTCGAAGGGTCCAATACTTGTGCGCGCTGGAACTCCGAAATCGCTCCCTGCAGATCCCCTTTTTCGCGCAGTTTGATTCCCTGGTGTAGGTGGTATTGCCCAGCCTCGAACCGGGCATCGTTCAGTTTGATCCGGTAAAACGGGTTTTTCGGGTCGGCCGCTAGCGCCTTGCTGTAATAATCCACGGCGGCATCGTAGTCCTTCAGGTCCAGCGCTCTTTCACCCGCTTTATAGTTCTGACTCCCGTTTTTCTTGGGGCAGCCGGCCAGCGCCAATCCCACCACCACCCAGATGAACAGCAAACCCCAACGGCGCATACACACTCCGGCGGATCTATGAATTGCAAGCTCCGTCTTTCTTAACTTTTGCAGTTTAGCATCGCGCTCATCAGTGCGGCAAGGATGTGGCGCCACCGCACCGTCTAACGAGTCTCCCATCTGCTTGATTCACCTAACCATTCCTTACGATCTGGGGCGTAGGGGTGCCAATCGTCCGTTCCACTGGTCACCCTATTCCTAACCACGCAGCTGGGCACAGTGCAAGCTGACCTTCCACCTTCTCTCTCTTTAGACGCAGCATCAGGTAGAATGGAAGATTGTGGCCAAGGCAAATAAAAGAACTGAGAAGGGCAAACTCGCTCAGAAACCTCGCGAGCTAATCGTGGCCCAGAACCGCGCCGCCTCCTACAACTACCACATTCTTGAGAAGCTTGAGGCCGGCCTGGTGTTGCATGGCACCGAAGTCAAAGCCCTTCGCGAAGGCAAAGCCAATATCCGCGATGCCTTTGTGGACTTCAAGCCTTCCGGCGCCTTCCTGGCTAACGCCCATATTGCCCAATATATGCCCGGTGGTCCCTGGAACCATGAACCACTCGGTGATCGCAAGCTCCTGCTCCACAAACGTGAAATTCACAAGCTCTCGGGCCGCACGGAATCCAAAGGTTTAACCGTTATTCCTTTACGGATTTATTTCCGCGACGGCATTGCCAAGGTCGAAATCGCCTTGGCACAAGGTAAGAAATCGTGGGACCGCCGTCACGAAGAGCGCACCAAGGAAGCCCGTCGTGAAGCGGAACAAGCTCTGTATCGCAACCGGAGGCGATAAAAACTCATGCAAATCACTTTGGAACCAAAGCCGCTTGCCGCCATTGAAACCGAAGCTCTGGTCACTTACGTTTTCGATGATAACGACGGTCCGCAAGGCCGCGCTGCTGAGCTAGACCAGTTAACTTCCGGCATGCTTTCGCGGCTCAACAAGCGTGGCGAACTTACCGGGAAGTCCCTGGAGACCACCCTGATTCATTCGCCAGCCGGTCTGAAAGCTGAGCGGCTGCTCTTGATCGGGGCGGGGAAGCGCGAACAGTTTAACGGCGTTATCCTTCGTAAGGTTGCCGGTGTCGCTCTGCGTTATTTGAAGACTCGATCCGTTCACAGTTTTGTCTTCGCTGTTCGCGAAGGTGGCGTCTCCGAAATCAACGCTCAGGCTATTGCCGAGGGTTTCCTCACCGCCGATTTCGAAACCGACAAGTACAAAACCGAAAAAAAGAAGGACAAGTTTATTGATACCGCGGCCATCGCCGGATACACCGATACCGAGAAAGGCTCGGTGGAGAAGGGAGTTGTGCGTGGCCGCATCATCGGTGAAGCCCAGAATTTCGCCCGCGACCTGGTCAACGAACCCTCCAACAAGTTGACTCCTCGAGTCCTCGCCGAGAAGGCCGAAGCCATGGCCAAGGAAGCTGGCTTGGCCGTCGAAATCTTAGACGAGAAAAAGATCGCCGAGTTGAAGATGGGTGCGCTGTTGAGCGTCGCTCAAGGTAGTGTCGAGCCGCCCCGCATGATTGTCATCACCTACACACCGTCTAATCCCAAGCCTGGCGCTCCGGTCATCGGCCTGGTCGGCAAGGCTGTCACCTTCGACACCGGCGGCATTTCCATTAAGCCCGCCGATGGCATGGAAAAAATGAAGTACGACATGGCTGGCGGCGCCACCATGATCGCCATTATGCGCGCCCTGGCTGCTTTGAAGCCCCACGTCAAGGTCATTTGCGTCGTTCCCGCCACGGAAAATATGCCAGGCGGAAGGGCGCAGAAGCCCGGCGACATTCAAACCGCCATGTCCGGCAAGACCATCGAAGTGCTCAACACCGACGCTGAGGGCCGGCTCATCTTGGCTGACGGTGTTCACTATGCCAAGCAGCTCGGCGCCACTCACCTGGTTGACGCTGCCACTTTGACCGGCGCGATCGTCGTAGCCCTTGCCAATGTCAACGTCGGCGTATTCGGTTCTGACCAGGCTTGGACCGATAAGCTGCTCGCCAGCGCCAAGGAAGCCGGCGAGAAAATGTGGCCCATGCCTATGGATGAGGAATATCGCGACCTCATCAAGGGCAGTTTTGCCGACATTCAGAACATTGGGAGCGGCAAAGGCGGCGGTTCCATCACCGGAGCGTGGTTCATCCGCGAATTTGCCGGCGACACTCCCTGGATTCACCTCGACATCGCCGGCACTGCCTGGAACGATGAAGCCAAGCCTTGGCTCGCCAAGGGGCCCACGGGAGTTGCCCTGCGCACCATTGTGCAGCTGGTAACGTCGTTGTAGCCTGGCAAAATCAACTTGGTTCGGTGGATTCAAACAGTAGATTTCGGCGCCGCCTGCCTTGCATCGTAAGGAACGAAAACACGAACATCGTCGTGCTATAGGGAAACCAACCAAAGCTCCAGCCCGCCATCATATGCGTGGGCACATAGGAAATCAGCATGATCCAATAGAACGGTGCCCAATCGCAGCTCGCCCCTATGATGGCCCCTGCTAATGCATAGACCGCCGCAATCAGCGCCATCGTTGCGAAGAGCATCATTGGAGCTGCTACCCCCTCCAAATGTTCCTTGAGCTGTGGCACGATCACCACGATCGCGAGCAAGGGCAGGGCACTGCCCACCAGCACTGATAACACCAACTCTTGCCAGACGATGCGTCGCGCGAATGGATTGAGGTGATTCAAAACCGCACGGGCCCACGCTTTGTCCGTCGGTTCGTATTCTTGTCCACTTGGTGCGAGCCGGTAGATTCCTCGTTCGAGTTGATACTCAGGAAGCTTCCGATGCTCTCGGCGTTGTTCTTCGAAAACAGCCTTTGCGCCCCTGACCGGAGCAATAGCGGGTCCCATTTGTGAGGCCCGGACTTCGTGGCGTCGCTTCAACTCGGCGATCCGCGTGACCTGCCGGCATTCTTGTACAACCCAGCCTGGGGGGCTGGTCCCGCAACGTTTTCAACGGCAGGTTGCAAGTGGTCAGTACTTTTCCGTCGGTAAATCGCGTCGTGAATGCTACCGTCGCGCTTGTTTTCACCGCTTCCGCATCGCCAACCTTCACCTTTAACTCGACGATCTTCAAGCCGCATGATGCGGAATCACCGGCATTTACATAGCGTCGCACCAGGTTCTTTCCCAGGTTCTTGTAATTGGTAGTGCGATACGTACAGTCCGGTCGGTAATTCAATGCCGCCAGTTGCTCGTCAAGCAGTCTCAGATAGTGTCGCTGGATTTGGGTGAGTTCCTCTTCCGGGACCTCCTGGTATTCGGGATCGACGGGAATGGACTGAGGGGTTTGGCTAGCTCGCTTCTTCCTGCCCTTAATGGCTCTCAGCATCGACCAGACAAAAATCGGCAGATCAAGATCCCAAGGGATGGCCATATCGCTCTCCGTGGAGGTTTAATCCAGTCTACGTTGGCCGATCCCCGGATTGCCGCATTCCCGGGCGTCATGTTCACTACTGGCCCCTGTCGTTATGGCCAGCACGTTCTTCTACTCCCTCTCTGAATGGTCCCTGTGCGAATCTACATTTTTTCAGGCGTTTCAATTCCCAGCAAACCCAGGGATTGAACCAGCCGCCGTTCGACCAGTTCTGTGAGCGTAACTAGAAACGCCCGCTTCTGTTCATCGGGTTCGGACAGGATGTGGTGCTTGTGGTAGAAATTGTTGAATGCCTGTGCCAATTGAAACGCATACTTCGCAACAAACGCCGGCTCCTGGCCTCCAATCGCTGCGTCTATCGCATAGTCCAACGATCCATCCATCAGCACAAGCTCCCAAATGTCTGCGGCGTCCGGACCGCCCAAGATTCCCCTCAGCGACTTAACGTCAATCTCTGGCCGTCTCGATAACGATTCCGCCCCTTTTCGACGAATCCCCCGAATGCGCACCACCGCATATTGGCAATACGGGCCGGTTTCGCCTTCTGCTTTCAGCGCATCTTCAAAATCGAACGCAATAATGGTGTTCCGCGTGTATTTCAGCAGGAAAAATCGCAGCGCTCCAACCGCCAACTCTTTCGCCGTTCTCGCCAATTCCGCAGCCGCCATGGTCGATTGCTTTTGCAGCACTCGCGCCTCTGCAGCTTCCAGCATCCGGGTAATCAAATCATCCGCCTTGACTCCCAGGCCTTTGCGCCCGCTCACCTCAACGTACGACTTGGACTCTTGTCCGCTAATCTCATAACCCATTTCCGAGGCGCATCGCGGCGTTAGCGCGACGATTTCGTAGTCGAAATGAATGGAGTTCTGCGCTTCCTTGTCGTATCCCAGCGCCCGCACTCCTTCCGCCACCACGTCCTGCAAATACGCTTGGCGCGCGTCAATCACGTTGTACACGACCTCCACGCCGCCAAAATGAGGCACACCCGGCTCGTTGGGGCCGCCTGTTGTAGCCCAGACTGTTTTACTGTCCGGCGGGCTTGGCCACTTCCGGTAATGAAAATCTTTGCCCAACAGCCCAAATTTCCACAGCTGATAGGCAATGTCCTTGCCTACGTACGTCACTGTTCCGTTCGATCGAACGATGATCTTTGCCTGATCTTCGTCTGTGGGCGAATCTGGCGATTCGTCTTTACCCGCCTCTTCTTCATCGCCGCTCTTCGCCCAAGGCATAACCCAGCAGCCTGCATTCTTACCGCTGGTAACGTATAGAATTGCGCCACTGGCCTTCAGCTTTTCGAAGGCGGCATCCCAGAAATGTAGGTGCAGGATCTCGCTCTCTCGGGCCAGCAATTCGTAATAGATGTCCAGCCGGGCCATGGTGCGCAGGTGATAACCGACAATCGTATCGGCGATACACGCAGCCATCTCTGCGGTTTCCCCGCTGCCCGCTTCAATCGCTTTCAACGTTTCCCCTCGTAGTTTCGCGGCGCGATCCTTGTCTTGCTCGAAGAATTGCGCGGCCTTCGCGTACAGGTCCCAGCAGAGGTAATCAAATCGAGGCTCTGCGGCTAATCTCCTAACCTCTGCCAGTGATTTCCCCTCCATGTGCTGGAACGCAATCACCACGTCAGCTACCTGAACTCCAGTGTTATCGATGTAGTTTTGGACCAAAACCTCATGGCCGGTATGGCGCAGCAACCGCACCATCGTGTCTCCGAGCACGGCGTTCCGCAGGTGTCCGATATGCGCGGCCTTATTCGGGTTGATGCTGGTATGCTCGACTATGACTTTCTGTCTTGTCTCGTTCGTCAACGAAGTTTTCCTCTGTTGCTCTTCCACAAGACACTGCCAGAACGCAGCTCGATCGAAATGCGCGTTCAGGTAACCCCCTCCGGCGATTTCGACCCGCGCAATTCCCGGCACCTCGGCCAGTCCTGCGGCAATTTCCTGCGCAATCGCGCGCGGCGCCTTTTTCAGCCGTTTTGCCAGCTCAAAACACACCGGCGATGCAGCTTCTCCCATTTCCAGTTTGGGTGGCTTCTCCAGAACAACGGGAATCGCGACACCGTAAGTCTTCTGTATGAACGCATCGATAGCGTCGCGAAGCCGATTCCGAATCGTCAGGTACACAGTGCCTCAATCTCTTGTTATACAAACCTGGAAGTTTTCCAGTATAGCAGCAAGGAATCCAAGCACGCTTGGTGGTCGTAAACAGGAAATTCATTTCGTGGGGGTTCCCCGTGGTGTAGACTCAAAAACCTGCGCAGGCGCGATCTATTCCCGCGCTGTCCACGCCACAGGTCAGGAAAATTTCGAATCCGAGAGGGTGTCATGAAACCACTGGGCCTCGTCGCCATATCTGTATTGTTCTTCGCTTCCACATCTCTCTGGGCAGACACCGTGATCCTTCGCGATGGCGCCAGTTATTCCGGCCAATTTATGCCTGCCAACAGCGGCCAAATCGATTTCACCGACGGCCAAGGTGTGCAATACAACTTCCCCATATCCGACCTGCAATCACTGGTGTTTTCGCGAGGGCAGGACATTGTCACCCTGCGTAATGGCAAGCTGTATTCCGGCCAATACAACGGCCCCGACTACATCGCTTTCCGCGACGGTATGGGTATCGATTACAAATTTCCTCTGCGCGACGTGGAGACGATTGTCTTTACTCCAACCGCTTCGCCTGCTTCGGCCAGCAGCGGTGTGGCTCGAGTGATTCCTCGCGGCACCGAGATCGTTGTCCACACGGACGAGTCTATCGATTCCGATAGTTCCTACACCGGCCAGTTGTTCTCTGCCAGCGTCAGTGAAGACGTTCCCGACAGCTCCGGCGGAATTGCCATTCCGCGGGGAACACGCGCCAAACTTGTAGTCCGAAACATTACCAGCGGTGGGGCCGTTCACAGCCCAGAACTGGCTCTCGATCTCTTTTCCGTGGACGTTGCCGGCAAAGAGTATCGCGTCGATACTTCCGATGTGGATCTGAATAGCGGCAGGGGAATCGGTGGCAATAAGCGCACCCTCGAATATGGCGGTGCCGGCGCAGGTTTTGGCAGTTTGATGGGCGCGATTTTCGGCGGCGGGCGTGGTGCCGGCATCGGCGCTGCCGCTGGTGCGGGGGCAGGCTTGCTTACTCAGATCTTCACCCGCGGCAAAACGGTGAAAGTGGCCGCCGAAACCACCATGCGCTTTCGCTTGGATCGTACCCTGGTGCTGAAACTCAAGACCCAGACCACCTGAAAAAACACCCAGAGTTACCCCTGTGTCGAGACGGGTTGTTCGGGCCGCAGGCAACGGGGCCGCGGTTTGACGCCCCCTACCGGGGCCGATACTATCGGAGTACGCTCCCCGAGAGCACCGCATGAAAATCGCCTATTTCGATTGTTTTAGCGGAATTAGTGGCAACATGACCCTCGGCGCGGTGGTTGACGCCGGCTGCTCCCTGGACGCTTTGCGCGCCAATCTCGATGGTCTGCAAGTGCCTGGTTGGGAAATTCATTCGACCAAAGTGTGGAAGGACGGCATGGCTGCCACGCACATTCAAGTGAAAACTGAAGACACTCAGACTCATCGGTCGCTCTCAACCATTTTGTCGATATTGGACAAATCAAACCTCGATCCCCGTGTCAAACAGCGCGCCAGTGCCATTTTCACCAAGTTGGGGCAGGCGGAAGCCAGCGTTCATGATGTTCCTATCGAAAAAATTCATTTTCACGAAGTCGGCGCCGTCGATGCCATCATCGATATCGTTGGCGCGAGCATCGGCTTCGAAGAGCTTGGTCTTGAGAAATTTGCCTGTTCGCCGCTTAACGTGGGCGGGGGAACTGCGAAAATGGCCCACGGCGTTTTGCCAGTTCCTGCTCCCGCCACAGCACGCCTCTTGATCGGCAAGCCGACCTACTCGAACGGTGTGCAAAGGGAACTAGTGACCCCGACCGGGGCCGCGATTGTCGCGGCTCTGTGCGACACCTTCGGCCCACAACCCCCGATGCAAGTCAGCGCCATCGGGTATGGCGCGGGCACCGCCGACATAGAAGGCCAGCCAAACGTGCTCCGTATAATGACCGGCGAAATGATGGACAGTAGCGTACAAAGCCACAGCGGAACGATTTGCGTCCTGGAAGCCAATCTCGACGACATGAACCCGCAGATCTTTGGCTATTTGCTCGACAAAGCCCTGGCCGCTGGCGCCTTGGATGTGTTCGCCACTTCCGTGCAAATGAAGAAAAGCCGCCCGGGAATGGTGGTAACCATCTTGTGCAAGCCGGAAGACGAACACAAATTCCAGCAGATGCTCTTCGCCGAAACCACTACTCTCGGCGTTCGCAGCCACCTGGTCGATCGCCACGCTCTGCCGCGGGAATTTGTCACCGTAAATACGCGTTTCGGTGCGCTTCGCCTGAAGATCGCTCGCGCCGAAGGGCGCATCCAACATGTTTCCCCCGAATTTGACGATTGCCGTAAACTGGCAGAAGAGCATGGTGTGCCCCTTCGCGACGTAATGGAAGAGGCTATCCGCAGGTGGAATGGACAAAGCTCTGATTGATACCGCGGCGATACTTGGGACCTCGCCGTAATCTCATAGCACACATAAACGCAGTCGGTTCTTGGAGCGGAACAGGGAACGCCGGAAACGCAAAGTCACAATGGCTGAACGAAAAGAAAAATTCTATATAACCACGCCGATTTATTACACCAACGGCCTGCCGCACATCGGCCATACGTACACCACCATCGTTGCCGACATACTGCGTCGTTACAAAAAGATGCGCGGCTACGACGTGGTCATGACCACCGGCACAGACGAGCACGGTGTCAACGTCGAACGCGCCGCCAAAAAGGCTGGCATTCCTGAATCCGAGTTTGTCGCCCGCATGGCCGATGTTTGGCGGGCGCTATGGGACGATTTGGGCCTGACTGCTGACGAATTCGTCCGCACCACCGACTTGCAGCACGTCCGCACGGTCCAGTGGCTCTTCCGGCTGTTCAAAGAGAATGGCTACGTCTACAAAGGGCACTACACCGGTCAATATTGTATTTACGACAACGCTTACGTAAACGACGCCAAACCTGGCGATCCTTGCCCCGACTGCGGCCGCCCCACCGAAACCGTCACTGAAGAGAACTATTTCTTCAGACTCTCAGCCTTTCAAAAACCCTTACTGGACTTCTACAAGAAATTTCCCCAGTTCATTCAACCAGAGACTCGTAGGAACGAAATCATCAGTTTCGTCGAGGGCGGCTTAAAAGACCTCAGCATTACCCGCACCAGCCTTCGTTGGGGCATCCCCGTCCCGGGTGAAGAGCCGCACGTCTTTTACGTCTGGTTCGATGCCCTTACCGCCTATCTAACCGCCGTAGGCGGCCCGGAATTCGAGAAACGCGGCATGTGGCCTGCCGATGTCCATTTGATCGGCAAGGACATCATCCGCTTCCACACCGTGTATTGGCCCGCATTCCTGATGGCCGCGATGCTGCCGCTTCCCAAGCAGGTTTGGGCGCATGGTTGGTTCCTGATGGATGCGGCCAAGATGAGCAAGTCCAAAGGCAACGTGGTGCTGCCGCGTCCCATCGTCAATATGTTGGGCATGGATGCGTTGCGTTACTTCTTGTTACGAGAAGTCGTTTTCGGACAGGACGGCAACTTTAGCTATGACGCGCTGGTTACGCGGTACAACAGCGATCTGGCCAATGGTCTTGGCAATCTCGCCAGCCGCACCGCCGCGCTGCTGGAAAAGAACTTCGCAGGAACAGTTCCAAAGCCAGGAACCCATTTGCCACAAGACGATGCCTTGGCGAAGGAGGCGCAGAATGCTATCGGGGAGGTCCTCGAGCGCTACGACAAATTCGAATTTGCGCGCGCTCTGGAAACCATCTGGAGCGTCATCGCTTCTGCCGACAAGTACTTGACCACCGAGCAGCCTTGGGCGCTAGGAAATTCCCCCGATGAAGAGTCGCGCAAGGCCACGATTCTATGGACCAGCGCGGAACTGCTGCGCATCGTGACCGCCCTGGCTCATCCGGTCCTGCCCGAGAGCACCGCAAAAGTCTGGCTCATGCTGGGCCAAACCACCCCTGTTGGCACGACCGAGCTAGATGGTTTGCGCTGGGGGCAGTTGGCTCCCGGCGTCACTTTAGGCAAATTCCAGGCGCTGTTCCCCCGCGTCGAAAAGAACGAAGCGATCGAGAGGATCGAGGCAATGGCTAACGAAGAACTGAATCCCACACCCGCTGCACCCGCACCATCTGCCACGGCGCATACAGCCGCCGGCACCGCTCCTACGACCGCGGGGCCACAGGAGAAAATCGGAATCGAGGACTTTTCCAAGGTCGAGATGCGCGTGGGACAGGTCAAAACTGCTGAGCGTATCGTAGGCGCTGATAAGCTCCTCAAGCTCACCGTTGATATCGGCTCGGAGGTCCGCCAGATCTGTGCCGGCATCGCTCAGTATTACCAGCCGGAATCGCTCATCGGACAAAAAGTCGTCGTCGTCGTCAATCTGGCTCCTCGCAAACTTCGCGGTGTTGAGTCCAATGGCATGATCGTCGCCGCTTCCGTTGGCCCCGAGGGGCGACCCGTCCTCGCCGGTTTTCACGAGGATGTCGAAGTGGGCGCCCGCTTAAAATGACGCCGTTTTATCCGATTGCCTAGTTACCACCTGTATTTACGATTTCCGGCTAGAACTCAAAACTTACGACAACTCATTCATGGACCTGATCGATTCTCACGCGCACATTGACTTTCCGCAGTTTGACCAAGACCGCGACGCCATGTTGGCGCGAGCTCAGACTGCTGGGGTGAACGCCATTCTCGCCATTGGCGTAGGTCCTGGTCCCCAGAAACTGGATGCCGCCTTCCCCTACGCGGAATCCCACAACTGGATCTACACTACCGTCGGCATCCATCCCCACGAGGCAAAAGACGTTACTCCCGCCCATCTGCAAACTTTGGCTCGCTTGGCTGAGCACCCGAAAGTGATCGCCTGGGGTGAAATTGGCCTCGACTACTTCTACGACCACTCTCCCCGCGACGTTCAGCAACGTGTCTTCCGCCTGCAGATGGACCTGGCACGAACCGCCAAGCTTCCCATCGTCATCCACTGCCGCGACGCCTGGTCCGACTGTCTGGATATGCTCGAGGCGCACTGGAGACCCACGGGTCTCGGCGGCATTCTGCACTGCTTCACCAGCACCATTCAGGATGCCCACCGCGGCTTGGACATGGGCTTTATGGTTTCGTTCACCGGCAATTTGACTTATCCAAAAGCGCAGAACATTCGCGATGTTGCGAAGGGTTTGCCGTTGGAGAGCATTTTGATTGAAACGGACTCTCCATACCTGGCGCCGCAGCCCATGCGGGGGAAACGCAACGAGCCTGCTTATGTCCTGGAAGTGGCTAAGACCCTTGCGATTGTGAGAGACTTAAGGACCGAAGAAGTGGCGTCGGTGACCTCGGCTAATTTTCGCCGCTTCTTCCATCTCGCCCAGCCGATTGCGTCCCCGGCTGTGGTTCCCTTGTAGGAACGGGTGCCAATTTCAGGAGGACGATCATAGCGTTATTGACAGTCAAAGAAATTTTTGAGCTCGTTCGGGAAGACCTGGTTTGTGTGGAGCAGGAACTGTCGCGGCAGAGCGCCTCGGCGTATCAACCCGTTTCTGAAATAGCCAGTTATTTGCTAGGCGGGGGAGGGAAGCGTTTGCGTCCCGCCCTGCTGCTTCTGTGCTACGGCTATGCGTCCGGGCAGCAGGTCAACCGTCGAAGCGCCATCGAACTGGCAGCCGTGGTGGAGTTGTTGCACAGCGCCACCCTCATTCATGACGACGTGATCGACAGTGCCGACACCCGCCGTGGCCGCCCCTCCGTTAACACTCGCTGGGGCAACCATCGCAGCGTGCTTGCCGGAGACTGGTTGTACATGCAATCTTTCCAAATCGCGCTGCAAGAGCGTAATTTCCATGTGCTGGACATTCTCATCGACCTGACCCAGAAAATGGTCGAGGGCGAGTTGATTCAGTTAACAAAGATCGGGCGCATCGATGTCACCGAAGAAGACGCCCTGAAGCTGGCCACTCACAAGACCGCCTGCTTGTTCAGCGGATGTGCCCGGTTGGGCGCGGTTCTCGGCGGTTTTGACGAGCAGCACGAGGATGCCCTGGCCGAATACGGCCGTTACGCGGGGCTGGCCTTCCAACTTGTCGACGATTTACTCGATTTCACCGCATCCAGCGAACAACTGGGCAAGCCAGCCTTAAGCGACCTGAAAGAAGGCAAGGTTACGCTCCCGCTGATCTATGCCATGGACAACGGACACAGCGAAGCCCGCGAGTTAGTCGCCCGTGTGCTCCAGGAAAAGGAGTTTCATTCGGTTCAGCCGGAAACTCTGGTGGCCCTGGTGCGCGACTCCGGCGCTCTGGAACGCACCCGCAATCTGGCGTTTGACTATGCGCGACGCGCCAAAGAGTGCATCAACGGCGGCGGTCACGCCGAGTATGGCCGCGCGCTCTTGACCCTTCCCGACTTTATCCTCGAACGCGAGAACTAGGCCAGGACTCGAGAGAACCAGCTACCACCATGCTTCCATTCAAGTTGGTCTATCACCAGGGTTACGACCTGCACTTAGGTGCGCATGTATTTCCATCTCAGAAATTCAGGCTGATCGCGGAAAAGTTGGTCGCTGATGGGATTGCCGGCAACGACGATTTCCTGTTCCCCGCTTCGGCAGGGGATCAGGACATCCTTCGTGTCCACACCGCGGACTGGGTGCATAAGCTGAAAACCGGCACTCTGACCCTCAGTGACGAGATGAAACTGGAAGTTCCGTACTCCCCGGAACTCGTGCAGGCTTTCTGGTTGGCGGCTGGCGGTTCCATTGCTGCGGGTCGAGCCGCTTTGCGTGACGGGTTCGGCTGCAATCTCGGTGGCGGCTTTCATCACGCCCATCCTGGCCATGGCGAAGGCTTCTGTGCCATTCACGATGTGGCCGTGGCCATTCGTCGCCTGCAACACGATGGAGCCATTCGCAAAGCTATGGTCATCGACACCGACGTCCATCACGGCAATGGGACAGCCGCCATCTTCGCCGGCGACGATTCTGTCTTCACTCTGTCCATCCATCAGCTCAACAACTATCCTGCGCACAAACCTCCTTCGAGTCTCGACCTGAACATGAAGGACGGAGTGACGGACGACGGGTACTTGGCCGCTTTGCTCCCGGCAGTTCGCGATTCCTTGCATACCTTCAAACCGCAGATCGTCTTTTACGTCGGAGGTGCGGACCCTTACCTGGATGACCAGCTTGGTGGTTTACGTCTTTCCATGAACGGATTGCAGGAGCGAGACCGGGCGGTCTTTCACGAGGCGCGCCAACGGAACATTCCGGTAGCGACCACCTTGGCGGGCGGTTACGCACGGCGCTTGGCGGACACCGTGCAGATTCACACCAACACCATCCTAGCGGCCAAAGAAACCGCCCTGCAGTTTCCCAATGTTCTGTCCGCAGGAAACTAAGGTTTCCGAACGGCGCTGGGCGATCCTTCGGTGGTAGCTGCGGTTCGATCGATTGCTTCCGCCAATGACTTTTCAAACCCTTCGGGATCGAATCCATCTTGCCGGAACGCCATCTTGCCCGTACGGTCTAGAATCACCGTCGTAGGAAAAGAATCAACCCTCAACAAGCGGTCGAGCCCGTCGGCAAACAATACCGGAGTCTTCGGCCTTTCTTGCGCCAGAAACGGTCCCACCAGTGATTCGTCATCGTCGCAGTTCAAGGCGTAAAAGAGCACGTCTGCTTTGTTGGAATAGCGTGCCGCGACCTTCTCGAATACTGGTTCCTGTTCCCGGCAAGGCCCGCACCAGGTGGCCCAGAAACTAAGCACGATCACTTTGCCTTTGGCGTCGCTGAGCGGAACCGGTCGTCCGTCGCTGACCTTCCGCAGAATGAAGTCATAAGGCTCTTTAGCGGTCGAATTGCGCGCCGGTTTCGCAGCGCCATTTGCGGCCATGGTCTCGTCGTAGGCGCGCAGCAAATAGTCACCGAGCCCGTCTTCCGAACCGTGAGCCAACCTCCAAACATTCCCGACCTTCCTGCGCAAGTCGCCGCGCGATGGTGCGCCATTGGCGCCTTCGGTCAGCGCGAAGGCCCGGGCATATTGCTGGATGGCGGTATTCAGATCATTCTTCAGCTCGGCCAGAGCGCCCAAGCGTTCGGCCGCGGTCGCGTTTGGTATCAAAGCATAACTCGCGGCAAAATCTTTCTGGGCATTTTCCGTGTCGCTAAGCTTTTGGTACAACTCACCGCGCGTCAGCAGCAGCGCCGACCGGTCTTTCTTCTTCGACATTTCCCACTCTTCGGTGGACAGGCGGGGAGACTTTTCCGATTGCGGTGTGTGATCGATGGCTTCCATGACGCGGCTGCAGTAAAACACCGCGCGTCGATATCCGGGCACATCGCCGTAGCGATTCAACAGTTGAATCGTGAGCACCGTGTTGGAAATGTCTTGAGGATTGAGCGACACCAGCCGTTCGGAATAATCCAAGGCCCGCGGAAAATCCCGCAGTTGCAAGCTCGATTCCACAAGAGCCCGGTAAATCTGCGGCCGTTGCGAAGATTCGGGATACTTTTTCAGAAAAGATTCGAGATTCTTGACCAAGGCGGCGCGGTCATTGGCGGCCTCTTGAATAGCGCGCTGCAGATCCTGCCGCTCGGTGGTTTGTAGCGAGGTGATTTGTTTATCGGGCGCGTATGGAATGGTTGCCGGTGGCGGGGTGGATGGTTTTGGTGTTTCTTGCGTTTGCGCCAGTGCCCAGACCGGTAATCCGGCACCTAGCCATAGCGCGGCAAACCATCGAACAAGCGTTAAGGGGAACCTGGGCACAAACTCTATTCTACTGGTCCACGCTGGGCTTTGCACCGCGCCCGTGAAAACCGCCAAACCTCCATTCCGCTAGGAGCCCTGAACTTCCACTCCGCCGGATACCGTGTGGACCTCAATGCGGCCGGAAGAAGATCCGATGTGCGCGCGCAAGGAGTGCTTTCCTTGCTCTTCCAGGACGACGGGAATATTGGTGCGGATACTCCCGGAAGTGGTCTCGGCGGTCAGCAAAAAGCTGGCGTTGGGCGGCACGTGAATGTCAACCGACCCGGAGATGGATTTCAATTCCCAGTAGCGGCTGGCGCTGGGGTCGCCGGTTACGTTCACCGACCCGGAAATGGCGCTGACCTTCACATCGTTTCTGGCGCCACTGACTTCAACCGAACCACTGGCCGACGAAGCCTCCACCCGCCCCCCAGGATTAGACACGCGAATCGACCCGGAGGCCGCTCTGGTGCTGACATCGCCTTTTATGTCCGCCAACACGACATCGCCGGAGGCGCTGTTGGCGTGGAGAAAGCCGCCCACATTCGAGACATCGATCGATCCGCTGGCCACGGACAGCTGGGTGTCACGTTCCACGCCGTACACATGCAAATAGCCTGAAGCCGAGGAAGCCTTAACCGGTCCGCGGACGTTATCAATGGTCATTCCGCCGGATGCCACCGAGGCGTCCACATCGGTGTCGTGCGGCACTTCAATTTTGTAGTCGATGGAAACATTGTGAAACAACGAAGAGACGCCGCTGCCGATGCGAACGACGTTGTCGTGTTGCTGGATGGGAGGATTGGCCACGAGGTCCTGGACGTTTTTGTCGGAGTTGCCGAAGACCGACCAGCCGGCGGTCACTTTGCCGAAAATGTGTACTTTGCCGTCGGCGCTGCCGCGAATATCCACACTGCCTGAGCCGTTGCTCAGCTCCAACCGTACCGGCCCGGAAACCGTTAAGGTGCGATCAAAAGTGTTGTCCGCCGCGGTTATCCGCTGCGGCGCCAGCGCCAGGCTGGCACACATCACAACCGCCGCTGGGATCGACGCGCGACGGGCTACTGTGCTCAGGGAAATCATACGCTCGACTCTGCCTCCATGATAAGAAACGCAAATCAGAGCAATTATGTTCCCGCAGCTTTCTTCAAGCCTTCGTTCAAGGAGCCTTGGCGATAGCCCTCCAAATCCAAGGTGACATAGCGGAATCCCGCCTGTTTCAGCCCCGCCGCGATGGCCGCGGCGATTTCCGGTGTCAGCGCCCGGGGAAGCTCTTCCGGAGCGACTTCCACACGCCCTAACTTATCGTGCAGGCGCACGCGGAACTGGCGGAAGCCCAATCGCCGGAGTACCGCCTCCCCTCGTTCCACCAGCGCCAGGCGTTCCTCGGTAACTTCGGTGCCATACGGAAGGCGCGATGCCAGGCAAGCCGAGGCTGGCCGGTCCCACATCGGCAGACCGGCGCGCAAGGCCAGCAGCCGGATTTCCAGCTTGTGCAGTTGCGCATCCAGCAGAGGAGTCAGCACACGATGTTCGGCGGCAGCTCGCTGGCCGGGACGGAAGTCCGAAGTATCATCGGCATTCACTCCGTAGGCCACCGCAGCGTAATGACGTTCAGCGGCGACGGCATCCAGCATGGAAAACAGCTCATCCTTGCAGTAGTAGCAGCGACTGGCATCGTTAACGCGGTAGGCGGGATTTTCCAACTCGTGAGTCTCGATGAATTCATGGCGAGCCCCGGTGGCACGGAGGAAGCTTTCCACCTGCTCGCGATCGAACGCCGAATAGCTTGGGGAAGTGGCCGTCACGGACAAGGCGCGCCCGCCCAAAACCTGGTGTGCGGCCCACGCCAAGTACGCCGAGTCGGTGCCTCCCGACAGCGCCACAATGACCGAGGAAAGCTTGCGCAGTTGGGCGAGCAAGCGGCGCTCTTTTTCCGCCGCAATCTCGGCGGAAGCCTCTCCATCGCGGATTTGCACTAGATTGGTCAAGTTGTTCCCTCGTGCCGAAGCGGGCTGTTCGGCGCAACGCCCCGGAATGCGACCTGTCACCGCGAGGCTGATTTGGAGTATATCCCACAGCCGTTGGGCAACGATACGGGGGCACGCTTCTAGCGTGTTTATAAATCAGTTACTCCCTCTATCCCTCCTTTTTCTAACGGCATAGCAAGCAAAGGAGTTAACGTAAAAATTTTTACCGCGTGTGACGACGTCACAATAGGGCCCCCTCCCCCTATTTTTGTATCAAGCGGAAACAAAGGAGTTACAAGGCAGCGGCGCTGAGAAAGCGGTCGCCCCTGGAAACTCGGGGCAAGCGAGTGGCGAGTCGGAATGCTTTGCGGGCTGGGGAGAATCTGCAGAGGATCGGCCAGGCGAAGGTGACCGTCAAAGAATGAGGTTCGGCGACACTGTGACGAGTGAACATGGGTAGAGGACACCCCCCGTGTTTTTTGCGAATCTGTCAAAACAAAGGAGATGTGTGCGCCG